>CBDVAL010000018.1:0-25135 GCA_965371955.1 uncultured bacterium | reverse complement strand
CGGCAAGACGCGCCGGCCCACCGTACACGATGACCACTTCCCCCGCAGAGGTCCGGGTGTTGGCGGGACCGTTCGTGGAGGCTGCTCCCAGGATGAGGTCGTCGAAGCCGTCGCCGTCGAGGTCACCGGCGGCGACGGACTGTCCGAGCTGGTCGCCGGCATCGACTCCGTATACGACGCTCAGGGGGGGGAACAAGGCCAGGTCGAGGTCGGCAAGGCGCACCGGTCCGCCGTACACGATGACCACCTCCCCTGCTGAACCCCGGGTGTTGCCGGGACCGTCTCCGCCCGTGGCTCCCAGGATGAGGTCGTCGAAGCCGTCGCCGTCCAGGTCAGCGGCGGCGACGGACTGTCCAAGAAACTCGGATCCACCTTCACCGACGATGAAGGCGATGTCGGGGGGGGGCGAGGCCAGGTCGGTGTCGGCAAGATGCACCGGCCCGCCGTACACGACCACCACCTCCCCCGCATTGTTGAACGGCGTGTTGACGGGACCGTCCCCGCCGGGTGCTCCGAGGATGAGGTCGTCGAAGCCATCGCCGTCGAGGTCACCGGCTGCGACGGAGCCTCCGAGACCATCGAACGGATCGGCGCCGAAATAGAACGGTCGCGCTGCCCCTTCCGCCAGGTCGGTCGTGCGGGGATCGACCATCACCAGTGTGAATTCGCGGGTCTCGAAGTAGCCGTCCGCCGCGACAATCTCGAGACGGAGAGGTACTTCCCAGTAGCAGGGACGGGTCTGGGCCACCTGAATGCGGAAGTGGGGAGTATCGCTGGCCCCGGGGACGCCGGTGGCCACCAGGTCGGGCCACAGGGCGAACTTGTCGAGGATCTCGATGTCGGGGTGGTCGGTGACCTCGAAGAGGGTCGCGGCGACGCTACGGGCCGTCTCGTTTCCCTGGTTCGACAGGAAGATCTGCAGCAGCGCCGTCTCGCCCGGATGGAGACCGCCGTCACCGTTCCCGAGGACGCTGTCGTCCACCGTCCAGCCGACGATCCGGAGGTCCGGAACACCGGCCGAGGTGGACTCCTCCTGGATGGCTGCCCCCACCGGCAGAGCGCCGGCAAGCCACGCCCACGCGATACAACGTAACACGTTCAAGAAAAAGAATTTGCTAGACATGACGCTCTCCTCGCCCCGGTTCGCCGGTTGTGCGCTGATCGTTCCCTCTATCCATGAAGACGAGAACCGGCGCGGAAACCGGCAGTTTCAACCCGGCAGCGGCCGGGTCCGAGGGCGGGGTGTTAGAATGACGCTCAGGCTCTCGATGTCTTGCAAGCCATGCCAGCGGATATCACCCAGCTCCTCCAGCAGGCCAGGGACGGCGACGCCGAGGCCGTCGACCTGCTCTACCGGCAGGTCTATGACGAGCTGAGGCGGCTGGCCCGGGCCCAGTTGCGGCGCCGCTCCGGCGGCACGCTGAACACCACCGGACTGGTCCACGAGGCGTATCTCAAGCTGTTCGAGGGGATCCAGCCGGGCGTCAAGGACCGCAGCCACTTCTTCGCCCTCTCGGCCCGGGCCATGCGGCAGATCCTGGTGGATCATTTCCGCCGCCGGCATAGCGGCAAGCGAGACCCCGGCCGTCCGGTCCTCTCGCTGGGCGACGCCGAGATCCCGGTGGAGGCTCGCAGCGACGTGCTACTGGCCGTGGACGAGGCGCTCACCCGGCTGGCCAAGCTGAACAAGCGGCTCAGCCAGGTGGTGGAGTTGAAGTTCTTCGGTGGCCTGACCCAGGACCGGATCGCCGAGGTTCTGGACCTCTCGTCACGCACCATCCGCACCGACTGGCTCAAGGCCAAGGCCTGGCTGGCCAACGAGCTCAGCGCCGGCTAGCAGCCCCTCTGCCGCTCACCCATTACGGATTTCCGGTCTTCACCTCCATTTCCGTTACTGCGACTCCGGATGGACGCGGGTTCCGCCCGGCACAGTTTCCCTCTGCCAGGTAAGATGTTTATTATCAATGTGTTGTGGTTGCGGGATGGAAGCTACTCGCCGCCGACGGTGATGCCCTCCAGCAGGATGGTGGAGACCGCATTGCCGCTGGTCATGAGACGTGCATCGTCGGCCACCGCGGTGATGGCCTGCAACAACTGGCGCAGGTCCCCGGCGATGGCGATGCCGGCCACGGGCTCCTCGATCTCACCGCCGCGCACCGCGCGTCCCACGGCACCCAGGGAGAAGTCGCCGGTGATGGGGTTGATGGTGTGCAGGCCCATCACCTCCTCGATGAGCAGGCCGTCGGCCACCGCGGCCAGCAGGTCGGCGCGGCTCTCGCCGGTGGGCTTGAGCGTGAGGGCGTTGGTGCCGGTGGTGGGCGTGGAGAGATAGGTGTCGCGCTCGGCGTTGCCGGTGGGGGCGACTCCCATCCGAACGGCGGAGAATCCATCGTGGAGGTAGCCCTGCAGGACCCCCTCCTGCAGCAGCACCGTCTCGCGCGTGGCCACACCCTCACCGTCCACGGGAGCGGTGCTGTAGCCCCCGGGCAGGCGCCCGTCATCCACCAGGGTCACGCGCTCGCCGGCCACCTGTTGCCCCAGCGCGTCGGCCAGCAGCGACTTGCCCTTGAGGACATGCTCGCCGAAGAACGCCGGCGCCAGGGACTCCAGCAGTCCGTCCACCACCTCCGGCGCCAGCAGCAAGGATGCCCGGCGCGTCTCGCACGGGTGGCCGCCGAGCTTGTGGACCGCCTTGGCGGCGGCCTGTGCACCGATGGCCGCCGGGTCCAGTGCCGCCGGTCCCACGGCGAACTCGGCGTGGAAGCCCGACTGGCTCTCACCCGATTGCCGCGCCACCAGGTCGACGAATCCGAACGCCCGGGTGAAGGAGAAGCCGTAGCGGTGGCCACCCGCCCTTCCCACCACGATGGATCCGCTGACGTCCTGGTAGCGTGCCTCGCGGATGCTGTCCACCCGGTTGTCGTGGGCCCGGGCCGCCTCCTCGATGCGCACGGCGATGGCGATCTTGTCGGCGACGGCGCACTGTTCCAGTCCGGGGTCCGCGTTTCCCTCCAGATCAGGAGGCGAGTCCGGCGCCGGCAGCCGGCGCGACTCCTGCGCCCCGGCATGCACTACCGCATCGGCCGCGTGTTGCACCATTGCGGAAACGCCGCCGGTGCTCAGGTCGGCGGTGTAGGCGAAGCCCACACGGCCCTGCTGCAGCACGCGCACGCCGGCGCCGCGCTCCGCCTTGCTCTCCACCGCCTCCACCTTGCCGGCGGAGACGCCAACGGACTCCAGCGTGACGTCCTCCAGGTAGATCTCCGCCTCCTCCAGTCCACGGCGGCGGAACTCCGCCAGCGCTGCGTCCAGGACCGCGTCGTTGTGCAGCCGGCTCATCACCCCGCGGTCCCCCCCACCACGATGCGCGGAATGCGCAGCGTGGGCTGCGCGTCCGCCACCGGAACGCCTTGGCCATCCTTGCCGCAGGTACCCACGCCGAAACCCAGGTCGTGCGCCACCATGTCGATGCTGGAGAGCACCTCCGGCCCGCTGCCGATGAGCGAGGCGTCGCGGATGGGCTCGGCCAGCTTGCCGCCCCGGATGCGGTAGGCCTCGGACACGGCGAACACGAACTTGCCCGAGGTGATGTCCACCTCGCCGCCGCCCATGCGCGACACGAAGATGCCGTCCTCCACCGAGCGCACGATGGCGTCGGGATCGGACGAGCCGGGCTCGATCATGGTGTTGCGCATGCGCGGGATGGGCGGGTAGCGATAGCTCTCGCGCCGCCCGTTGCCGGTACGGCTCATGCCCAGTTCGACCGCCGAGCGACGGGAGTGCAGATAGCCGCGCAGGATGCCGTTCTCGATGAGCACCACCCTGGACGTGGGCGTGCCCTCGTCGTCGATGCGCGCCGAGCCGCGCAGGTAGCGCAGCGTCCCGTCGTCCACCACCGTGATGACGTCCGCCGCGACTTTCTCGCCCAGCTTTCCGGCGTACACCGACAGCTTCTTGTGCACGAAGTCTCCCTCCAGCCCGTGGCCGCACGCCTCGTGCACCATGGTGCCGCCGGCCCGGCTGGAGAGGACGACGGTGAAGGTTCCCGCCGGCGCGGGCTGCGCGTCGAGTTGCAGCACCGCCACCCGAGCGGCCTCCTCCGCCACCTTGTGCGCCGGGTGATAGCGGAACAATTCGAACCCCCGGGTCTCCGAGAGCACCTCGGTTGCCGTGCGGGTGTCGGCCCCCTGGCGCGCCAGGGCGTTGCAGTAGAGCGTGGTGTAGACCTGATGGTCGCCCTCCAGCACACCCTCCGAGTTGGCCACCTGCGTGTGGCGATGGCTGTCGGCGTAGAACGCGGTGAACTGCCGCACGCGCGGATCGTAGACCCTCGCTGCCCGGTCGGCGCTGTGCAGTAGATCCACCTTCTCGTCCAGCGGCACCTCCTTCGGCGGGCGATCCACACCGGGAGGCACGACGGCGCGTGACGGCCGCAAGGGCTCCAGGTTCGCCTGCGGTTCGCCGCCCAGTGCCGCCGCCAGCCGTGACGCGGCCTCCTGCAGACCGGCCTCATCGATGCGGTTGGTGCTGGCAAACAGCATCCGTTCACCATCCATGAGCCGCAGCGCTACACCCTGATCCTCGCCCAGCGCCACCTCCTCGATGTTGCCGTCGTCGATGCGCATGGATTGATTCGCCCGGCGCTCGACGAACACCTCCGCGAAGTCTCCGCCCCGCCGCAGCAGGGTACGCAAGAGAGCTTCCAGCAACGGCCGTTCGAGCAGGGACATGGTCTCTATCCTGGGATGGATTGCAGCATCTGTTCGTAGAAGTCCTCGTAGGCAGCCACCGCGGACCTCAGGGTGAAGCGTTCCTCGACGCGCGCCCGCGCCGCCGTTCCCATCTGCCGCCGCAGCACCTCCTCCTGCATCAGGCGCCGGACGCCGTCGCGGAACGACTCGAAGTCGTCCACCGGGAACACGTAGCCGGTGCGGCCATCTTCCACCAGATCCGGAACGCCGTCCACATCGGCCGCCACCACCGGCCGGCCGGCTGCCATCGCCTCCAACACCGCGCGCGGCGCCCCCTCCCGGCGCGATGGATGGCACAGAAGGTCCATGGCCCGGAAGAAAGGCGGCATGGAGTCCTGGAAGCCGGCAAAGTAGAAGCGATCCTGCAGACCGTTCTGCGCCACGGCGTTCTCGATCTCCTTCTCCCACGCTGCATCCTTGAAACCACCTACCAGCAGCCAGCGCGCCGACGGCTGGGAATCGGCCAACTCCGCCGCTGCGCGCACCACCCAATCCGGGCGCTTGATACGCCGCAGCACCACCGCGCCCGCCACCACGGCATCCTTCGGGATGCCCAGTTCCTTGCGCACGTCCCGCGTGGGCTCGCGTGCATCGAAGGCATGCAGGTCCATGCCATTGGGAATGACGGTGCTGCCCTCCACGGGCAGCAGACCGCGCTTGGCACGCAGCGCCGCCCGGTTGTTGGCAATGACCCGGTCCACCTCCGGCAGACGGTATCTGCGCGTGCGCCCCTCGGAGTAGCGGTTGCGGATGCAGCCGATGACCGGAAGACCCGTCCGGCGCCCCAGCATCACGCCCCACGGCACCACCGGGCCGCGATCCGCATGGATCAGCGTCGCTTGCTGGTCACGCGCCACGGCCACCAGGCGGCGCACCACGCGGCGTGCCGCCAGACGCTGCCAGCCGCCGGTCCAGCGCTCCAATCCCGGCACCACGGAGACCGTGACCTCGTGATCGCGCAGGCGGTCGGCCAGGGAGCCCCCTCGAGGAAGCGCCACCATGGGCTCGAAACGATTCCGATCCAGATGCGCGGGAATGCAGAACGATGTGTCGTTGGGGAGCCAGCGGTGGGCATAGGTCAGGATCAGGGGCCGGATGGGCATGGGGTTCACGGAGGATACCATATCCGCCATTTGTCATCGGCCGGCACGGTCATTAATATGCCCGGGCGATGTGCCGGGGATCGAAACGGACGGGAGCATCTTGGCAGCACAGCGACGCAGACGAATCTGGATCCTGCCGGCCCTGGCGTTGCTTTCTCTGGGAGTCTGGGTGGGTCTGGCCGCGGTGCGAGGCCTGGTGCGGAGCCGCCTTCCGGCCGCGCTGGAGCGCGGCACCGGTTGCTCCGTGGCCACCGACTCCCTGGAGCTGCACTACTTTCCGCCGCGTCTCACCCTCACGGGCCTCCATCTGGACTGTGGGGATGCCGGCTCCGCCCAGGTGGCCCGGGCGCAGGCCGACGTGGAGCTGCTGCCGTTGTTGCGACGCAGCCTCACCCTGTCGCACCTCGTCGTTGTCTCTCCGCATCTGGACTTCCGTGACCTCCCGGATCGGCCACCGCGGGGACGCTCGCGCTCCGCGGGCAAGGCCCGGGTACGGATCCGGAGCTTCCTGCTCCAGGATGGACGCCTGCGCTACGAGGACGTCGAGCGAGGGTTGCTCATCGAGGCAACCGACATCCACGCCGATTCCGCCCTGCTGTTCGCCGACTGGATTCTGGAAGCCGGGGTAACGTCCCCCGATGTCAGGGTGACCCTCGACGGCACCGAACTTTCGCCGGCCACGCTGGAGGGAACGGTGCGGCACCAGGGCAAGGAGCTGAACATCGTCTCCGCGCTGGCGCGCTTCCGGGAACTGGGTCAGGCAAGCGCCAGTGGCAGCGTGCACTTCGGCCGCGGACACGGGGCTTCCCCGGCGTATGACCTGCAGCTGGACGTGCGGGCCTCCTCCATGGCGGTGGCGCGGCTGCTTTCCTTGCCGGAGGCGGCGCTGCCCGACGGGGAGGTGGAGTGGTCCGGGAACGTGAGCGGCGCCGGCCCGGAATGGAACTTGAGCGGCCGGGCGCACTCCAGGCGTGTGGAGGTGGTTGACCTCGCGGTCACCGACGTGGGGCTGCAGAGCACGGCAGCGTCGGGAGATATCCACCTTTATTCCATCCGCGGTGGTCTGTTGCAGGGAATGCTGACCGGCGGCGCTGACTTCCGCCGGCAGGGGAACGCGTGGCGCTTCGCCACGAACGGGCGGCTGGAGCAGGCCCGCCTGGACGACCTGCTGCAGAGGCTGGTCCCGGGCAGGGTACCGCCCCTGGGTTCCTTGTTGTCCGTGGAGATCGACGGCGGGTTTCCCGTGGGGCAGGCCCATGCGGCCGACGCTGAACTGGCGTTGTCGCTGGCCGTACCTGCAGGCGCGTCCGCCGGCGGGTTGCGTCCGCAGGGTAGCATGCGCGCGTTGCTGGCGGAGCAGCAATTGCACGACCTGAGCGGCCACCTCGAGATGCCCGGCGCCAGGCTGCAGATGGTGGGAAGCGCAGGCCTGGATGGCCGCCTGGAGTTGAACGTCGGCCTGGAAGTCGCATCGCTGGAGCTGCTGGCGGAGACCCTCTCCCCGCACTTCCCGGTCACGCAATGGCTGGTGGATCAACGCGCCGGTGGCAGCTTGCGCTGGACCGGCCAGCTGGCCGGCAACCTGCTCCTGCCCGAGGCCGACGGCGGACTCACCAGCGGGGCGCTGACGCTGGCCGGCCTGCCGCTGGGAAACCTTCACGGGTCGTTGCGACTGCAGGGAGGCCGTCTCTACCTGGACGATCTACGGCTGGACGGCGACCTGGCGTCCGTGCGCGTCCACGGCGACGGAGCCCTGGCAGCCGATCCCGACTGGCAACTGCAATGGAGCGCCGTTCGACTCGACCTGGCGAAGCTCGGGGACGCACTGGCCTGGCCCGTGGAACTGCAAGGGCAGATCGCGGCGCAGGGACAGGCCTGGTTCCGCCCCGACGACGCCGGACTGCAGGGAACGCTGCAAAGCCGGGAGATCAAGGTGGCCGACGTGCTGTCCCTGGAGGAGGTGGAAGCGCAAATCGCCCTGGATGGGCGCGGCGTCCACGTGCAGCAGTTTGTCGCGCGCGCGCAGGACGGAACCGTGCGAGCATCCGGCTCGCTGCAGGGCGAGACCGGGGGTGGGCTGGAAGTGCAGTTCCAGGATGTTCCGGTGAACGTGATCCCCGGGCTCGACAGCCTGCACGGCCGGCTGTCCCTGGCCACCACCCTCACGGGAACCCTCAGCGCACCGCGCCCGGTGGAGCCGGTGGCGTTCCGCCTGGAGGACCTGTCGTGGGAGGGAACCGAGCTGATGGATCTGCACGGCCGGCTGGAGGTGACGGACGAGAAGATGTCCGTGCAGATCGACAGCACCGACGGCCTGCTCACCGGGCATGCCGACCTTGCTTGGGATGAGGCGCGCAACAGCAGCGGCACCCTGTCGCTGCAGCCGTTCCAGCTCTCGCTGGCCTCTCACCCGCAAGCAGGCGATCTGGTGGCGCACCTGGGCGCCACCAGGCTCCGGTTCGCGGTTCCTCTACGTGACCTCTCGCGCCTCACCGCCGACCTGGAGACGCAGAGCGTCCTGCTGGTGAACGCGGACCGCCGCCTGGAAACCGCGGAGCCGATGCGGCTGCTCGCCCGGGGCGACCGGCTGGAGCTACCGGCCGCCACGCTTCGCCTGGGCGACCTGGAGTTCACGCTTGCGGGCGAGGGAAAGTTCGGCCGTCCGCTGAGCTACTTCCTGGAGCTGCGCGGCGTGAGCGACCTGGGGCTGGTGCAACCGTTCGTGCACAATGCGCGCGTGGCGGGCACCGCCACCCTGGATCTGCGACTGGACGGCCAGGGTGCGGAGCCCCGGCTCAGCGGACGGCTGGACGTTCGGCAGGGCTATCTCAAGCTGTTCGACTTCCACCATGCCATCGAGGATGTCAGTGCCTCCGTACAGATCGACGGTGAGCTGATCCTGATCCGTCAGCTCACCGGCCAGTTTGCCGGCGGACAGCTGGAAGCCAGTGGGGAGCTGCGCACCGACGGAAGGCAGTTCGTGGGGTATCGCATCGAATTCACCGGACGCAGGGTGGCGTTGCGCTACCCCGACGATTTCCCCACCCTCTCCGACTTCGAGCTGCTCCTGGAGGGCGATCAGGATGGCGCGCTCGTCCAGGGGGACGTGCGCCTCCTGCAGGGCCGGTTCACGCGCCGGCTGAACCTGGAACGATCGATGCTCTCGCGCGTCCGCAGGCTGGAGATGCCTCCCATCCCGGGCCCCCCCGACATCCTGGAGTTGGATCTCACGGTCGCTGCAGCAGACAGGCTGTGGCTGGACAACGATCTGGGGCGAGCGGAGTTTCGCGCCGATCTCAGGGTCCAGGGGACCGCGGCCCGTCCGGTGCTGGACGGAACCCTGGATCTGATCAACGCGGGGAGTCTCCGGTTCCAGCGCGTGGACTACACCCTTTCCGGGGCCACACTGGTGTTCTCGCCGGGGTTTCCCAACGATCCGGAGATCGATGCCGAGGCGCGGGCCGAAAAGCTGGATCCGTACAAGGTGCGCGTGCATGCAAGCGGGAGGCTGTCGGACCTGCGTTTCGAGCTGTCCGCCGAACCGGAGCTGGGCGAGGACGAGATCGCCGCCATGCTCCTGAGCGGGGGCTTCCTGCGCCAGGGCGGCGACTCCTTCCGCGCCGCCTCGAGCCCGGATCGATCGCTCAGCGGCGCTCCCGGAACCCTGACGGACGTGGGAGCCGACTACGATCCGCTGGGTGTGCAGACCCAGGGCGACACCACGCGACAGTTGACACTCGGAGCACAGATCTCTTCGCGGCTCTCCTCATCCTGGTCCACGGGCATCAGTGGGACGGGTGAGTCCACCGTGGAACTGCGCTATCGCCTGCTCCCCCACCTGGAGCTGCGCGAGGCCAAGGACATCAGCGGAGCCAACCTGGCGGAGTTGCGCTACGTCCGCAGCTTCCGCATCGGCAAGAAGCTCGACGACCAGGAGCCGGCGCGCAATGCCGGCGGTGAGTCCATGCAGCGGGTGCACTCTCTGACGCTGGACGGCGTTCCCGACCCGCCGGGAAAAAAGAGCGTCCGGAAGGCCATGAACATCCAACCCGGCTCGCTGGTGGAACGGCACGACCTGCTGGTGATGGCAGCACGGGCACGGGGGCGGCTGACCGGCCGCGGCTATCCTCTGGCTCGGGTGGATTGCGACCAGCGGCCGGAGCCCGACGGCTCCGTCTCCATCCGCTGCCAGGTGGATCCGGGTGCGCGCGTCCGTCTGGAAATCTCGGGCGGCCCGGCCGGGAGAAAGAAGAAGGAGAAGGAGGAAGCCCGCGAGTTCCGCAAGCAAGTGCTGAACGGCTGGCGCGAGGTGTCACACGCCGATGACCTGGCAGGGCAGGCGGTGCGCTCGGCGGAGTCCTTTTACCGCAAGCGCGGGCGCGCGCGGGTGACCGCATCCGCCGAGCTTCTGGAGGAAGGTGAGGGCCTGAAGGTGGTGCTACAGGTGGACCCCGGCCCGGTGGTCCGGATCACCGAGGTCCGCCTGGAGGGTCTGGAATTACGGCCCGACTCCGACATCAGGAGCCACCTGGAAGCGGATCACCGGGTGGGCATCCGGCACCCGAAGCTGACCGACACTCTGCTCGATGCGGACCGTGACGTTCTTCGCCGTCTCTACTACGCCGACGGATTCCTGGACGTACAGATCCCGGCTCCGAGGCAGGAGTACCCCGGTGCGCCGGACCAGGCCACCGTGATCTACGAGGTCGAAGAAGGATCCCGCAGTCGCCTGGAGGGAGTGAGCTTCGAGGGGAATCACGTCCTGGAGGATGCGCAGATGGAGGAGTGGTGGAGCCTGCTGGAGGAGGAGGATCGCAAGCCCCCGTCGGCGGACGGCTACCCGGATCCGCGCCGGCTGGAGCGCTATGCGGCGGAGATCCAGGGGCGCTATCACCACCTGGGCTATGCGGATGCCAGCGTGCTGTGGACGCTGGAGAAGGGCGAGTCCGGCGCCCGAGCCGCCTATCGCATCCGCGAGGGAAAGCAGTTACGCGTGGGGCGGATCCGCGTGGAGGGTCAGCAGAGAGTACGCGAGGCCGTGATCCGCCGGGAAGTGGAAATCGAGCCGGGCGATCTTCTGCGGCGCGAGGAGATGGCAGAAGCGCGGCAGCGGGTGCGGGCCCTGGGGATGTTCCAGAGCGTCGTGGTGCGTGGCGAGTCGGTCCCCGGCAGCGACTCGGTTCGCGACGTGGTGGTGCGGGTGCGCGAGCGGGACAATCTGGATCTGGGGATCGGGGTGGGAGTGGACGATGAGGAGGGCGCGCGTTTCTCCTTCTCCCTGGGTTACCAACCGCTGAGGGGACTTCCCATCTCCACCTCCCTGCAGCTCCGCGTCGGGGGCGATCTACTGGTGGGCCAACTGTTCACCCACTGGCGCCGGATCCGCGGAAGCCGCCAGGATTTCCTCAGCTCCCTGGGTGTATCGGAGCTCGAGCGCGATGGGTTCACCGAGGAGACCCGGTTCCTCTCGTTGCAGGTGTCGCGTCGGCTGAGCCGGCGCTCCACGTTGATGGTGCGCTACCGGCTCGAGGACGTGAGCCTCTCCGATATCGAAATCAGCAGGGACGAGGTCACCGAGGAGGATGTGTTCCTGGCCTCACTGGGAACCGCGGTGGTTCGCAATGCCCTGGATGATCCGTTCCTGCCGCACCGCGGCGGCATCGGCGCCGTGGATCTGTCGGTGTTCACCGGCGCCGTCGGCTCGGAGGAGAGCTTCGCGCGGGTCTTCATGGGTCGCAATCACTTCTGGCCCTTCCTGGGAGGCAACATCGTGTTCTCCACGTCGGCCCGCGTCGGTCTGTCCCGGCAGTTCGGCGGCACCGAGGAGATCCCCATTTCGGAGCGCTTCTTCGCCGGCGGCATCGAGAACGTGCGCGGCTTCAAGCAGGACTTCCTGGGGCCTCTCGATGCCGATAGCGGCGACCCGGTGGGAGGCGCGGCGCTGATCGTGCTGAACCAGGAGGCGCGTTTCCGCCTCATGGACCGCCTCAACCTCCACCTGTTCCTGGATGCGGGCAACGTGTACCCGGAGATCGGCGACGTGGATCTGGACGGGCTGCGGTTCACGGCCGGCCCGGGCTTCAGCTACGTCACGCCTGCGGGACCCATCCGCATCTACTACGGCTTCAAGCTGGATCGGAAGGGGGACGAGGAGGGCGGCCGGCTTCACTTCGCCTTCGGCCGGGCGTTCTAATTACGGTCGCATCGTGGCAGTGGAGGCCCCGCCCGCCTCTCTCTGCTTGAGGCGCCAGTCGGAGGTCCGCAGCCATTCCGACAGAGCTTCCGCCGGCATGGGACGGGCGAAGTAGTAACCCTGGCCGACATCACATCCCAGCGAGCGGATCCGCTGCCAGACGGCCTCGGTCTCCACACCCTCGGCAACCGCCTTGAGCCCCAGGTTGTGGGCCAGGTCGATGATGGAGAGCACGAGCTTCTCGTCGCTCTCATTCTCGTCCATGTTCATGACGAACGACTTGTCGATCTTGAGCTCCTGAACGGGCAGCTTGCGCAGGTAGTCGAGCGATGAGTAACCGGTTCCGAAGTCGTCGATGGACATGCACACGCCCTGGCTGTGCAGGTACGTCGCGACCTGCAGTGCCCGCTCGGGATCCTCGATGAGGCTGGTCTCCGTGATCTCCAGCGTGAGCCGATGGGGGGGAAGCCCATGCTCCCGCAGGATGGCGTCGATGGCCTGCGGCAGATCGTCCTCCATGAGATTACGCGCCGAGCAGTTCACCGAGAGGCTCACAAGCAGGCCCTGCCGCTGCCACTCGGCGCACTGCGCCACGGCGGCCCGCATGACCCAGCGCGTGATGGGTTTGATCAGCCCGGTGCTCTCCGCCAGCGGGATGAACTCGTCCGGGAACACCCGGCCGTGCTGGGGATGGTTCCAGCGCACCAGCGCCTCCACACCAAAGGCTCGGTTGCTGGCCGCGAAGATCTTGGGCTGGTAGTGCAGGACCAGATGATCCTTGTCCACTGCCTGCTGTAACTCTCCCCTCAGGGTCAGATGGCGCACACTGCTCAGATCCTTCTCCGGGTCGTACAGCGCCACCTGGATATGCGTCCTCTTGGCCACGTACATGGCGACGTCGCCGTGCTGCAGCAGCGAGACGGCATCCAGGCCATGATCCGGGTAGAGGGCGATACCGATGCTCACGTCCACGCGCAGCGACAGACCCTGCAGCTCGAACGGCTTTGCCAGTGCGGTGACCAGAAGCCGCGCCATGGCCCGGGCCGGCTCGATCCCCGCCTGCGGCAGCAGCACCGCAAACCGGTCGCCACCGATGCGTGCGATGGTGTCGTCGTCACGCAGGGGCTCCTCCAGGCGACGGGCGATCTGCTGCAGCAGGACATCGCCCATCTCGTGTCCCAGACTATCGTTGACCTCCTTGAACCGCTCGAGGTCGAGGACCAGCACCACGGCGTGGCCGTCCTCTTCCTTGGCCTGCCGGAGCATGTCCTCGGCCCGCTTCTGCAGCAGGACCCGGTTGGGAAGCTGCGTCAGTGCATCATGTGTGGCCTGATGCTCCAGCGCCGCCTCCTGCTTCTTGCGCTCGGTGATGTCGCGCAGGAACGCGACGCGCAGGCGCTGTCCTTCCAGCGACGAACTGGTCACCGACATCTCCAGGTGGAAGGTGCTGCCATCACGGCGGTAGCCCACGCCCTCCACCGGGGTGGACAGCAACCGGCCGCTGCCGTCCGACGCCTCCGCGGCGGACAGCCCCCCCGCCACCAGATCGGATACGGGCCTGCCGCGCACGGCTCCGGCGAGGAAGTGGAATAGCGACTGGGCGGCGGGGTTGAACGTCTGGATGCGCCCCCTGGTACCCACGGTGATGATGGCATCGGAGCTGTTCTGCACCACATGGCGCATCATGATCCCGGCCTTGCGCGCCTCGGCGGTCTGGGAGAGCAGGCCCAGATGCTGGCGATCGATGTGACGTACCAGCGCAAAGGCGTAGGCCGCCCCCAGGCTCAGCACCATGGGAGAGATGTCCAGAAGCACAGGAGCCGTCGCCTGCACCACAACCGATAGCCCGAAGAGCCCCACGCTGACGCCGCTCACCACGAGTAGTCCCCGGCGCCATGATGCAGTGTCCAGATGCGGGCCCAGCAGTAACGAGAGCAGCAGCGCGCCCATCAGGCCCGCTGCCCGAGGCAGCCGTCTCAAGGCCCGGCCGCCGGCCATGGACTCGAACGCCAGGGCCTCCAGGATCGTTCCTGAGAGTAAACCCTGCACCGGCACCGCCGCCTGCTCGCCCAACCGCACGGCGTTCGTCCCCACGATCACCTTGCGGCCCCGGACTTTCGCAGCGTCGAACTTGCCGGTGAGCACATCCAGGTAGGAGATCTCGGTGATGCTCGCCGCATCGATGCCGAAGTCAATGTAGAAGCTGGCCCCGGGACTCGACTTCCCCATCAGGGCGTCTACCATGGACGGCCCGCGAAACAGCGTTTCGAGGTTATGGCGCCGGATGAGTCCGTCACCCTCGGGACGCTGGCTCGTGCCGGCCAGCACCGCATGGGAGGAGAACCGCTCCAGCGGCTGTGTCTTCACCCACCCACCACCGGATCGTCCGCCTCCGCGCCCTGGCTGCCAGCGGCTGGCCACCTCCAGGATGGTGCGCCCTCCCGCCGCCTTCAACGCAGTCTCGAGGGTAGCATCCTCCTTCTCCGCGGACGGCGAGCTGAGGTCGAGATCGAACGCTACTTCACGTGCCCCGGCCGCCAGGAGATGTTTGAGCACCGTGGCGTGATATCCCCGCGGCCACGGCCACACCTTCAACGACTCCAGGCTGCGAGCATCCGCCGCCACCACCACGACCTTCCCGGTGGGCTCCTGCCCCAGCAGCTGGAACCGCAGATCCATCAACCGGTGTTCGACAAAATCCATCCCTCCCTCCAGATAGATCACTCCCACCAGGAGTAGCGCAAGAAGAGAAGGAATCCGTCTGTTCATCCAACCAAAGCCCCGCCAAAAAACGCATATACATAACAACGATAAGAACTATAGACAGGACAAAAGATTGGGCACTCCTTACATAGTGTCAAGCAAGAGACCCCTGTCCAATTCCGACACGGCAGGAAGGAAAGGTGGGGAGAAAGGGAACGGGAGGAGCGGAGCGGGTTCGGGTCCTGGCCACAGGCGGCAGGCCTATGCTTCGGAGGCCCCCTCCGTCATGTCGGCCTGCAGCCGCCGGAAGAGCTCCCGGGTCTTCTCCCGCGTCTCCTCCGCAGTCCCGTCCGTCTCCACGGTGTAATCGGCGAGAGCGATCTTGTCCTCCGCCGGCATCTGCGACTGAATCCTCTGCAGGGCCTCGTCACGATCCAGGCGTTCGCGCTCGATGAGCCGCAGCAATTGTTGCTCGGGCGAGCAGTACACCACCACCAACCGGTCGAAGCGCTTGTGCGCTCCACTCTCCACGATGAGCGCCGCATCGGTGATCACCAGCCGGTCCTCGCCGAGCAACTGGATTTCCCGCAGCAGACGCTCCTCTTCCTGCATCACCAGCGGATGGACGATACCGTTGAGCGCCCAGCGTTCCCGCGGGTCCGCGAATATCCGCCGTCCCAGCACCGCCCGGTCAATGTGCCCGCGCGAGTCCAGGATCTCCACGCCGAAGCGGTCCACCACCGGCTGGAACGCCGCTCCCCCGGGCCCCAGGAGCTTGTGCACCATCTCGTCGGCGTCGAGGATGATGGCGCCCAGCCGCCCCAGTTCCCCGGTGACCACGCTCTTGCCACAGGCAATGCCGCCGGTCAGCCCCACCGACAGGATACGCGGAATCATGTGCGCCGCTGGGCCGCCTGCAAGGTGTTGCGCAGCAGCAATGCCACGGTCAGCGGACCCACCCCACCGGGAACCGGCGAAAGCCAGCCGGCCACGTCCCGCACACGGCGCGGGTGAACGTCTCCCACGAGGGTGGTTCCCTTCTCACGGAACTTCTCCAGACGCGGAGAATCACCGAATAGATCGCGCGCCTCGTCCTCGTCGTCCACCGGATGGATGCCCACGTCGACTACAACCGCCCCCGGTCGCACGAATTCCTCGGTGACCATGCCCTTGCGACCCACCGCCGCCACCAGGATGTCGGCCCCCCGGGCCACGGATGCCAGGTCGCGGGTGCGCGAATGGCACACCGTGACGGTGGCGTGCGCCGCCAGCAGGAGTTGCGCCATGGGCTTGCCCACGATGTTCGAGCGGCCGAGGACCACGGCATGGCGGCCCTCCAGGGGAATGTCGTTGCGCCGCAACAGCTCCACAATGCCCGCCGGCGTGCAGGGAACGAAACCCGGGCGACCCAGTGCAAGTCGCCCGACATTGTGCGGATGAAAGCCGTCTACATCCTTGTCGGGATCGACGGCCTCCAGGATCTCATCGGACGCCATGCCGTGGGGCAGCGGAAGCTGCACCAGGATGCCGTCGGTCTCCGCATCCTGGTTCAGGCGCTGCACCTCAGCCAGGACCTGCGCGGCCGTGGACGTCTCCGGCAAACGGCTCACCGAGGAACGGATTCCGGTTTTCTCCGCAGCCCGGGCCTTGTTGCGGATGTACACCACCGAAGCGCGGTCCTCCCCCACCTGGATCACCGTCAGCCCGGGGGGGCGGCCCACGCGCTGCTGCAGTTCCTTCACGTCCGCCGCCACCTCGGCGCGGATCTGCCGCGCTACCAGGGCGCCATCCAGGATACGTGCACTCACTTCCCCTTCCCCTTCTTCTCGGTACGCAGCACTTCCTTGCGGAAGGGAACCGATAGCTCCACCACCGACAGTCCATCGGAATTCAGGGTGATCCCCAGCGTGAATGTCTCCCACTTGTAGTCGCGCCAGCTCTTGAACACCAGCAGCTTTCTGGCCTTGGCGCCGGGCCTCAGATCGAACGTGCGGTCGTAGATGACCTGTTGGAGTTGCCTCAGCGTGAGATTGGTCCCGCGCGCAACGTCCTGATAGAGCGCCGTGTAGTCCAGGGGATAGGCGACCTTGTTGGTGTTGTTCAGGATCCGACTGGTGCCGGGATTGAAGAACAGCGCGCGGTCGGAGGTGTTCTCCAGGCTGAGCAGGAATGTGTAGAACCTGGGCGCCGTGCCGGAGGGAGTTGCGAAGGGGTCGTACTCCAGCCCGAGCGTCGCCGTCATCATTCGACGCCGGGTCACGCCGGTGACATAGGAGATCTCCGCCGAGACGCCCTCACGGAAGATCTGGATCTTCTGCGGCCCGGAGGTACCCTTCTGTTCCCCCACGGCCGGGACGATGGTGTAGGCGACGAACTTGTTCTTCTTGCCCGTCGCCGGGGCGGCCCAGGTCAGGAGGCCGAGGGCCACTAGACAGATCACGGAGTTCCTGGAATGCCGATGGTCAGCAGCGGGGAGGCTCATGAATGATCCCTTCGCAAGAGGCCGCGGCTCAATGTAGACCCGCCTGCCTGCGGGTGCTTGACTCTACCGGAGCCCTGCCGGCGGATCAACCCACAGTGTCGAAAACAGCGCCCTGACGCGGTTCTCTTGACCACCCTCCGGGCCTATGCTACAAAAGTTGGTTCTCTTTGGCGGTGACATTCCAGGTGGAGCGATGAACAACAGCCGCATCATCATCCGGGGCGCCTCCGAGCACAACCTCAAGAACATCGATCTGGAGATCCCCCGCGACCGTCTGGTCGTCATCACCGGCCTGTCCGGCTCCGGAAAGTCCTCCCTGGCCTTCGATACCATCTATGCCGAAGGACAGCGGCGCTACGTGGAGTCGCTCTCGGCCTACGCGCGCCAGTTCCTCGAGCAGATGGAAAAGCCCGATGTGGAGTTCATCGAGGGCCTCTCCCCCGCCATTTCCATCGAGCAGCGCACCACCTCCCGCAACCCACGCTCCACGGTGGGGACGGTCACCGAGATCTACGACTACATGCGCCTGCTGTTCTCACGCATCGGACAGGCGCATTGCCACCGGTGCGGCCGCGAGATCGCCAGCCAGACGGTGCAGCAGATCACCGACCGGCTGCTGGAGCTGGCCGAAGGTTCGAAGTTCCAGATTCTGGCGCCCATCGTGCGCGGACGCAAGGGGGAGTACCGGCGGGAGCTGGCCTCCGCCCAGCGCAAGGGCTTCGTGCGGGCGCGCATCGACGGCAACCTACATGACCTGAGCCGGCCTCCCAAGCTGGACAAGCGCTGCAAGCACCACATCGAGATCATCGTGGACCGGCTGGTCGCCGGGCGCGATGACGGTCTGCGCAACCGTCTCACCGACAGCCTGGAGACCGCCCTGCGCCTGGGGGACGGACTGGTGCTGGCGCTGGTGGAGGAGCCGGGAAACAAGGGCAACCCCCAGGAGATCCTGTTCTCCGAGATGCTGGCCTGCATCCACTGCGGAACCTCGATGCCGGAGATGACACCCCGCGCGTTCTCATTCAACTCGCCCTACGGCGCCTGTCAGAGCTGCGACGGTCTGGGCGTCCGGCGCGAGCTCGACGAGTCCAAGATGGTGCCGGACGCCTCGAAGTCTCTGCGTGAAGGGGCGCTGGCCGCATCCGGGTGGAGCGGCAGTGTGTTCAGCTCGGTGCTGCGGGCCATCAACCGCTTGCATCCCGTCGATCCAGACAAGCCATGGTCCAAGCTGCCCAAGGTGGTGCGCCAGCTCATCCTGCACGGCTCCGGCGAGCAGGATCTGGAGTTCGAGTACAAGTCAGGCCGCAGCAGGTTCCAGTTCCAGCGTCCGTTCGAGGGCGTCATGCCCAACCTCATGCGGCGCTACCGCGAGACACAGTCCGCGCGCATCCGGCAGGACATCGAGGACAAGATGTCCCTGCACCGGTGCTCCGAGTGCAAGGGCCGCAGGCTGCGGCCGGAGAGCTTGGCGGTGAAGGTGGGTGGCCAGGACATCAATGTCTACGCCTCCATGACGGTCACCGATGCCGTGGCCGCCACCGAGGCGCTGGAACTGACCGAGAGGCAAACGCTCATCGCACAGCCGGTGCTCAAGGAGATCCGGGAGCGGCTGGGGTTCTTGCTCAATGTGGGCCTGGGGTACCTGTCACTGGACCGCTCCGCCGCCACGCTGTCCGGTGGAGAGGGACAGCGCATCCGCCTGGCCACGCAGATCGGCTCGCGTCTCACCGGCGTGCTCTACGTGCTGGACGAACCGTCCATCGGCTTGCACCAGCGTGACAATCGCCGCCTGCTGGAGACGCTCATGGCCATGAGGGACCTCGGTAACACGGTGATCGTGGTGGAGCACGACGAGGAGACCATCCGTGCCGCGGATCACGTCGTGGACCTGGGCCCCGGCGCCGGCGAGAACGGCGGGCAGGTGGTGGCCTGGGGAACGCCGCAGCAGATCGAGGCCTGCGCCGACTCCCTCACCGGCGCCTACCTCTCGGGGCGGATGAAGATCGAGGTACCGGACCGGCGAAGAAAGGCCGGCCCGCGCAGGTCCCTCACCGTGGAGGGTGCCGCCGAGCACAATCTCAAGAACCTGAAGGTGAAGTTCCCGCTGGGGCTGTTCACGGTCGTCACCGGCGTGTCGGGCTCGGGCAAGTCCACGCTGGTGAACGAGATCCTCTACAAGGCCCTGGCCCGCAAGTTCTACCGGGCCAACGAAGTTCCCGGGCGGCACAAGGCCATCAAGGGCATCGACCTCATCGACAAGGTGGTGCGCATCGACCAATCGCCCATCGGCCGTACACCGCGCTCCAACCCCGCCACGTACACCGGGCTGTTCACGTTCATCCGTGACCTGTTCACCAAGGTCCTGGAGTCACGGGCACGCGGCTACAGCGCCGGGCGCTACTCTTTCAACGTGAAGGGTGGGCGTTGTGAGGCATGCCAGGGGGACGGTGTCATCAAGATCGAGATGCACTTCCTCCCGGATATTTACGTCACCTGCGAGGTGTGCCACGGGCGACGCTACAACCGCGAAACCCTGGAGATCCTCTACAAGGGCAAGAACATCGCCGATGTGCTGGACATGACGGTGAGCCAGGGGCTCGAGTTCTTCGAGAATGTCCCTTACATCAGGCGCAAGCTGGCGACGCTGGACGACGTGGGGCTCTCGTACGTGAAGATGGGTCAGCCGGCGACGACCCTGTCCGGCGGCGAGGCGCAGCGCATCAAGCTCTCCAAGGAGCTGTCCCGGCGCTCCACAGGGAAGACCGTCTATTTCCTGGACGAGCCCACCACGGGCTTGCACTTCGAGGACATCAAGAAGCTACTGCGGGTGCTGGAACGGCTGGTGGACGAGGGCAACACCGTCATCGTCATCGAGCATCACATGGATGTGATCAAGAGAGCGGATCACATCATCGACCTGGGTCCCGAGGGCGGCGAGGCAGGCGGGCGCCTCATAGCCCAGGGCACGCCCGAGGAAGTGGCCGCCATAAAGAAATCCTACACAGGCCAGTACCTGCACCGCATCCTCAACGGCTCGCGCGCCTGAACCACGTCTCAGGGAACGGTGAAGTCCACCTGCCGGAGGTCTTCCTCGAACTCGGCCAGGATGGCGACGAGCGCCTCGTTCCAGCCGTCCACCAGCGCGTGCGCCCCGCGGGAGATGGGCACCTCCTTGCGGTAGCTGCTGTCGAACAGGACTTCCACGGTCTCCACGGACCGGAGCACCACGAACTCGATGGCGAGAACCGCCATGGGGGTGTCACCGCTGTAGTCGCCGTACAGGGCCTCGACGTTGCCGTGGAGGGCGTGCATCCCCTCATCCACAGCGACGGTGCGCGTGACCCTCCGGATGAATCCGGAACCGGACAGCCAGTTCCGCACCTCGCCGGTGAGCAGATGCGCCGGCAGGACGAAGAACTCGTTGTGGAAATCGCGCTCCCAGGTGCCATCCTGCAGCAGATACACGAAGGATTGGCCTTCGTAGATCGGAGAGACGCGCAGGGTGCGCAAGTAGAGGATCACGCCGTCGCGAGCGGGTATCTGCGCGTCGGGCCTGGCCGCCTCGAGGACAAAGTAGCTCTTTTCCGCGGGCGCCCGCTTCAGGACGCCGCAGCCGGCCAGCAGCGTACAACCCAGAACGACGACCGTGGCACCGACGCGCGCCCTCATGGTCTCTCCTCCGGAACCGACGCGGGAGGCTCTTTTCCCCACAGGACCGAGGCCGGATATCTCTTGGCCAGGTCGCTGAGCTCCCGCAGATTCTGAATGGTAATGCGAAGCTCCATGATCAGCACCTGTATGTCCTCCGACTCGCTGGTGATGACGCGATCCAGGTTCTGGATGGTGCGGTCCAGCCGGTTGACCACGGCGGGCAGCTGATCGGCCGCCTCCCTGATGCTTTGCCCGGAATGCGCCAGGTCATCCATGGTGCCGCGCATCTTCTCTCCCGCGACGATGTCGTGCAGGTCCGACACCATCACCTTGGCCGACTCCGACGCCTCTCGTATGCTGGCCAGGCTCTGCCGCATCTCAGGCCCGTCGAGGATTCCCTGAAAACTATCAAGCGCCAGCTCGGCCTTCGCGCTCAGCTCGGGGACCCTTGCGCCGTCAATGGCCCGCTCGGCCGACTGCACGAGATTCTCGACATTGCCGAGCAGGGTCTTCAAGTCCAGCGCCCTCATCTGCTCCACGATGTGGTCCACCGAGCTGACAATGGCCGAGAAGACACCGGTGGCCGACGGAACGTATGTGTTCTCCGGCGTCCATGGAGGCTCGAAAGCCGGGTAGCGTTGCGGATCCAGGCGGTCCACCTCGATGAACTTGGCACCGGTGAGCCCCGAGGACGCCATGCGGACACGCAACCCGACTTCTATCCGGGCCGGCAGGCGTTCCGCCAGCCTCCGGACGCTCTGACCCTCGAAGGCTTCCGGGTCGATGGCGGCCCGCACCAGGATCCAGCGCCCGTACTTGACGTCCAGATCCTCCGACAGCTCGTAGGTGCTGGAGACGAAACCGATGTGCTCCACTGTGCCGACGGCCACGCCGCGCATGCGCACCTTGGAACCCTCCAGCAGACCCTGCACCGACTCCTCGAAGTAGGTCTCCAGGATGAGCTTGGACTCCGGGAACAACTGGAACCCGCCGAAGATGATGACCCCCGCAATCCCCAGAACGATGCCGATGATGACGAACAGTCCCAGTCGGAAGTAGTTGGCTGGTGCGCTCATGAGTCGGACTCGACCTCCCGGTTGAAGAACTGCCGGACCCAGGGATTCGTGCTGTGATCGCGCAAGTACTTCGGATCGCCGCTCTCCACCATCCCCTTCACCCGCTTGTCCAGCATGATCACGCGGTCGGCGATGGTGAAGATGCTCGGCAGCTCATGGCTCACGACCACGAAGGTGATCCCCAGCGTGCGGCTGAGCCGCAGGATGAGCTGATCCAGATCCGCCGAGGTGATGGGATCCAGCCCCGCCGAGGGCTCGTCCAGAAACAGGATCTCGGGATCCAGTGCCATGGCCCGCGCAATGGCGGCGCGTTTCTGCATGCCTCCACTGATCTCCGACGGCAACAGGTGGGTGGAGTCTCCCAGGCCCACCAGACTCAGTTTCATGGCTGCGATGAGGTCCATGGCGTCCCGCGGAAGATCGGTGAACTCCTCCATGGGGAGCCGGGCGTTCTCCAGCAGCGTCATGTTCCCGAACAGCGCGCCGGACTGGTACATCACGCCGATGCGCTGCAGGATATCGAGACGATCCCTGCCCTCCGCCGTGACGATGCTGCGACCGTCCAGGAGAATATCACCCTTGGTTGGCGGGTACAGGCCGATCATGTGCTTGAGCACGGTGCTCTTGCCGGAGCCGGATCCGCCCAGGATGATGAACACCTCGCCGCGGCGCACCTCGAAGGTGACGTCCTTCACCACGACGTGGTCACCGTAGGCGGCGGTGAAGTCGTTCACATGGATGATGGGTTCCGCCTTGCCGGCCGCCATGGATCAGAATCCCAGGAAGAAGAAGACCACCGAGATGAGTCCGTCGGCGATGATGATCAGGATGATGGAGCTCACCACGGCACGGGTGGTGGACTCCCCCACGGCCCGGGCGCCGGTGCCGGTGTGCAGCCCCTGCATACAACCGATCCCGGCGACGATGATGCCGAATACCAGAGAACGGAACAGGCCGCCCATGAGATCGCCGGCGCTGCCCCGCAGCACGATACGCTCGAGATAGGTCCCCGGCGCCAGCCCCAGCCCGACGAACACCACACCGCCGCCGATGAGGCCGCAGAGATTCATGTACAGCGTGAGGAGGGGCGTGACGAACACTCCGGCCAGCACCCGCGGAACCGCCAGGAACGATACCGGCTGCAGCCCCATGGTCTTGAGGGCGTCGATCTCCTCGTTGACCTTCATGGTGCCCAGCTCGGCGGCAAACGCCGACGCCGACCGGGCCGCCAGCATGATGGCGGTGAACAGCGGGCCCATTTCCCGGAACATGGCCAGGACCACCATGTCCGCCACCAGCACCTCGCCACCGTAGCGCCGCAAAGGCACTGCTCCCTGGAAGGCGATGATGAGCCCGAGCACGAGGCCCATGAGGGTGATGATGGGCAGCGCACGCACGCCGGCCGACTCGGCGATCTGCAGCGTGTCGGCCCAGCGTACCCTCTGCCGACGCGTCAGCACGCTGCCCAGGTTCGCCACCAGCTCACCGACGAAGGCGACCAGGTCGCGGAAGTCCTCCCAGACCTCCATGGTGGATCGGCCGACGCGCTCCGGCAGGGGAAGCTTGGGCTTGGGCGGCTCGCCCAGCGCTGCCGGGTCCACACGGTCGAACTGGTCGAGCAGGCGCTGGAATTCCTCGGCGAGGCCCTGGATGCGGAAGCTGCGGCCCGCCGTCTGCTGGCGGTGGCGGAGATCCACGAACACGCCCACTCCGGAGATGTCGCAGTAGCGGATGCCCGAGGCGTCCACCACCAGGTCCGCCGGGGTGCGCAGGGCGTCCTGGACGCGCCGCCACACGCTGCCGGTGGTGCGCGAGTCCAGGCGCCCCTTCAGATGGATGGTCAGGCCGCCGCTCCCCGTCTCGACACGGAGATCCACGCTGTTGTCCTGGACGCTCATGGGTTCGTATACTCTACTTCATCGGTTGAGGGGAGACGAGGACGGACCATGGAACTCGAGGATCGCACCGCCCTGATCACGGGCGGCGGCAGTGGGATCGGTCGGGCAGTGGCCGTTCGCTTCGCAGCCGCCGGGGCGCGGGTGGCCGTTTCAGGGCGCCGGGAGGACCGGCTGCGCGAGACGGCGGAGGAGATCGACGGCGCAGGCGGCGATTGCCTGACGCTGCGCGGCGATGTCACCGACCCGGCCCACGCCGAGGCTCTTGTCCGTGAGACCGTGGAACGCTACGACGGCCTGGACGTTCTGGTGAACGCGGCGGGCTTCATCGCAAGCGGCACTATCGAGAACACCGCGCTGGAGGAGTGGGACCGCATGTTCGATGTGAACCTGCGCTCGGTCTTCCGACTGACCCAACTCGCGTTGCCCCACTTGCAGCGGCGCCCCGGCACCATCGTGAACCTGTCCAGCGTCACCGGCCTGCGCGCTTTCCCCGGCATCCTTTCCTACTGTGTCAGCAAGGCCGGCGTGGATCAGCTCACCCGCTGCGTGGCCCTGGAGCTGGCCGGCCAGGGCATTCGCGTCAACGCCATCAACCCCGGCGTCGTCGTGACCGAGCTGCATCGATCCGGTGGGATGGATGACGAAGCTTACGAGGCGTTCCTGGAGCGCAGCCGCCAGACCCACCCACTGGGCCGGGCAGGGACCGCGGAGGAGGTGGCCGAGCTGGCGCTGTTCCTGGCCTCCGACTCCTCCAGCTGGATCACCGGCGGAACGTTCCCCATCGACGGCGGCAGGCAGCTCACCTGTGCGCGCTGAGCAGCTTCCATGAGCGAACGCGCAGGCATCGCAGCCCGGCTCCTCGAGACCGATGCCGAGGTGGCGGAGCTGGCGGCCACGCTGGCCGGCGAGCCTCTGGTGGCCGTGGATACCGAGGCCGACTCGTTCCACTCGTACTTCACCAAGGTCTGCCTGGTGCAGATCTCCACACGCACCGCCGACTACATCATTGATCCCCTCTCGGCAAGCAACCTGGCACCACTTGCCCCGGTGCTGTCCGACCCCTCGGTGATCTGCGTCCTGCACGGAGCGGACTACGACCTGCGCATCCTGGACCGGGACCATGGCCTGCGCATCGCCGGCCTGTTCGACACCATGGTGGCCGCAAGGCTGCTGGGCTACCAGGCGTTCGGCCTGGCCAGCCTGCTGAAGCAGCACTTCGGCCTGCACGTCTCCAAGGCTGCACAGCGCGCCGACTGGTCCCGCCGCCCCCTGACCGAC
>CBDVAL010000017.1:0-26765 GCA_965371955.1 uncultured bacterium | reverse complement strand
ATCCCTGTGAGAAGGCGATCAAGCAGACCACGGCGCTGTTGTTCAACCTGGCCACCAGCAAGCTCTCGGGCTCGTGCGAAGTCGACGTTTCGGCGCAGGGCTGCTCGTCCACCAACCTCACCGACCTGGTGAACGAGGTTGTCGGGCTGATCAACAGCGGGAACGCAGGTGCCTGCCAGGTGGCGGCGTCGTGCGCGGGGGCCGTGAACTCGGGCGATGTCCCCGTCGAGCAGGCTCTGGTATCGACCGTATCCGACGAGACGGGTTCCGGATCGCCGGCAGGACCGGAGGTTGTGGAGTCGCCGGCCGACTCACACCGCGGTGTCTCGAACGGAGCCCTGAGGTTGCGCGAGGACGCCGCCACACAGGCAGTGGCCGGTCCGGTGGTCCAAGACGCGGCTCCGAACGTGCCGCAGGGAACCCTCTTGGGAGCGGAAGCTTCACGTGAGCGTCCCATGGGCGGACCCGACGAGGCGAAGCCCACAGTCCAGGGGACGGAAGAGGCCGTGGAGGAACTGCAGAGCGCCCTCGCAGTCTTCACGAATACCGCCACTCCGGCAGCCAGTCGCGATGCCTCACTGGGCGTGCTGCTGGACGCCCTGTCCGGCGGCTACGAGCCGGAAGTCCGGCTGCAGATCCTGGCGAGGTTGATCGGTTCGGTGGATAAGGACCTACACTCGCTGCTGGTCGCCCATCTGGAGGACATCCGATCCGAGACCAAGGATCTCGGACAGGAGGAGCTGGCGGAGGCGGCCGAACGGTTGCTGACGAACCTCGGCGCCATGGACGAGTAGAGCTCCGGGCGCGAGCCCGATGCACGGGCGGTGGTCCTTCCGGACCACCGCCCTTTTTTCGTGCGACCCTCAGTCGAGAGGAATGCGCAACCCCTTCCGTGCTCAGAGATTCATGCTCGCAAATGCTTCAATCACCGTGTTGACATCACTCTCATCATTGTAAGGGGCAAGCGAAATCCGGATGCGTCCATCACGCGTACCGCACAGGATATTGTGACGGCGCAACGTGGCTACAGCCGCTTCGATGCTGTTACTGGAGTGGGCAATCGAAATGATGTGTGAGGAAGCAGCGGAATCCCCGTGGCGACGAAATGGTTGCCACCCATGGCCGGCAATGCCGTCGACCAAGATGCTTGCCAACTCTCGTGCGTGTTCTTCAATGCGATCTACACCCAGGGACAGCAATTCATCCAGAGCAACAGTGAGACCAGCTACAGAAACATACGACAGGGTCGACTGCGTGTAACGTCGTGCATCATCGGCGAGTTGAATGGATGTCGCATCGAATGCAAAAGGATCTGGTGCGCCCATCCAGCCTGGCAGCGGAGGTGTCTGCTCAAGCAAGAGAGGCGACATGACGGCCAACGCGACGCCTCCATGTCCTCCCAGCCACTTGTAGCCACTGGCAACGATTACATCAGCATCCCATGCACCTGCATCGACAGGCATTGCACCCACGGCTTGTGTGGCATCCACAATCAAGCGCGCGCCGGCTTGTGCAGTCACCCGGCGTAACCGGGGAATGTTCACCACAGTGCCTGTGGCGTATTGCACGCTGCCAACCGCTACAACTGCAGTGCGTTCATCCACTGCATCCATCAGGGCATCAGTCAAATCTTGTTCAGGATCGTCATCGACAAAACGTATCGAGTGGTCCCCCAAGGCAACCAGACGAAGCCACGGGCGGGTAATCGCCGGAAAGTCCGATGAAACCGCCAGGATGGTGCCGCCCGACCGGGGCTGGAGCAAGAGTGGAAGTTGCCCGAGTACTTCACTTGCCCCGGCCACCACTGCAATCCGGCCCTCATTGCTGTGCAACATGGTTGCAGCACGCTCGCGCAGCGATCCAAGGTACGCTATCTCTTCACGATCTGACATGTAGCGATTGCCGTGACGAGCGACGTCCTCGATGAAGGCATGCATCGCTGCCACGGCCGGCTGACCGATCAATCCCAGAGATGCCTGGTTCAGATACAGAGTTTCGCGAAGAGCAGGATAGGACGCCCGATCAAGGAGAGATGAAATCATGTTGACTCGAGAGAAAGCCGGTGGTCGGCCGGGACACTAGCTCAGCGATCCAACCGTCTCGGGTGCTCGGTCCGCTGTCAGGGTGCGCAGCTCCAGCAGGTCCTTCTCCAGCCACAGGTGCTCGCCGTCGAGGATGGTGCGCGCGACCTTGTAGCGCTTCTTGTCGTCATTGCTGCGGGCGTGGCGGAAGTGGTCGGCGACGCGGCGGCGGGCGCCCAGGCAGAACAGGTCGGCCAGGACCTCGGGCCCGCGTTCCGCCGGCTGCGTTGCCATGAGGTCCGCCGCGCGCGCACACGCCGAGGACATCATGAACAGCTCGGCGCCGATGTCCACGAAGTGGCCCAGCAGGACCTGTCTCTTCTCCAGCCGGGCGCCGTGGAGCATCATGGCGTGGAACAGGGAGCGTGACAGCTTGCGCGACGTGCGCTCGATGAAGCGCAGGTGGGTGGCTAGAGCTCCGAACTCCGCATACCTTGGCCAGTGTCCCCAGCCCAGGTAGCGCGACGGGTACCAGATGAGGTAGTGCATGAAGGCGCGCCCCAGCGCCGCCGCCTTCTTGCTGCTGCTGGCGCGCGGGTTCACCAGATCGCCGGCCACCTTCAGATGCTCGTCCAGCGCCTCGCGGGCGATGAACAGGCGCATGATCTCGGAAGAGCCCTCGAAGATCCGGTTGATGCGGGAGTCGCGCATGATGCGCTCCACCGGAATGCCCGGTTCGCCGCGCGCCTTCAGCGAGGCAGCGGTCTCGTAGCCCCGTCCTCCGCGGATCTGCATGGTGTCGTCGACGATCTGCCAGCCGGCCTCGCTGTTGTACAGCTTGGCCAGCGCGGCCTCCAGGCGGATGTCGAAGCCGCCCTGGTCGACCATCCCGCCGGAGAGCTCCACCACCGCCTCCATGGCGAAGGCGGTGGCCGCCATGTCCGCCAGCTTGGAGCCGATGGACTCGTGATGGCCGATGGCGGCACCCCACTGCGTTCGGGAAGCCGCCCACTCGCGCGAGATCTTCACGCATGCCCGGGCCGCCTCGGCGCATGACGTGGGCAGCGTCAGCCGCCCGGTGTTGAGCGTCGTGAGCGCCAGCTTGAGTCCCAGCCCCTCGCCCCACAGGATGTTCTCGCGCGGCACGCGCACATTGGTGAAGCGCAGCAGCCCGTTGGAGATGGCGTCGAGCCCCATGAACTGTGAAGTCGTGACCACCTCCACGCCGGGGAAACTCTTCTCCACGATGAACGCGGTGATCTGCGGACGCTCCTTGCCCTTGATCACCTTGGGCGGCGTCTGCGCCATCACCACCAGCAGGTCGGCTGCCGGGCCGTTGGTGCACCATAGCTTCTCACCGTTGAGGAGGAACGCCTCGCCGTCGGGCGTGGGCTCGGCGCGGGTCTCCATGCGCGCCGGATCGGAACCCGCGTTCCTCTCGGTGAGGGCGAACGCCGAGATCTCGCCGGCCGCAAGCCGAGGCAGGAAGCGCCTCTTCTGTTCGTCGGTGCCGAACATCTTCAGCGGCTTGGGCACCCCGATGGACTGGTGCGCCGACAGCCACGCCGTGGTGGAGCCGCACTGGCCGGAGACCATGCCGACGGTGCGTTGGTAGCTCGATTGCGTCAGGCCGATGCCACCGTATTCCTTCGGGATGGTCATGCCGAAAGCGCCCAGATCCTTGAGCCCCTGCAGGAGAGAATCGGGCAACGTGCGCTTGCGGGCTACTTCCTCGGGATCCAGATGGGTCTCCAGAAACGCCCGCAGCTTGTTGCGGTAGTCGTCGCCGCGACGGCGGTCCTCCGGCGACTCCTTGGGGAACGGGTGGATCAGATCCAGGCGGAAGCGTCCGTTGAACAGTTCCCGGGCAAAGCTGGCCTTGCCCCAACCGGTCTCGCGTGCGGCCTCGGCGAGATCCCGCGCTTCCTGCGCTCCTGCCGACTGGGTCTTCTCATCAGCCATCAAGACTCCGTTCCTTGGACAGCGCTCTCACCATGGATGTTACCCTCCGCGGCAGCGCGATGCCAGCCTGACACAAATGGACCGAAGTCGCGGGTGCACGGCGGGTTTCCCGTGAGCGGACGAAAACCCTGCGCCGGCCGGTTGACAGTCGCCGACCGGCGGCGCTAAGGTTCTTCACCGATGGCCCCGCGCCCGTCCGCCACGGGCGGTACCGCGGAGGCCCCAGCAAGGACAGACCAGGATGCCGGACGAACCAGGACCGGGGAGTCAGGACGGTCTGCCGGGCAGCTAGCTCCACAATCCCTCCTGCCGGCGGTCGCGCCCTCTCCCCAGCCCACCTAGAAAGAGGGGCGACCCATGAAGGACATCACCAGCCTTCTTCTGCCCGATCTCCATGAACTGCTGCAGGGTGGTACGCCGGAAGAGCTGACCCAGGCGTTATCCCATCTGCACCCGGCGGACATGGCGGACCTGGTGGCGGAGGCCGAAGATCCGGACAAGGTGCGTGTGTTCGAGGTCCTGGCCGCGCGCGACCGGGTGGACACATTCGAGCACCTGGAGGAGGAGGACCAGTTGCATCTGGTGGGCCTCCTGGGCCGCCGGCGTATGGTGGCCATCCTGGACGCCATGTCCTCCGACGACCGCGCCGACTTCATCAAGGCGGTGCCGCAGAAGACCGAGGACCTGCTGATCCCCCTGCTGGCGCAGGCCGAGCGCAACGATGTCCGGCGTCTGGTCTCCTATCCCGAGGAGACCGCCGGCGCCCTGATGACCACCGAGTACGCCTCGCTGCAGGCCGAGGTGACGGTGGGGGAGGCGCTGGCCCGCCTGCGCCAGGTGGCGCCCGAGCGCGAGACCATCTACTACGTCTACGTGGTCCACAACTCCGACCGCAAGCTCCTGGGCGTGGTCACCCTCAGCGAGCTGGTGCGCGCGGCGCCGTCGAAGCGGCTCGAGGAGATCATGAACCGGGATCTCATCACCATCCCGGTGGCCGAGGATCAAGAGGAGGCGGCCCGGGCGTTCGAGCACTATGACTTCCTGGCCATGCCGGTGGTGGACGACGACGGACGGCTGCTGGGGATCATCACCTACGACGATATCCTCGACGTCGTGGAGGAGGAGTCCACCGAGGACGCGCATCGCATGGGCGCGGTGGAGCCGCTGTCGGATCCCTACCTGAAGGTCGGTTTCTGGTCGCTGGCGCGCAAGCGCGGCCTGTGGCTGTCGGTGCTGTTCCTCGGCGAGATGTTCACCACCAGTGCCATGAGGCACTTCGAGGTCGTGCTGGATCCCGCGCTGGGGTTGATCTTCTTCATCCCGCTCATCCTCTCCTCCGGGGGCAACTCCGGCTCGCAGTCGGCCTCGCTCATCACGCGCGCGCTGGCCCTGGGCGAGGTGCGTTTCGGCGACGTGTTGCGCGTGTTCCGGCGCGAGATCGGCATGGGGCTGGTGCTGGGGAGCTTCCTGGGAGGCGTGGGATTCCTGCGGGCGTTCTTCTGGGATGTCCCGGTGGGCGTGCCCCTGGTGGTGGCGCTGGCCCTGGTGAGCGTGGTCACCATCGGCACGCTGCTCGGTTCGTTGCTGCCGCTGCTGTTCCAGCGCATCGGGCTGGACCCGGCGGTGACCTCCACGCCGTTCGTGGCCTCGCTGGTGGACGTCATGGGGATCATCCTGTACTTCGAGATTGCGCGCCGGCTGCTGCTGGGGTGAGCCCCGTGGAGTCCGGCTCCTCGTCCGGGCCGTCCTCCTCGATGCGCAGGAGGGCCGGCAGCAGGAACCCCAGGATGCCCATGGCCGCACAGATCAGACCGCTGGCCACGTACCAGGCGCGCACCCCCAGCAGGTCCGCCACCGGCGCCGCCAGCACCAGGCCCAAAGGGATCATGGCACCGCTGAGGCTGCCCATCAGCGTGAACACGCGCCCCTGAAAGTCCGGCCGTACGGTGGCCTGCAGGATGGCCTGTGCCGAGCCGTTGATCAGCGGCGCCATCACCCCCACCAGGAACATGGAGGCCAGCGCCAGCAGGGTCCCTGACGACGGCGCCAGCCCGAGGGCGAGCACCGCACCGCCCATGCCCACCAGGCCGGCGAGCATGGTCACGATGCGCTTGCGGAATCCTCCCCAGATCCCCAGGGTGGCTCCACCGGCGATGAATCCCACTCCGAGGAGGGAACTCATCCAGCCCAGAAGAGCGGCATCTCCGGTCAGCTCCTGGAGCACCAGCAGGGGAAGCAACGAGAACGCCGGAACCAGACACATGTTGATGGCCGACGCCATGCAGACCAACGCCAGGTGGCCGCTGCGCCGGCGCAGGTAGCCCAGGCCGGCGAAGACGTCCTGCAGCAACGACGGCGTCTTGCCGGGCTCATCGATCTGGTTGCGCTCCGGTTGTGGGATGTGGAGGAACAGCAGCGGCACCAACGCGAACAGCGCCGTCACCGCGTCCACGAGCAAGATGCCTCCCATGGACAGCAATGCCAGCAGCAGCGCGCCCAGCGGCGCTGCGATGATGTTGAGGCCTCCCTGAAGTACCTGGTTGAGACCCTGGATGCGGGTGAGGCGTTGCTTCGGGACCATGAGGGATGTGGTGGCCAGCATGGTCGGTCCGTGGAAGGCGCCTCCCAGGCCCCGGAACAGCAGGGCGGCGAAGACATGCAGGGTCCCTGCCGTCCCGGTGAAGAACAGGAATGCGAGCAACAGCGAGACCACGGCCACCGCCAGATCGGAGAGGAACAGGATGCGTTTGCGATTCCAGCGGTCCACCAGGGCCCCGATGACGGGGCCCAGGAGGATCTGCGGCCCCAGGCCGAGAAAGGCCGCCGTGGCCAGCACCGTGGCCGAGCCGGTCTGCTGCGTGAGCCACCAGATCAGGGCAAACTGCACCGCCTGGCTTCCCACCAGGGACAGGGCCTGCCCGCTCCAAAGGATCCAGTAGGGCCTCATGGGTCTCACCGTTGTATCCATTGCCATTTCCTCCTGATTGCTCAATGTTTGCAGATTAACAGGTTTTAATTGATTATTCAAGTATATTTGAATAATCAATTTCATTCCCGCTTGTGCTACAATGAGCATGCATCCCGTAAACGGGTGTAAAACCAGGAGATCAGCGCATCATGGCCAAGAAGGCGGGCGGCAAGAAACCCGCGAAAAAGAAGCGAGCACAGGGCAGTCTGGAGGCGATGGACAGTTACACCCTCTCCGATCTGGAGCAGGTCAAGGTTCTGGCGGACCCGCTGCGGGTGAGTATGCTGGAGTCGTTCTGCACCGAGAGGACCACCAAGCAGGTGGCGGAGATGCTGGGGGAGAAGTCCACCAAGCTCTATCATCATGTGGAGGCGCTGGAGAAGGTGGGGCTCATCCGGCTGACCCGGACCCGGCAGAACCGCGGCACGCTGGAGAAGTACTACCTGGCGGTGGCGCGTAGCTTCCGGGTGGACTCCAGTCTCTTCCCGACCGCGGATCAGTCGCCGGAGGGCGACGCGCTGCTGACCATGCTCTCCACCATGCTCGACAACGTTTCCGGCGAACTGCGCCACCTCATCCAGGCCGGCCACGGCCAGCAGGGGATCGAGGAACAGGGGCTTGTGACGTACTGTGAGCTGCAGGCGCCGGAGGCGGAAGTTCGCAAGCTGCTTCGCAGGCTGGAGCGCCTGGTGGCGTCACTGGTCAAGGAGGGCGCCTCCGCGGCGGATCCGGTGCCGGCCGATCTGCGGCGCTTCCGCTTCATGCTGGCCTTCTACCCGTTGGATCTCGAAGACAAGTGATGTGGGGGAGAGGTTGCCCGGCGGGAACGGGTGTCCCGCCGGGCAGGAGAATTACTGCAGGTGACCGGAGATCAGCTTGGTCATCTGGAACATGTCCACCTGTTTCTTGCCGTTGAACACCGGCTTCAGCTTGGCATCGGCCACGATCACGCGGCGGTTGATGCTGTGCTGCAGATCGTTTTTCTTGATGTACTTCCACAGCTTCTTGACCACCTCGGTGCGCGCGAGGGGTTTGCTGCCCACCACCTGCGACAGCGCGGCGTCCGGCTGCAGCGGCGCCATGAAGGCGGCGTTGGGCTTGCGGCCTGACTTCTTCTTGCGCGTGGTCTTCTTTGCTGTCTTCTTCCTGGCCGGCTTGCGGGCTGCCTTCTTCTTGGTCTTCTTCCTGGCGGCCGGCTTGCGCGCAACTTTCTTCTTGGTCTTCTTCCTGGCGGCCGGCCTGCGGGTGGCCTTTTTCCTCGTGGTCTTGCGGGCTGCCTTCTTCTTGGTCTTCCGCGTGGTCTTCTTCGCGGACGTCTTGCGCTTGGCCGCCTTGCGTGCCGGCTTCTTCTTCTTCGTTGCCATCGACTTCCTCCGTGAACATGCTGCGAGACAGATAGTCCCGGCACGGGGGTTCACGCTGTGCCGAGCGTGGAATGGATACCGCCTGCGCACTGATTCTCGCAGTGTTCGGCGCTCGCTTCAAGTCCAACCGAATGGCGCCAGCGGCCCTGGGGGGGGCCGGCGGATCAACCCGTGGCCCCGGGCCCCTGTTCAGGAGGCGGCGGAGGCAGCGGAGGCCGCGGTGATGGCGGCCATGGCGGCAGCGGCCTGCGCGTCGAGGATGGCCTGGACGCTGCGCAGCATGCTCAGCGCCGGCAGCGAGCCACCCTCCCCCAGGCGGTGGGCCTGCTCCGCCAGGACCAGTCCGGCGGCCAGCGAGAACGCGAGATCCTTGCCGGGCTTCGGGCGGGCGGAACGCAGCGCACGGCAGGTGTCCAGCACCCGGTTCACCAGCCTGGCCGGTGTGTCCGTGGTCAGCGCCAGGATGGCGACCTCATCATAGTGGGAGGTCCTGATCCGCACTCGCTCGCTGCGGAAGGAGTGAGCGATGCGCTCGAAGCGCTGGACGGCCTTGGCCACTCCGCGCGGGTCCATGGCCATCAGGTGGGAGACCAGCTGTAGCTGGTTGCCGCGCCGGAACCTGGCCCGGCGCAGGGCGGCGTAGGCCTCCTCGATGCGCCGGGTCAGCGACTCCGGCGATTCTTCCTGCATGGCATGCAGGGCCGCTGCCGGCAGGTCATCCTGACCGGTGAGCCAGCGGTGCTCCTGCTTCCAGCACCGGTAGATGCGCTCCATGCGCTCCAGGTTGCGCGGCGGTACCGCGCCGCCGTTCTCGTGCAGGACCAGCAACAGCGCGGCGAACGTCGTCTGCGTGGCTGTCCTCGGCAGGCGGTAACGGCGCAGGGCCTTGCGCGTTCGCACCACCTGGGGATGTACCTGCGCCGCGGACAGCCCGCGGCGCAGCAGCATGGCGGCCACCACATAGCGCACGTCGGAGCGCAGCGGTCCGAACCATCCGGCTCGTTCCCGCAGATCGGATGCGATCCGCTCCAGTTGGGCGTGGGGATCGGCGAGCTGCACTGAAGCCAGGCCGAGGGCGGCAAAGCGCATTACGATGATATTGGTGGTCCAGCGCTTCTTGCGGCGCAAGGCCTCGAAGGTCCGCAGGTAGGAAGTGACGAGTTCCATGGCTTCTCCAGCCCCTGACAGGGGCGGTCAGTTGTCGCTCTTGGTATCACCCTCTCCGGGACGGACGGGGTTCTCCTGCTGTGCTCTCACCGCGTCGGCGATCTCCACCACAGCCTGATCCACCTCCTCGGGCGTGGTGGGCCGGCCCAGGGTGAGCCGGAGGGCGCCCAGGGCGCGCTCGGCCGGCATCCCCATGGCCATCAACACGGCGGAGGGCTGGTCGGTGCCCGCATGGCAGGCTGCGCCGGCGCCGGCGGCCACGCCGGAAAGACGCTGCAGCAGCGGCAGGGCGAGGATGCCGGGAATCGAGATGTTGAGCGTGTTGGGCAGGCGCTCCTGCCGGGGTCCGTTGAGCTGCAGGTCCGGGAAGCGCTCGCTCAAGCCGCGGTGCAGGCGATCCCTCAGCGAGCGCAGGTGCTCCGCCCTGCCGGGAAGCTCCCGGCGCGCCAGCTCCGCCGCGGCGCCCAGTCCCACCACGGACGCCACGTTCTCGGTCCCGGAGCGCATGCCGCCCTCGTGGGGCGCGCCCAGCAGCAGGGGCTCCAGCTTCGTGCCCCGTCGGACGTAGAGGGCGCCGACGCCCTGGGGGGCGTAGAACTTGTGCCCCGCCACCGTGAGGAGATCCACGCCGAGCTCCTCGACATTCACCGGGATCTTGCCCACCGCCTGCGCCGCATCGGTGTGCAACACCGCGCCGCGGGAGCGGCAGGCCGCGGCGATGCCGGCCACCGGCTGCAAGGCGCCGGTCTCGTTGTTGGCCAGCATCAGCGACACCAGTGCGGTGGTGCGCTCGAGTGTCCTCTCGACCTGTGCCGCGCTGACCCGGCCGTCGGGGTCCACCGGGATCCAGGTCACCTCCCAGCCGTCGTTCTCCAGCCTGCGCAGCGGCGCCACAACGGCCGGGTGCTCGATGCTCGTGGTGACGACGTGACGGCGCTTGGCCGACGCGCAGCGGGCGGCACCGAGGAGCGCGAGGTTGTTGGACTCGGTGCCGCCCGAGGTGAACAGGATCTCGTCGGTCCGGCAGCCCAGCAGGCGGGCCATCTGTCGCCGCGCCTTGTCCACCGCCGCCGCGGCGGCCTGTCCGTACGGGTGGCTCGACGAGGGGTTGCCGAAGTGCTCCTGCAGGTAGGGCATCATGGCCTCCAGCACCTCCGGGGCGATGGGGCTGGTGGCGTTGTAGTCCAGGTAGATGGGCCGGGTCATCGGTCTCCTCCGCCGGTATCCCACTGCTGCCGGCAACTGCGCGCCAGTTCCACGGCGGCCCGCTGGGTGGTGCAACCGCGCTCCTCGGCCTGGTGGAAGACCTCCAGCAGCCGTGGGCCGAGGCCAAGGATGCGCGCCTCGATCTCCTCACCGGTCCAGCCCAGCGTCTCGCGGCCGAGGAGGTAGAGCGCCCCTCCGCCGCTGATCAAGATGTCGGGGGCATGGAGGATCCCCCGATCCCGCAGCAACCCGGCATCCTCCGGTTGCGCGAGCTGGTTGTTGGCCGAGCCGGCGACGATGGCGCAGGACAGACGGCCGATGGACTGCTGGTTCAGCACACCACCCATGGCGCAAGGTGCGAACACGTCGCAATCTGCGGTCAGCGCGTCCTCCGGAGCCACCCACTGAAACCGGGGGCACTCCTCGAAGTGGGCCCGCTGGCCGGAGTTCACGTCGGTGCCGAGGACGGTCGCCCCGGCATCCAGAAGCCGTCGCGTCAGAGGCGCGCCCACGCCGCCGAGGCCCTGGACCAGCACGCGTCGATGATCGAGCGAATCGGAGCCGAAACGATGCTGCAGGCAGGCGCGAATACCCGAGTAGACTCCCAGCGCCGTGCTGGGGCCCGGATCGCCGGCACCCCGCGAGGTGCCGAAGACATGGCGTGTCTTCCCGGCGACACGATCCAGATCGGCGACGCTGGTGCCGAGGTCAGCTCCGGTCTGGAAGACGCCACCGAGAGATTCCAGCAGCGCACCGTAGCGCTCCATCAGGCCCTGGCGTGCCTCGGTGGTGAGATCTCCAGGGAGATCGATGACCGCCTTGCCGCCGCCCCGGGGCAGGTCCAGCAGCGCGAACTTGAGGCTCATGGTCTCCGCCAGGCGGACGGCGTCCTGCAGGGCACGTTGCGGTGACGGGTAGCTGCGCTGGCGGGTGCCGCCGCAGGCAGCCTCGGGCCTGCAGCGGTGGACGGCGATGTACACCATCGCGCCGGTGGGTGCATCGTGGTGGGTCACCACGAAGGCACCATCCCAGGTTCTTACGATCTCGTGCATGGGATCGATTCTACCCAGGGCGTCGAGCGCTCACCAGGCCTGGACGAAGTAGGGATACCCGGTGATGCGCCCGCGACGGATCTCAACGGACACCACCTGGCCCTGCCGGAAGCGATCACCGGGCTCCACCTTGTAGCGGTGACCCTCGTACTCGACCACCGCCGAGACATGGGAGTGCTCTCCCCGGGCATCCCTTCCGCTGTGCATGTAGGTAGCGGTCCCGACCACGGTGCCGGAGAGGGTCTCTGACGCTCCGGAACGGTCCACGTAGTAGAAGGCCAGCACCATGGTCAGCAGGCCCAGTACGATGAAGCCATAGATCCGGCCCTGGCGCCGCCTCCCCGCCCGGGAAACATGGTGGCCCCCTCTCTTGCGGCCGGTCCTGGAACTCATGGCAACTCCTCCCGTGACCCGAAGGTACCCCACAGCAAGGGAGTCCGCAACACCCAGCCACATCGGGGTCGGAGCTCACCTTGTACCTTGCCCTGTCGGGGCGGTTGTGCGGCAGCCGTCCATCGAGGTATAAAGTGAGCTCCGACCCCGGTGTAGGAGGCTGTCATGGTGGAGATGGAGATCGTCTACGAAGGAGACCTGCACTGTCGCTTGCGGCACGGGCCCTCGGGAGCCGAGATGGCCACCGACGCACCGGTGGACAATCGGGGCACGGGCGCAAGCTTTTCCCCCACGGACCTGCTGGCCACTTCACTGGGTGCGTGCATGATGACCATCATGGGTATCCATGCACGCGACCGGGGGATCGAGCTGAAGGGAAGCCGCGTGTCCGTTGTCAAGGAGATGGCGGCGGATCCGCACCGCCGTGTCGGCCGGCTGGGTGTGACCTTCCACCTGCCGCAGAAACTGGACCCGTCGCAGCGCGAGGCACTGGAGGAGGCAGCCCGGGGGTGCCCGGTGTGCCGCAGCGTCAGCGGTTCGGTGCACGTGGATCGGGAGTTCGTCTACGATCAATGAGCTACTTGAACAGGTCCTCGAAAGCATCTCTGGGATCGTTGCTGCTGCGCGGCGCCTCGGAACTGTCGCCATTGCCTGATCCCCGGCCTGCGCGCCGTCCGGTGGCGTCCAGAACGGGACGTGGCTCGAACGGTTCGCAATCGTTGCGGATGGTCTTGTCGCGGAAGGCCTTCTCGATGGGCTGCCGGCACTCAAAACGGGCGCCCGGATCGAAGTGCAGACAGTTTCGGCAGCAATGCAGGTCCGCATTGCAGTGCGAGCAGGCCACATCCTGGCCTACACCGTCGTCGGGCGATTGCTGGTGGCCGCACTGCCAGCATCGCATGATCACTGTGGCCACGTGCGTGGTGATCTCGCGGGGCCCGCGTCTCTCTCGTTTTTCTTGCCGCGACTCTCGCTCACGACGGTAGTCGTCGTCGTGGTAGCCGTGGTGACGGTACTTCATACTTCCTCCTGCGTACTTGGAGCGACATTACCCGCGGATCCTGCTGCACCGAAACCGGAACAAACGGGCAGGGGCGGGAGGGCGGACGGACACTTTCAACAACACCGCGCTGTAGTAGTCCGAGTCGCGAAACAGGAAGAGAATTCTCCCCCTGTGGGTTCAGACGGATTGCCTGCATCCAGGGCGCCCTGACTCAAGAGCCGCGCCAACCCCTACAATCGGGACTTCGGGCTCGACGGGGGTGTGAACTGCTCTGCGCGAGTCCGAGGAAAGAATGAGGCACTGACAATTCTAATGCCCCGCCGGCCGGAAGGCAAGTGCCCGCACCCATGGCCTCAGATCGGGCGGGAGAGGCCCGGATGGTCGCGCCATCCCACGCGCCAGAGTCTGTGGGCCCAGTCGCCGGCATAGTCCACCCCGATCCTCTTTCCTCTGGCGATGAGTCCACCGTCCACAGGGGCGCCCGCCTCCAGGTGCAGACCACGCCGGCAAAGATCCGTCCGGTCGTCCGCGCGGCTGAGGCCCAGAGCGCGGCTGAGCCGCCCGGGGCCGCGGCAGAGATCCCGCAGCCGGCAGCGAGGCGAGTTCTTCGCCATGCTCTCCTGGCCCTCCAGCGGTTGCAGCGCGCGTACCAGCACCGCAGACGGAAAGCCCTCCTCTCCGGTGACCACGTTGAAGCACAGGTGCATGCCGTAGACGAGATAGATGTAGGCGTATCCACCCGGCCAGAACATGGGCTCGGTGCGCGCGGTGCGTCCGCGGGAAGCGTGGCAGGCGCGGTCCGACGGGCCGTGGTACGCCTCGGTCTCCAGGATGCGTCCCGACAAACGCACGCCGTTGGATTCCCGCACCAGAACGCGTCCGATGAGATCCCGCGCCACCACCAGCGCGCTGCGGCGGAAGAACGGCCGGCCCAGGCGGCGGCGGGACAGGCGGGGTGTGTTCGCTTCGTGAATCATGTGGGGAATGCTATGATAATCCGCTGCTTTGTCCAATGATGAGGCTACACCGTGGATCCTCTCCAGACTCACATCGACACGTCTGCCGACCGGTTTCAGCGTAACCGGGAGCACCAGTTCGCCCTGGTGAACGAACTCAAGGAGCGCGTGGCGAAGTCCCGGAAGGGAGGCAGTGAGAAGGCGCACAAGCGTCATCGTGAACAGAACAAGTTGTTCGTGCGCGAGCGCATCGAGCGACTCCTCGATCCCGACACGCCGTTCCTGGAACTGAGCCCGCTGGCCGCCCACGACATCTACGATGGTGAAGCGCCGTGCGCCGGCATCGTCACCGGCATCGGCACGGTGCGCGGGCGCCAGGTCATGGTGGTGGCCAACGACGCCACGGTGAAAGGCGGCACTTACTACCCGCTGACGGTGAAGAAGCATCTGCGCGCCCAGGAGATCGCGCTGGAGAACCACCTGCCGTGCCTCTACCTGGTGGACTCCGGCGGTGCGTTCCTGCCGCGTCAAGACGAGGTGTTCCCGGATCGCGACCACTTCGGACGCATTTTCTACAACCAGGCGCGCATGTCGGCCGCGGGAATCTCGCAGATCGCGGCGGTGATGGGATCGTGCACCGCCGGCGGCGCCTACGTGCCCGCCATGAGCGACGAGGTGATCATCGTCAAGGGTACCGGGACGATCTTCCTCGCCGGTCCTCCGCTGGTGAAGGCCGCCACCGGCGAGGAGGTCAGCGCCCAGGACCTCGGAGGCGCCGACGTGCATACGCGCACCAGCGGCGTGGCGGACCACTACGCCGAGGACGACCTGCATGCGCTGCATCTGACCCGCAATGCGGTGGACAACCTGGCGGCTGCACGCCCGGCGCCCCGTGGTCTGGTGGCCCCGGAGGATCCGCTCTACGATCCCGAGGAACTCTACGGCATCCTTCCTTCCGACCTACGGGTGGGCTTTGACGTGCGCGAGGTCATCGCGCGCATGGTGGACGGCAGCCGCTTTCACGAGTTCAAAGCGCTCTACGCAACAACGCTGGTGACAGGGTTCGCGCGCATTCACGGCTATCCGGTGGGTCTGCTGGCCAACAACGGCGTGTTGTTCTCGGAGAGCGCCCTCAAGGCGACGCACTTCGTCACCATGTGCAACCAGCGCCGCATCCCACTGCTGTTCCTGCAGAACATCACCGGCTTCATGGTAGGCAAGGAGTACGAGGAGGGTGGCATCGCCAAGGACGGGGCGAAGATGGTGCACGCCGTGGCCAATGCCACGGTACCGCGCTTCACCGTCATCATGGGCGGCTCTTTCGGCGCGGGGAACTACGGCATGTGCGGCCGCGCCTACCAGCCTCGCCAGCTGTGGATGTGGCCGGGGGCGCGCATCTCGGTGATGGGAGGCGAGCAAGCGGCCATGGTCCTGTCGCAGGTCAAGCGGGATCAGATGGCGCGCCACGGCAAGACCATGACGGCCGAAGAGGTGCGCGAGTTCGAACGGCCCATCCTGGAGAAATACGAGCGCGAGGGCAGCCCGTACTACTCCACCGCGCGGCTGTGGGACGACGGCATCATCGATCCGGCCGACACCCGCCAGGTGCTGGGCCTGGGGCTGGCTGCTGCAACCAACGCACCCATGGAGCCGGTACGGATGGGCATCTTCCGCATGTGAGGAGAGGACGTTGGCTGACTACCGCAATCTGAAGATCGAGCGGGAGGGCGCCGTGGCACACTTGCGTCTGGCGCGCACCGAGGTGCACAACGCCCTGGACGATCGGCTCATCGACGAGCTCACGCTGGCGGCGAAGGAACTCGGAAGTGATGCCGCCGTGCGCGTCGTGATCCTCTCCGGCGAGGGCAAGTCGTTCTGCGCCGGCGCCGACATCGGCTGGATGAAGCGTGTGATGGATTACACCCTGGAGGAGAACAAGGCCGACTCGCACCGTCTGGCCACCATGCTGCGCGCGCTGGACCGCATGCCCAAGCCGCTGGTGGCCCGCGTGCATGGCGTGGCCCTGGGCGGCGGCACGGGCCTGGTGTCCGCCTGCGACGTGGTGGTGGCCTCGAGCGAGACGCGCTTTGCGTTTTCCGAGGTGCGGCTGGGGATCCTGCCTGCCGTCATCTCACCGTTCGTGCTGCGGCGGGTGGGGCAGGGTGTGGCACGCGCACTGTTCCTCACCGGCGAGCGTTTCGGCGCCGAGCGCGCACAGGCCATCGGCCTGGTCGATCGCGTGTGCGAGCGTGACGCTCTGGACCAGCAGGTGCAGAAGGTGGTGGACCACTTGCTGAAGGGCGGGCCGCAGGCGCAGGCGGCCATCAAGGAGCTGATCCCCGCCGTATGGGGCAAGACCCCCGAGGAGGCGGCGGACCTCAGCGTCGAGGCCAATGTGAAGGCACGCACCAGCCCCGAGGGGCAGGACGGTCTGGGCGCCTTCCTGGAGAAGCGCCGTCCCTCCTGGACGGATTCCTGACGGTGTTCGGCCGCGTCCTGGTTGCGAACCGTGGCGAGATCGCCGTGCGCGTCATGCGTTCCCTGCGCGACATGGGAGTGGAGTCGGTGGCCGTGTTCTCCGACGTGGATCGGGACGCGCCCCACGTCCTGGCCGCCGATCAGGCGCGCTCGCTGGGTGCGGCGGATCCCGTCGAGCCGTACCTGAACATGGAACGCGTGGTGGCGGCTGCGCTGCAATCGGGTTGCCAGGCCATCCACCCGGGCTACGGCTTCCTGTCCGAGAACGCGGCCATGGCCGAGGCCTGTGACGCAGCGGGCCTGGTGTTCGTGGGACCTCCTGCGGAGGCCATGCGGGTCATGGGAGACAAGCTGGCGTCACGCCGGGCCATGCAGGCGGCGGGGGTGTCGGTGGTGCCCGGTGGTCCCGAGGGGCCCGGCGCCGGACGCGACAGGGGTGCGCAGACCGCGTGGGCCCGCCAGGCGGGCTACCCGGTGCTGGTGAAGGCGTCCGCCGGCGGCGGCGGCAAGGGGATGCGCGTGGTGCGTCAGGCATCCGAACTGGCAGCGGCGCTGGAACTGTGCGCCTCCGAGGCACAGCAGGCGTTCGGGGATGACACGTTGTACATGGAGCGCTACCTGGAGCGGGCTCGACACATCGAGATCCAGATCTTCGGGGATCACCAGGGGCGCGTGTTTCATCTCTTCGAACGTGAGTGCTCCGTGCAGCGGCGCCACCAGAAGATCATCGAGGAGTCCCCGTCGGTAGCAGTGGACGGAGAGTTGCGCCGCCGGATGGGCGAGGCGGCGGTGGCGGCGGCCAGTGCTGTGGGCTATCGCGGTGCGGGTACCGTGGAGTTCCTGCTGGACGCCACCGGCTCCTTTTACTTTCTGGAGATGAACACCCGGTTGCAGGTGGAGCACCCGGTCACCGAGGAAGTGCTGGGCGTGGATCTGGTGGAGGCACAGATTCGCACCGCTGCCGGCGAGCCATTGAGCTTCCAGCCGGAGCAGCTGTCCCTGCGGGGGCACGCGGTGGAGTGCCGGCTCTACGCTGAGGATCCGGCGGCGGGGTTCCTTCCGCAGGCCGGTCGCCTGTTGCTGGTGCGACTGCCCGAGGGCCCGGGTGTGCGCGTGGACGGCGCGTTGCGTCAGGGAGACGAGATCTCGCCCCGCTACGATCCGCTGCTGGCGAAGATCATCACCTGGGGCCCGAAGAGGGAACAGGCACTGGCCCGCATGGAGCGTGCCCTGGAGGACACCGTGGTCCTGGGCATCGCGACCAACCGGAATTTTCTGCTGGATGTTGTGCGGCACGATGCATTCCGCGCGGGACGGCTATCGACACAGTTCGTGGAGGAGCATCTAAGCGACTGGAGCCCGCCGCAGCAGCTCCCGGACGAGGTGGCGGCTCTGGCCGCAGCGGCGTCCGAGGGGCGCAGGGCCTCCGGAACCGCAGGCCGGGACGAGCCCGGCCCCTGGGGCCGGCTCGGCGACTGGCGCCTGCTGTCCGACGGATGAGCCCATGGACTTGAAGCTCAAGTACGGAGGGGCAGACTTCAAGGTGCATCCGGTCAGCCGGGATGGACGGGTCTCTTGTTCGGTCCGGCGGGTGGGAGACGATGAGTCCGCAGGCGCCGGCGCGCCCCCAGCGCTCGAGTTGCGCGCTGTCGGCCCGGGAGAATTTCTTGTCGAGGGGCCCGCCGGCCCCCGCCGTGGCTTTGCCGTTCGTGACGGCAGCGTGTTCTGGGTGCACTTCGCCGGGGTAAGCTGGCGCCTCGAGGAGGCGCGGGATGCCGCGCTGCGCCGCCCGGGGACTGCCCCGGCCATCGCTGCACCCATGCCGGGGCAGGTGCTGCGTGTGCTGGTGGAGATTGGCGATGTCGTGCAGAAGGGCCAGGCCCTACTGGTGGTGGAAGCCATGAAGATGCAGCTGGAGATCTCCGCACCCCATGCCGGCACGGTCCGGAGCCTGGCGGTGGGCTCAGGGGACAAGGTAGCCTCGGGAGTACCGCTGGCCGAGGTGGAGCCCGGGGACGGCGCAACGGAGCCGGCGCGATGACGCATGCTCTGCCGCAGCGGGTCACCGTGGTGGAGGTGGGTCCGCGGGATGGGCTGCAGAGCCTCGGTGCGCAGCTGCCGACGGCGGACAAGATCCGCTACATCGACGCGCTGTCCGCGTCGGGGCTGCCGGTCATCGAGGTCACGTCGTTCGTCTCCCCGAAGTGGGTGCCGCTCATGGCCGATGCCACGGAGGTCTACCGCGGCATCCGCAAGGCGGCCGGCGTGCGCTACCCGGTGCTGGTTCCCAACGAGAAGGGGCTGGACCGTGCCCTGGAGGCCGGCGCACAGGAGATCGCCGTGTTCACCGCCGCCTCCGAGACGTTCAACCGCAAGAACACCCATGCCGGCATCGACGAGTCCCTGGCACGCATCGAACCGGTGGTGAAGCGCTCCCGGGACGATGGGCTGCGGGTGCGCGGTTACATCTCCACCTGCTGGGGCTGTCCCTACGAAGGGGATGTCCCTGCCTCCAGGGTGTTGCAGGTGACACGGGCGCTGCTGGAGATGGGCGTGGACGAGGTTTCCGCCGGCGACACCATCGGTGTGGCCACGCCCAACCGGGTGGAGGAACTACTGGAGGCGCTGCTCGGCGAGCTCGATGCCGGGCGGATTGCCATGCACTTCCATGACACCTATGGGATGGGGCTGGCCAATGTGGAGCAGGCGTTGCGCATGGGCATCTCCATCTTCGATACTTCATCCGCAGGGATCGGCGGCTGTCCCTACGCGCCGGGCGCCACGGGAAACCTTGCCACCGAGGATCTGATCTACCTGCTGCACGGCAGGGGACTGTCCACCGGTGTGGACCTGGACAAGCTGGTGCAGGCCGGAGCGTTGCTGGAGAAGGCGCTGGGACAGGCGGTGCCCGGCCGCGCCTACCGTGCGCTGAGCGCCGGGAACCCGGTAGAGTAGAGAGGAAGCCCATGTCACGCACACCCTCGCCCTATCGCTGGCTCCTTCCTGTGTGGCTGTGGATCTTCCTCCTGCTCATGGCCGCGGCCATGGTCTGGGTCCAGTCGGGCAGGGACAGCACCGACCCGGGGCTGGTCAACGTCCTCAGCATGCTGTTGCTGATCCTCTCCGGCATCGTGGTGTCCATCTGGTATCTGTTCTGCAGCCGGTTCGCACGGCGTACGCGCCAACTGACACTCGCGGGTGTCATCCTGGCGCTGGTTGGCTTCATCGGCCTGTTCCGGTTCGACGGATTCAGCGGCTCCATGGTGCCCCGGTTTACCTCGCGTTCCGTTCAAGGACCACTGGGCTCCGAGCAGGCGGTGGAGTTGCCGGGGAGCATCGACCTGACCACCACCACAGTGGATGACTTCCCCGGCTACCTGGGAGCGGACCGCAGCATGACGGTGTCCCACGTGCGTCTGTCACACGACTGGGATAGCCGGCCGCCCGAGGAGATCTGGCGGCAGCCCATCGGCGCCGGCTGGTCCGCGTTCGCCGTGGTCAACGCCTACGCGGTGACCATGGAGTTGCGCGGGGATGACGAGATGGTGATCGCCTACGACCTCCGGACCGGTGAGCAGCAGTGGGCGCAGTCGCAACCCGGTGCGTTCAGTCATCCGCTGGGTGGGGCGGGGCCGCGGAGCACGCCGCTCATTGACGAGGGCCGCGTGTACGCCCTGGGGGCCCGGGGGATGCTTCTGGCCCTGGATGGAGCCACCGGTAGCGTGCTATGGCGCAAGGATCTACTGCAGGAGTTCGGCGTCACCCCGGAGCAGGAGTTCGCCAACATTCAGTACGGGCGCAGCAACTCACCGCTGGTGGTGGGCGACCTGCTGGTCATTCCGGCCGGAGGAAACCGCGACCGCCCTCCGGCATCGCTGGTGGCCTACGACAAACGCACCGGGGAGAAGATCTGGGAGGCTGGTGATCGCCAGATCAGCTTCAGCTCCCCCCGCCTGGCCACGGTGGCCGGCGTGGAACAGATCCTAATCCTGAACGAGGACACGGCCAGTGGCCACGATCCCAGCACGGGCCGCACGCTGTGGGAGCACCCCTGGCCGGGGAAGACGGCGGCCGAGGCCACGGCGTCGCAGGCGGTGCCCGTGCCTCCCGATGGCGTGTTGCTGTCAAAGGGGTACGGTGGAGGTGCCGCGCTGATCCAGTTGTTGCCCGGCGGGGACGACACTTTCCAGGTGCGCGAGGTCTGGCACAACCGCCGCGTGCTGCGCACCAAGTTCACCAACGTGGTTCTGCTGGACGGCTTCGTGTACGGCCTGTCCCAGGGGATCCTGGAGTGCGTTGATGTCCGCACCGGGGACCGCGTGTGGAAAGCCGGCCGCTATGGCCACGGACAGATGCTGCTGGTGGACCGGACGCTGCTCATCCTCACCGAGGATGGCGAGCTGGTGCACGTGCAGCCGACCCCGGACCGGCCCAACCGGGTGCTGGGACGATTCCAGGCATTGGAAGGACATACCTGGAACAATTTCGCCCTCTACGGCGCCTACGCGGTGTTGCGCAACGCCCGGGAGGCCGCGGTCTATCGCCTGCCGCTGGAGCCTGGCGGATAACTTGCCGGCGCGGGTAGGCCAACTGCTGGATGATTGTCGAATAGGCTCGCATCATCGGCAAGCTCGAGGCCGGTACGCGCCGCCAGCGCGAGCGCTGGAAGGAGGCCTCCGGACCATGAAGAACGCCGGACCTCTAGGGGCAGCTGCCTGCCAGGTCCTTCGCGCTGCTGCCGCACGTGCCGCTGGCGGCCAGGCCGCCCCTCTCGCCGCCGCTGGCCTGGCCCCAGGAGCTCTCGAGCCCCAGGCCATCCTCACCGACCAGGACGAACCAGAGATCTCCGGCAGGCACCGAACCCCACACCTCGGGATTTGCGATGGCACATGCAGCGCCTGCGATGCCGTACGTCGCCACCTGATCCAGCGGACCGTAGAGGATCTTCGTGCTGGCCGGCGAGCACCGGTCGTCCCATTCCAGGATGATCTGGTTGCCGTCCAGCGTGTGGCCGGTGACGCGCATGGGCTGGCCAATGCCGGAGCCGTCGGGGACCGGTGGTGGCGAGCCGCCGACGGGCGGCGCGCAAAGAGTCATGTCGCAGCTCCCGGGGAAGGAGTAGCTGATCAGGACGTTGTCGACGAACCAGTACCACTCGCCTTTGGCGTCGTGGTAGAACCAGCGCACCTGGAAATCAGCCGTGCCGGCAGCTTGAGCCGAGACGTCGATGCTCTCGTGAGCGCTGTTCGCGGTGGACGCGTTGGACCACAGGGCGACGTTGGCCCACAGGCCGCCTGTGAGCGACGAACGCACATCCACCTGGGCCACCTCGACCTGGTGTCCCTGAGCGCGCCGGAACCAGTGGTCGAACTCCAGCGTCACGTTCGAGTATACGGTGAGATCCAGCGGTGGGCTGATGAGTTCCTCGCTCAACCCCGTCCCGTTTCCGGCGCAGTCCGAGTCCACAGCGGCCCAGGTGCCGCCCATGGGAGGGGCCGGATCGTCGCTACCGCAGCCAGCGGGATCGCCGACCCCATCGGCGAACCATGTCTGGCCGTCGCCGGAACCATCCACCACGTTCCAGCCCGCCGGGATGGTGCCTGCCTCGAAGTCCTCGCTGAATGATCCTCCCAGCGAGGGCAGCGGCTGGCCCACCGTCTGGGAGAACGTGCCGCTCCAGCTTCCCTCGTTGGTGTCCAACGAGACGTCGAACAGGACCTCGTCACCGCAGGACAACGAGTCGGAGAGTTGCGCGATGAGGTGCGGACCGAGGGTAGACCCCGGGCTGCCGGTGCCCACGCTGCCCACGTCGGCCGTGTCGTCCAGCATGGTCACTCCGGCGGTCAAGGGCGTGACCTGCGCGGTGACCCCGGTGAGCGGGTCCACGCCGTCGTTCTCCAGGGTCAAGCTGAAGGCGACCTGTTCGCCGGCCTCCCATAACCCGTTGCCGCCACCGCCGCCGGTGACACAGGCGTCCGCCTCCAGCCCGTGGGACAGGAAGGTGGCGTGAGGGCCGCACTCCTGGGTGGCGAAGGTCAGCATCAACGTCCAGGACTCGATGCTCCCCACGTCGAGGCCCGCCTGATCCACCACCTCGAGCCGCCAGTCGCCCAGGGCGCTGAGGCCGTCGGCGGCCGCCAACGGTTCATCGGGCTGGAACAAGCCGGTGAAGGGCGCGGCACCTGAGGCGATGGGTGCGGCGGCCTCGTCGTCGAAGGTCGTGTTGATGAAGTTGTTGCCGCTGCTCCCGCGCCGGTTGGAGAGGAGGATGCTGTCGCCCGTGGGCGTGATCAGCGAGATGCGGAGATCGCCATCATAGGTGTGGGTGATGTTCAACAGGATGTCCACGTCCTCCACGACCTTGTCATCGGCCACCGAGATGGTGCTGCCGGCGCCGGCCGGATCATTATCGGGGATGGCCACCGGCGTGTCGGCGCTGGGGATCTGCGGCCGGGTGTTCTTGCCAGTCTCGAAGGTGTAGAAACCGCCGAGGTTGTCGTCGCTGGCGGTGTTGCCGGCCTGGTCCGTGGACGCCACGGAGTACAGGTAGACGCTGCACTCCTGCAGCCCCAGCAAGGTCAGGTCGTGGCCCGTCAGCAGACCGGCTGCTGTGGCGGTGGTGAAGCTACCGGGTGTCAGGCCGTAGCTCACGGAGCTGTCCGCCGGCTCGTCGGTATCCCACGTGACGCTGGCCCGGAAGCCGGTGACGCCGCTGGAGGCGACGTTGGTGATGGCCGGCGGCTGGCAGTCCACCGTCCTGACGTCCTGCCGCAGGATGTTCGTGCCGCCCTCACCGTCGTCGGCGTCCACGTACTCGACGGTCACTGCGTCGCCGTGCACCACCGAGAGCCGACCGTCCGCCGCCGCAGGCGGCGCGTCGGTGAGCGGGACCGTGCCGAGGAACCTGCCGGAGTCCGGCTCCATGGGCAGCAGGGTCACCGTCTCCGGCGCGGTCTCGCTGTCCGAGTGCAACGTCACGCCCTGGCTCGGGGCGCCCTGGAGCGAGTCATCGCGCAGCGAGAGGGTCATGACGTCGGAGCACGAGTAGAGGCCCTCGACGAAGGCCACCGTCCCTGCCGGCTGGAACATGCAGGTGGAGTGATCGACGCCGTCCACCGTTGTGGCACCGGTCCCCTCCGGATCCAGCCAGTCCTGCAGACGGCTGGACGGTGTCCCCCCGCCGGTCCAGGAGGCGTCGATCTTGCCGTACTCGTCCCAGGTGATGCTCGAACAGGATGCCGTCCCTCCATGGAGCTGGCCCACGATGCGATGGTTCTGGTCGAACATCGGGGAGCCCGAGGAGCCGCCCTCGGTGGTTCCCTCCTCCCACTCGGTGACGCGCCAGTGATTGGGTCCCCAGTTCGAGCCGTCAACCAGCGGATCGAGGTTGTGGGAGATCTTCTTCACGTCACCGCTGGGGTGGTGGATCCCGAACGACTCGGTGGCGGCCACGGTCTCGCGGCTCCAGCCGTTGAAGTACGCCCCGTACTCCTCGGGCGGCGCGTTGTCCATCTCCAGGAGTGAGAAGTCGCTGCTGCTGAAGTTGCCCAGGACGGTGGCGCCGCTGAGGGTCTGGTTCGTGGCCGAGGGAGATGTGCCGGCGCCGCATGCAGGCTTCTCGAAGTTGAAGCCGATGGTGGTGCTCGCCCCGGCGCCGCAATGGGCGGCGGTCAGGAGGTAGGTGCGACAATCGCCGGCGGTGGTGTTGATGAGCGAGCCGGAGCAGAAACCGGAGCCGCCGCTGAGCAGGATGACGGCACCGCGCTTCTCGTCCTGCCAGGCGTCTCCCAGCGGACACGCGAGGTCGATGTTGCAGGGGCCGGAGTCGTCCACCGCCTCCGGCCCGTCGAGGTCGCGGCCGATGACACCGAACGGCTTGTAGCCATGGGAGACGGTGCCGAGGTGCAGGTCCGGCTCCACGCCGGCCAGTTCCGCCGGCCAGTGGAACTCCACCACCAGGGTATCGCCGGCGATGGGCGGGAACCAGAGTTCGCCATGGCGACGGATGTCCGCATGCCCGAACGGCCCGTGCACGTCCCTGCTCTCCGGGTCGTACACCCACAGTTCGCCTCCGGGCGCCGGCCGGAACACGTCGAAACCCAGAACCGTCCATAGCGCGCCTGAACTGCTCACCTGCAGGCGCCACACCCGGCTGCCATCTCCGAGATCCTCCCAGGTGCCGCTGTTCCCGGGGGAGAGGTCGGTGTCCATGGCGTGCCCGATACGGTAAGGGATATCGTCCCGACCGCGGTTTGTCTCGTCCTCCGCCAGCAATTGCGCGACATCCACGGTGGGGGAGACCCAACCTGCAATCTGCCCCAGGGGCAGGAGCGGCTCCCGTTGGGAAGGACGATGGGCGTGGACTCCCGGGACCACCAAGAGGCTCAGGGCCAGGAAGGTCAGGCAGAGCCGCTGGAGCCGGTTCAAGCCGTGTTGCGACATGGACACCTCACGGAGTGGACGGACACCCATCCAGAGAACGGACTGCCTTCTTATACTTTGCAACGAGTCCATCGTCAACAGAGAATCCGTCATTCGGAGATGGTGTATTTGCCGCAATAGAAACGGTCATGTTCGGAGAAACAAGATCAGAATGGAGTGTAGTGATCTTCGTCTCCGGAGAATCATGGTCTTCCATTGACACCGGGAGATATTACCGGATACAGTTGCTCCCATCTGCCATCACTACTTTATCAAGTAGGAAAGGGGGGCCAGATGAGATTCACCTGGACGCGTTTCGTCGTAGTGGGTTTGTGCCTGCTCCTGTGCGCAGGGGTGCTGTGGGGCAAGAAGGGCGCCGCCACAGGATCTTTTGATCGCCAGGACATTCTGGATCAGCTCAACCAAGATCGTGACGGCGGCAAACTTATCGCAGCCGCCACCCTTCGCCTGGCGCATGCCAAACAGTTGCTCGCCGACGGCGACACGGCAGGGGCCGTGGACGTTCTCAACCTGATCGCCCGCATGGATCTACCCGACACCGGGCCGGCGCGGACGACGCTCAGCGACACTTTCCTTCTGCTGACGGAGGTCTATCGCGACCATCCCGCCAAGGCATTCCACCTGCGCCAGCTGGCCGAGAACGCGGCGCGCGGCTGGTTCCCGGCATCCGCCGGTGCCCAGGAGGACTCCGGTGACGACACCTGTGCCGATGCGGTGGCCGTGACCCTGGACCACAGCGAGAAGATGACCGTCGATGTCAACGGTGACCACAACTGGAGGAGCTTCACGCTTTCCTCTGCCCGCAGGGTTCGGCTCGAGACCGAATCGTCGGACATTTTCGGTGACGACACCGACCTCAACCTCTACGGCGGTTGCTCCGGCAGCAGCCCAACCGACTTCATCGAGTTCGACGATGACGGCGGTCCGGGATTCCTGTCGCTCATCGAGCTCTGCCTTCCCGCCGGCGAGTACTTCGCCGAGGTGGGTGGCTTCGGCGACATCCGGACGCCGGACGACTTCGACTTCCTCATCACGGACCTGGAGCCCTGCGTTATCCCCGAGGCCGACCCGTTCGAGCCCGATAACGAATCGTCTCTGGCCAATCCCATCGGTTTCCGCAACAACGGAAACGGTCAGGGCAACCAGACCGGCCGTGACAACAAGCAGGTTCAGGAACACAGCATCTTCCCCGCAAGCGACATCGACTTTGTCGACTTCAGCCTGAGCCGGGCCAGCCGTGTGCGGCTGGAGACGTCCGGGGACGGAAACCCGGACACCATCATCGGCTTCAGCAATTCTGGCGGTCAGCTCCTGGCAAGCAACGACGACAAGGCCCCGGGCGACTTCGGCTCGCAGCTGGATTTCTGTCTCCCGGCCGGCTCTGACTGGTTCCTGGCAATCATCGGCTTCTCCGCAAGCGATGTGTTCCCGTACAACGTCGCCGTGGACGTGGAGGGCCCGTGCCTGTTCGAGAACGAGCCCAACGGTGTCTGCGGCCTGGCCAACGAGATGCTGCCGGACACCGTTTACAGCGGTCTGCAGACGGCCGCCGGCGTTGCCGAGAGAGACTGGTGGACCTTCACTCTGGCAGAGGCCGGCTTCGTCACCATCTCCACCGACGGCTGGGATGACTTTGCCGTGGACACGTTCCTGGAGCTCTGGGGTCCGGCGGGTGAGGGCAGCTGCCCTGGCGCTTTCATCGACGACGACGCCGTCGAGTCGGAGAGCACACAGCTCGCCGAGGCGCCCACCG
>CBDVAL010000016.1:0-26976 GCA_965371955.1 uncultured bacterium | reverse complement strand
CTGGGACCAGCCGCACGAGGGCAACCTGTTCACCCACCTCTACCGCCAGAGGTCGTACCAGGAGGCGGCGCCCCTGGTATAATCGCCACCTCACACGGGAGAAGAGCCCGAACCGGGAGATACTCGATGAATTGTCTGGCCTGCGGAAACCAGTTCGAGGGTGTTGCCGGCACCCCCTGCCCTCAGTGTGGCAGCGTCAACGCCGCCACCGACGTCTTACAGGATCCCGGCGCGCCGGGTCCGCCGCCGGCACCACCGGCCCCGGCCCCGGATGGACCGGCGTGGGAACGCCGGCGCTCCTTCGGCGCCATGCTGGAGACCATCAAGGGCGTGCTCATCGAGCCCGGTGATACTTTCCGCAACGCCTCGCGCACCGCCGGGATCGGCCCCGCATTGCTGTTCGGTCTCCTCCTCGGCCTCGCCGGCAGCTTGATCGGCCTGTTCTGGCAGTACTTCATGGGCGCGGCCTTCGGGGGCGGCCTGGGAAGCACCCCGTTCGGCGGTGGGTTGCCGCCCGAGCTCGCCGACATCCTTCCCGCCCCGGGGGCCCTGCTCATCCTCTCGCTGGCCATGGCGCCCGTGTTGCTCCTCATCGGGCTGTTCCTGTGGTCCGCCATCGTGCACCTGATGCTGTTGCTGCTGGGCGGTGCCGGCCAGGGCTATGAGGCCACCTTCCGCACCATCGCGTACTGCAGCGGCTCCACGGCGTTGTTCCAGGCGGTACCATTCTGCGGCGGCTGGGTGGGCGGTATCTGGAGTCTGGTGGCGCAGATCCTCTGCCTGAAGGAGATGCACAACATCTCCGGCGGCAAGGCCACGGCGGCGGTACTGTTGCCGCTGCTCCTGTGCTGTTGCTCGGCGTTGGCGCTGGGCGTCGCCCTCGCCATGTTCGTGGGCGCCAACGTGGGAGGTGGCTTCTGATGTCCACCGCCGGCGGCGAGGCTCTGCCCGCGCAGCGGGTGGACCACGAGGCCATCTGGGGTCCCCTGGCCATCCTCGGCCTGCTGGTGGCGCGTTTCTTCCCGTTCGACCTGGTGAGCCTGGGCGCTTGCCCCTGGCGTGCGCTCACCGGCATCCCCTGTCCCACGTGCGGCGGCACCCGTTGCATGATGGAACTGACGCGCCTGGACCTCGGAGCAGCGCTGGCCATGAACCCGTTGGTAGCACTGGCAGGGTTGGGGGCCGTCGTGTATGCCGTGCACGCACTGGGCGTGTGGCTGCTGGGGTGGCAACGCTGGACGCCCAGCGTATCCTCGCCGCGGGTACAGCGCGCGCTGCGCATGGGAACCGTGGCGGCACTGCTGCTCAACTGGGCCTACCTGATCCTCGTGGGCCGTTGAAGGTCTGCCGCAGATGTGCGATGCGGCCACACAACAGTATTCACGGTTTTGCGTTGCCCTGTAAGGGCGCTGCCTCTGGACCCGTTGCTAGTTCTCTCCCGTTACCCGTCGCAGCTTCTCAAGGTTGTTTCGCGCCGGCTCGTCGTTGGGATCCAACTCGAGGGCTCTGCGCCATGCGGCTTCCGCTTCTCGGAGCCGCCCCTGCGTTGCGTAGACGACGCCGAGGTTGGAATGGGCCCGAGCGAACTCCGGCTGGATCCGGACCGCTTGCTCGTAAGCCTGGATCGCCCCTTCCAGGTCGCCCACCTCTTGACGAAAGATCCCCAGCAACTGATAGGACCGCTCGGACCGCGAGTCCAGAGCAATCGCTCGAAGCACCGCGTCGATGGCCGAGTTCGCGTCACCGAGAACGGCGTACGCTCGCGCAAGGCGGATCCACGCCTCGGTGTATCCCGGGAAGACCTCCGTGGCCCGACGGTAGGCGTCGACCGCGCCTCCAGGATCCCCGAGATCGGCACGCACCATGCCTAGCCGGTCCCAGGCCTCGGGATAGGCGGGTAGGATCGAGAGGGCGCGGTCGAGCGCCTTGACGGACTCGTCCAGCTCTTTCTTGGCGTGCAGCTCGAGACCGAGGGTGTAATAGGCCTTGGCGCTCTCCGGCGCCGTGCGAACCTGGGCCCGGGCAAAGCCCTCGGGGTCGAACCAGATCCGGTTGCGCAAGACCGTCAGCCCCGAGAACAGCAGGAGGAGCAGCCCGACGGCAGCCGCCAGCCCCCGGCCGTTTATCCGCTCCAGACGGGAAGTTCCGTACCCAAGCAACACGCAGAACAGAATCGAAGGACTGTAGGCCAGCCGCTCTCCCATGATTGTCCCGATGGGAAACAGGAAGTTGCTCGTCAGCGCAAACAGGATCGCGTAGCCTATCGTCGCGAAGGGCACGACGGGATGCTGCTTTCGCGTGCGCCAGGCGATCCAGAATGCCCCAAGAACCAGAAGGGCGAAGATCGGGACACGCGGATTCATGAGATTCGAGACCAGCTGGATCTGGTTGTAGGAGTAGTCGGAGGAGAGCCCGACGGGAAACAGCTGCAGCCGGAGGTACTCGAGCTGCACCCATGCTGCCGTCATCAGGCGCTCCACCGTCGAGGCCTCGACCAGAGGATTGTCCAGGAACGGAATACCGCGCGGGTTGCCACCGACGGCAAAGAATCTCAGGGCGAGCCAGCCCGCTAGCGTCAACGCGTAAGTGACGTAGGCACGCCACCGGAGCCATCTCTCCTGGCTGCGAAAACAGAGATCCATCCACAGAGCCAGAGGAAGAAAAGCGACTGCCGACTCCTTGCTCCATAGCGCGAGAAGAAAGAGGAGGGACCCGACCGGCAACGGAAAACGGCGATGATGCAGGAGAAGGAAGGAGAGTCCGAACAGTGCCGACAGCAACTCGGCACGTCCGACGATGGTCGCCACCACCTCGCTGTGTATCGGGTGAACCGTGAACAGCAATGCGACGACCAGCGCGGGCCAGTAGGACAAGCGCAGAGCCCGCGAGAACAGGTACACCAGCCAGCCGACGCAGAAGTGAAGCAGCAGGTTGACGAAGTGATAGCCGACTGGATGTTCCCCGGGGAACCCCAGCACGACATGCGCTCGATAGTTCAGCGCCAGGGTCCAGGAGGTTAACGGGCGGTAGAGATAGTCGTCGGCTCCCCAGTACGGGCTGCCGAAGAGTTCCGCCAGATCCCAGGCGTTCCGAAGCCCCGGATGGTGACCGATCAGTTCGCGGTCGTCCCAGACCAGCGCGTTCGTCAACGTGCTGCCGTATACGAGGAATGTGAGCACCGCGATGCCGATCGCTGCAGCGACCGGCCGGGAGAGCCGTGTCATGCGAAGATCCAATCCTGATCTTGGGCCGTTTCCGCGGGCGCTACCGGATCATCGTATTCGGGACTCCGCCGCCCGTTCGAAGGGTAACAGGATACTCGTTCGGGGGCTGTTTCTCATCTCCCTGTTTCCCGCTGGCCCGACCCGCACTCGCATTCCCTTTGCGGAAAGGTCGCCACGACCTGCACGGCGCACGAGGAGGTACTAGCGGCGCGCGGAGCGCCGGCGACAGAGCGACCGCCAGCGCGACGGCCGGGACCGCCCAAGGGGATGCGCCGGGGCCGCTCCCCTCCGCGCAGGCGGCGGGAATGCGGGCCGCGAGCAGGAGCGCCAGCAGCCCCGAGACGACACCGACGCCCTTGGCGAAGGGTAGAGCCGCCCCCTCGCCCAACACCGCGATCACCGGCGCGACGAGCAGCATGAGCAGGAAGTTAGTGTAACCCTCGACATGCTCGCCGACGTTGTAGAAGGGACCGAGACCCATCGCCAGAAAACGGCTGTAGCGGAACGTAATGAATGCGTCGTCGTTGATGTAGACGACGTAGCGCCAGGCGTGAGCGACGTAGAGCATCCCCGCCGCGGCGAGACCGAGAAGCGCCGCGCTGCGGTCCAGGGCGGAGTCCGCCGCCGTCACGGCGCCGCCGGTCCGCGCAGCTCTCGCGGGATCCGCTGTGCCGGCTCGAACCCCGGAACGAGCCGCAGGACCTCGCCTAGCGCGTCAGCCGCGCCGTCGAGATCACCGACCTGGCGCCGGGCCGTCGCGAGGTCGAACTGACAGCCGGGGAGGCCGAACTCGAGCGCGGCCGTTCGTCCGAAAGCGCAGCGAACAAGTCGACTCAGAGGTTCATCCATGGGGCCCCGCCAGAAATCGCAGTGCGTCGTTGGCTCGAACGAACGAAACCTCTAGAGAGGTAGAAAGCTCTCCGATCTCCTTACCAGACAGTGGCGCTCTGCGAACCCCATGGCAACGGCATGCAAACCGACCGCACACGTCACCTCCGGAGGCTGTTTTGGCCATCTCCGTACAGTCAACGGCGGCATGCTTCGTCCGAGTTTGCCGCCGGAGGTGCTAAACTCAAGCTAGCCAGTAAGCAGGATCTCGCCGTTCTCCACCTTCACCTGATAGGTGCGCAGTTCCGCGTCGGGGTTGCTGCGGCACTTGCCCGTGGTCACGTCGTACTGCCAGAAGTGCCACGGACAGGTCACCAGGTCGCCATCCAGCTCTCCCTCGGACAGCGGTCCGCCGCGATGGATACAGCTATTCTGGATGGCGTGCAGCCGCCCGGCCACATTGAACACCGCCACCGCCTCACCGGCCAGTTCTACCTGCTTGCAACCGCCGTCCGGGATATCTCCGTCACCTGCGACCTTCACCCAATCTGCCATGATGGACTCCGTTGCGCCCCGGCGGGGCGCGTAGAAGTTATTATACGACGCACCCTCGGCGCAGCGTCAACCGCCTCGATGGAAAGGTTGACAGCAGCGCGCCGAAGCCGAGAATAGGGGCGGAGACGATTCCCATGGCCCCATCGCGCAGCAAGAGTGCAGGCAAGCCCCGGGTCTACCTGGTGGACGGCACGTCCACGCTGTACCGCGCCTTCTTCGCCATCCGTGCCGGCCTCACCAACAAGGACGGCATGCCCACCAACGCCCTCTACGGCTTCACCAACATGTTGCGCAAGCTGCTCAAGGAGGAACAGCCCGAGTACCTGGCGGTGGCCTTCGACAGGCCCGAGCCCACGTTCCGCCACAAGAAGTACGAGCAGTACAAGGCGCAGCGGCCGGACACCCCTCCCGACCTCATTGCCCAGTCACCGTGGGCGCCGAAGATCTGCCGCGCGCTGGGGCTGTCGGCGCTGGAGATGCCCGGCTACGAGGCCGACGACATCCTCGGGACTCTGGCGGTTCAGTGCCGCGATGCGGGCTTCGACGTGGTGGTGGTGGCCTCGGACAAGGACCTGCTGCAGCTGGTGGGTGACGGTATCGTGGTGATGAACCCGCATAAGGAGCTGGTCCTGGACGCCAGCAAGGTAGAGGAGGTCTTCGGCGTGCGCCCCGACCAGGTGGTGGATGTCCTGTCGCTCTGGGGCGACGCCTCGGACAATGTGCCCGGGGTCACCGGTATCGGTGAGAAGGGCGCCAAGCAGATCATCCGCGACTTCGGCGACCTGGAGTCGGCCATCGCCCGCGCCGGGGAGATCAAGCGCAAGTCGTATCGCGAGAACCTGCTGGCCGAGGCGGACCAGGCCCGGTTCAGCCGCGAGCTGGTCACCCTCAAGACGGACGTCCCCCTGGACCTGGAGCCGGAGGCGCTGCGCCGCAGCGATCCGGATGGGGGGGCGGCGCTGGCCCTGTTCCAGGACCTGGGCTTCCGCACGCTGCTGCAGGAGTTCCTGCCCGAGCCCGCGGCGCCGGACGCGCATTACGTCACCATCCTCGAGCTGGACGAGCTGCGCAGGCTGACGGCCGAGCTGCGCACTGCAGGGCGGTTCGCCCTGTGCACCGAGACATCATCGTTGGATCCGATGCGCGGCCGGCTGGTGGGGCTGTCCTTCTCGCACCGGGCAGGGAGCGGCTGGTACTTGCCGCTGGGCCATCACTACATGGGCATGCCGGATCAGATCCCGGCTGCGGACGCGCTGGAAGTGCTGCGGCCGCTGCTGGAGGATCCGGCGGTGCAGAAGGTGGGCCAGAACCTCAAGCACGACCTGCTCGTCCTGGAGCGGGCCGGGGTGAAGCTACAGGGCATCGCCTTCGACACCATGCTCGCCTCGTACCTCCTCGATCCCATCGCCAAGCACAACCTGCACGACATGGCGGCGGAGCACCTGGGGATCCGCACGCTGCGCTATGAAGAGGTGGCCGGCAAGGGCGCCAAGCAGGTCGCGCTGGATCAGGTGGATGTGGAGAAGGTGCGCAACTACGCCGCCGAGGGCGCGGATGTCGCCTGGCAGCTGGCCGAGACCCTGGGCCCACGTCTGCGCGAGGCGGGCCAGGGGAAGCTGCTCGAGGAAATGGAGCTTCCGCTGCTGGAGGTGCTCGCCGGCATGGAGCGAGCCGGCGTGCAGGTCGACGTCGATTACCTGGCCGGAATGTCCCGGGAGTTCCAGAAGGAGCTGGATCGGCTACAGGTGGAGATCCACCGGCAGGCGGGGCAGGAGTTCAATATCAACTCCCCACGCCAGCTGGGCGCCGTGCTGTTCGACGAACTGGGCCTGGAGTCCACGCGGAAGACCACCAAGACCAAGTCGCGCTCCACCGGCCAGGAGGCACTGGAGGGGCTGGCAACAGAGCACGAGATCGCGCGCATGGTGCTGGACTATCGCGGCCTTTCCAAGCTCAAGTCCACGTACGTGGATGCCCTGCCTGCGCTGGTGCATCCGGACACCGGACGGGTGCACACGTCGTTCAACCAGGCGGTGGCCGCCACCGGCAGGCTGTCCTCATCGGACCCCAATCTCCAGAACATTCCCATCCGCACGGAGCGTGGCCGGCGCATCCGGCGCGCGTTCGTCCCGGCATCCGGCTGCCGCCTGGTGGTGGCGGACTACTCGCAGGTGGAGCTGCGCATCCTGGCGCACATGACCGGCGACCCCGCGCTGCTGGAGGCGTTCCGACGCGGCGAGGATATCCACGCCACCACCGCGGCGACGGTCTTCGGCGTGCCCCTGGACCAGGTCTCGGCCGAGATGCGCGGCCGCTCCAAGGCAGTGAACTTCGGCATCATCTACGGCATGGGCCCGCACCGGCTGGCGCAGACCCAGTCCATGACCTACAAGGAGGCCAAACAGTTCATCACCGACTACTTCCACCATTTCGGCGGTGTGAAGGAGTACATCGATGGCGTCTCGGAGGAGGCCAAGCGGACCGGCAAGGTGAGCACCCTGTTTCACCGGGTGCGCTACCTGCCTGATATCCAGAGCTCCAACCGCGTGGCCCGAGAGGCGGCGGTGCGCGCCGCGGTCAACACCACCATCCAGGGCACAGCCGCCGACCTCATCAAGATGGCCATGGTGCAGGTGGATCGCGAGCTGCGCGGCCAGGGCCTGGCGGCACGGATGATCCTGCAGGTGCACGATGAGCTGATCCTGGAGGCGCCGGAGAAGGAGGTCTCCGCCGCGCGGGATCTGGTGGTCTCGTGCATGGAGGGCGTTCATCCCCTGGACGCCCCGCTGGTGGTGGACGTGGGCGTGGGCGACAACTGGCTGGAGGCCAAGTAGATCGGCTGGCGCTACTCTTGCTTCTCCTCCACCAGGCTGTAGAGATGGCTCTGGCCGCGCAGGAATAGCTCGTCTCCTGCCACCGCCGGCGAGGCCGAGAACGAGTCGTCCAGCTGGTTGAGCGCCAACAGCTCGAACGGGGCGCCGAGCTTGACCACCGCCGTGGCGCCGTTGCGGCCGGGGATGTAGAGGCGCCCGGATGCCGCCACCGGCGACGAGAACACGTTGCGGATCCCGAGCAGGCGCACCGGACCGAACAACGGCCTGCCGCTCTTCGCCTCCAGGCAGGTGAGAACACCCTGGCTGTGCTTGAGGAAGCACAGCGTATCGTCGGAGAGCACCAGGGACGGCACGTACGGTGTATCCCGGTCGCGGCTCCAGACCACGGCATCGGTGCCGGTGATGTCCCCCTTCGCGTCCGCCAGGCGGATGGCCATCATGGCCCTGCGGTCGTAGCTATTGCCGACGTAGACGAAGCCGTCCGCGGCTACAGGGGATGCCACGACGTTGCGCGACAGGCCGCCGCATTCCCACAGGGGCGCACCGCTGTTCAAGTCATAGGCACGCACGCGCTTGGTGGCCGCGACGATCACCTGCGCCACCCCGTCGTGCTCCACCACCAGGGGCGTGGACCAGGAGGTGATCTCGTCGCGCGCCGCCTTCCAGCGCTCCACCCCGGTGCCTGCGTCCAGGGCGAACAGATACGACTGGCCCTGATGGTCCCAGTTCACCAGAAGCGTCTCGCCGTACAGCACCGGTGAGCTTCCTTCCCCATGCTCGTGAAAGATCTGCATGTCACCGAGGTCCTTCTCCCACAGCACCGTGCCCTCCATGTCCAGGGCATAGATGCCGGCGGAGCCGAAGCTCGCATAGACGCGCCGCCCGTCGGTCACCATGGAATGCGAAGCCCAGCTCCCGGTGATATGGGTGGCCTCGTGGGGACGCCCCTCGCGCACCGTGCGCTGCCACAGGATGCGCCCATCGGCGCGATGGACGGCCAGGACGACGTAGCGGTGGCTACGCACCGGGCCCATGTCGTCGTGGGCGCCGGGAGCATGCTCGCGGTAGACCGGGCCGGCCTCGCCGAACGGCACGGTGGTGGTGAGGAAGATGCGCTCGCCCCAGATGACGGGCGTGGACAGCCCCTTGCCCGGCAGGGGGATCTTCCAGCGGACGTTCTCGGTCTCGCTCCAGGTGACGGGAGGGTTGCCGCTCGCCACGCCATTGCCCGTTGGCCCGCGCCATTGCGGCCACTGATCCTGCGGATCGAGGCCTTTCCCCTGGCCTGCGGCAGGCAGCAACAACAAGACCGCAAGCACCACTGGCTTCATGAAATGCCGCAAGGAGCTTCCTCCGGGAGTTCCGGCCTGACTGGAGGCTATCAGAAAGCCGGCACCCGGGGCAGCGGCCCTCGCTGGCGAGCGACGTCCGGGACGGATAGAATGGACGTGAGGTGTCTCATGAGCCGGATCCTGCTCGTTCTGCTGCTATTCCTGGCCCCCGCCGCCGCTCCTGGTGCGGCCGAGAGCCCGAATCCGTCACCTGAAGGGCTGCAACTGGAAGAGATCTACCTCGGGCAATCGTTCGCCGACGTGGACCGCCGGCTGGACCTACGGAACTATACTCCCCTGACGTCGGACAAGGGGATGCGCTACACATGGGTGCCCCAACGAGACATCCATGACACCCGGCTTGACCCAGTGGTTGGACTCCCCTTGCACCCTCAAGGGCAAATCGATGCAGATCTGCGCCTCGCCCACAGGTTGGCCCAGATCAATCTGGTGTTCCGTGATAAGCGCGTTTCCGAGGTGCGGACATCCTATGCCTCTGCGGGCCTGTTCACCCGCATGGGCTCGGACCTCGAAGAGCGCTACGGCAAGCCGAGTTCTGTCCTCGCTCCACCGTCGCGTTCCGTGTCGGGTACGGCGTACACGCTGTTCCTGCAGATCTGGACCTGGCAATGGGACGACGCCACGCTCACGGTCACCGGCGAGCACTACCGTGTTCGCGGCAAGGGCATGACGAACTTAACCGGGTTGGATTTCTTCCGCTTCCACCTCAAGGCAGCGGACGACTCCTCCTCGCGGCCCTAGGCCCCGCCCCGACGGCCCATGAGAAAGCCCCACCCCATCATCGCCCTGGTGGTTCTCGCCGTCGGCGGCATCTTGCCGGCGGCGGAACCCGCGTCCGCCGAGCCCCGCTCCTCGAGGAAAGCCGACACCATCCTGCTGGTGGACGTCACCGAGCAGGCGGGCATCGACTTCCACCTCACCGCCGGCAGCCCGAACAAGTTCCACATCCCGGAGGCAGTGACCGGAGGTGTCGCCTTCCTCGACATGGACAACGACGGCGACCTGGACCTGTACCTGGTGAACGCCGGCACGCTGGAGTCCGAGCAGGGGGTGGAACCGAAGCCCTCGAACCGCCTCTACCGCAACGACGGTCCCGGACCCGATGGCGTCCCCCGGTTCACCGACGTGACCGAGAAATCGGGAACCGGCGACACCACCTGGGGCATGGGGGTGGTGGCGGCGGACGTGGAGGGGGACGGCGACATCGACCTCTACGTCACCAACTACGGCCCCAACAAGCTCTACCTCAACGACGGCAAGGGCCGCTTCCGGGAGGTGGCCGACCAGGTGGGTGTGGCTGACCCGCGCATGAGCACCGGCGCGGCGATGGCCGACGTGGACGGCGACGGCGACCTGGACCTGTTCGTGGCCAACTACGTGGAGTACGACATCGTGGCCGCCGGGCCCACGCCACGACTATGCGACTGGCGCGGGTTGAAGACCTTCTGCGGGCCCCGCGGCCTGAAGGGGGCGGGTGATTCGTTCTACCGCAACCTGGGAACGGACGACGACGGCATGGTGCGCTTCGAGGACGCCTCGGAGGAGTCCGGACTGGCCGACAAGGAAGGCTACTACGGTTTCACGCCGGGCTTTGAGGATTTCGACGGCGATGGTGACCTGGACCTCTATCTCGCCAACGACGTGACGCCCAACTACCTCTACCTGAACGACGGCAAGGGAAGGTTCAAGGAGGTGGGCTCGTTCTTCCAGGTGGCGTTCGACGACCACGGGCGCGAGCAGGGCAGCATGGGGCTGGAGATCAGCGACTACGACGGCGACGGGATGGGCGATATCGTGGTCACCAACTTCTCCCATGACACGCATACCCTCTATCGCAACCGTGGCTCGTACTTCCAGGACATGACCTTCCAGACCGGCATGGGTTACCTGACGCTGGCGGCGCTGGGCTGGGGCGTGGGACACTACGACTTCAACCTGGACGGCTACCGCGACTATTTCTTCGCTCACGGACATGTCTACCCGCAGGTGGACGGGCAGGGGCTCAACACCGGCTACGATCAGCTCGACATGGTGCTGCTGTGGAACGGCAAGAAATTCGTCAAGGCGGAGGAGGTGGAAGGCCTGGCGGTGAAGAGATGCTCGCGCGGCGCCACGTTCGGCGACGTGGACAACGACGGTGACGTGGACCTGGTGGTGCAGCACCTGGACGGCCGTCCGGCGCTTCTGCTGAACCGCACGCCCACCGAGGGCCGGCACTTCCTGCAGGTGCGTCTGCAGGGAAGCGGCGCCAACTCCGCGGCCGTGGGGGCTCGCGTGACGCTGCACGCCGGCGATCTGCGGCTGACGTCCACGGCGCGCGCCGGCGGCTCGCACATCTCGTCCAACGACCCGCGCCTGCACTTCGGCCTGGGCGGGCGAGCGCAGGTGGACCGAGTGGAGATAAGATGGCCCGACGGCACTCTGGAGACCGTCGAGGGGTTCAAGGCGGACGCGCTGGTGACCATCCGACGCGGCGCAGGAGTGGTGAATCGTGCCGCGAGAAAGTAACCGCAGGTTACAGTATCCGGCAGGGTGGCTGATCCTTGCCATGCTGCTGGCCGGCGCCACCGCCATGGCGCAGCCGGCCGAGGACGGGTTCAGCCGCGCCCGGAGCCTGATGGGCTCGGGAGAACTGGACGGAGCCGCGACGCTGCTGCGAGAGATTCTGAGCGACCTGCCGGACTCCGGTGAGGCGCACCGGCTGCTGGCCGAGATCCTGGAACAGCAGGGTAAGACGGACGAAGCTCACGCCGAGCGCCGGGCCGCCTATGACGCCGGCACCCGTCAGGCCGCCATGCTGCGCCTGCTGGGCCGGGACCTGCTCTCCGAGCGCGCCTACGGCCTGGCAGCCCGCGTCCTGGAGGAGGCCGATGCCCAGGAGCCACTCCCGTTCGGACCCCGCCGCGGGCTGGCGCTGGCGTTGGCGCAGGCTGAGCGCTACCGGGATGCGGTGAAGCAGCTCAGCATCCTGCTGGCGCTGGCCCCGGACGATCTGGCCCTCCGCACCGCCCGGACACGCGCCGAGGTCGTCCTGGGACACGAGCAGGCCGCCCTGGCCGACGTGGAGCTTCTGCTGCGCGCGCAGCCGGAAGACGTGGAGCACCAGCTGCTGCACGGCAAGATCCTGGCTCGAATGGGCCGCTACTCCGAGGCCATCCAGGTGTTCGAGAAGGTGCTCACCTCGAAGGCAGCGTCCGATCAGCTGTCCATCGCCCAGGCGGATATCGGTTCGGCCCGTGGACAGATGGGAGATGCCGACGCCGCGGAGAAGGCCTACCGGGCGGCGCTGTCGCTGGACCCGGGCAACCCCATCGCCGCCGCCAACCTGGCAGATCTGCTCACGGACCGTGACAGAGGGCAGGAGGCGGAACGCATCCTGCGCACCGCCATGACGCGTAGCCCGCATGCCTCCCTGCTCTACTACTATCTCGGCAAGCTGCAGCTGTCCCAGGGCAAGGCGGAGAGCGCCGAGAGCAATCTGCGCGCCGCGGTGAAGCGCAACCCCGGCAACCCCCGCTATCATTACCAACTGGCGCTTGCTCTGCACCGCCAGGACAAGACCGAGGAGGCCGAGAAGGAGATGGCGCTGCACAAGAAGCTGCTGGAGCGCTACCGCTCGCGCTCGGGCATGGAATGATGCGTCGGGCACAACGAGCCGCGCGTCTGGTGCTACTGCTGATCCCGGCGTTCACCGTCTCCCCGGGGCTCGGGCAACAGGAGGGCCGCGACGGCAGCGGGCTGCTGTTCCCCGACAGCATCGTGGCGGTCTTCTTCGACGTGGGCGGTACGCTGGCGTACCGCGACCCGGAGACCGGCAAATTCGCCTGGTACAACGACGCGCTGGAGTCCGCCACCGCCATCAAGGCGCAGGGACGCCGGGTTGGGCTGCTGTCCAACGTGCCGCGCGGCTGGGACCAGGCCATGCTTGGACGCCTGTTGCTGGAGCCCGAGCCGCTGGACGAGCTGTTCGAGCCGGTGGTCCTGGCACAGTCGCCACCCCCCCCCGGATACCCGCCGCCCAAGCCGGACCCGCTGGCGTTCCAGAACGCCCTGGCACACCTGGGCCGCGACGTGGCGCCGGTGCAGGTGCTCTACGTCGGCGAGAATCGCGCCGAGGTGCAGGGGGCGAGGCTGGCCGGCCTGCAGGCCGTGCTGCTGGTGCGCCGTGGCCGGGCATCCCGCGAGGATACCCTGACCGTCCGCAGTCTCCAGCAACTGGTGGAACTGCTGTCCGCGGAGTAGGAACATGGCCCTCAGCAAGACCTTGCGCGACTTCGTCCAGGATGCCCTGACGCGGGTGAAGGAGATCCTTCCGGAGGACGTGCAGCGCAAGCTTCACCACGAGCAGGAACTGGTGCTGCTGGACGTCAGAGAGGGTGAAGAGTTCCAGCGCGGCCACCTGCCGGCCGCGATCCTCATCCCGCGAGGGGTTCTGGAGGGACAGGCTCCCCAGCTGCTGCGGGATGCTGACGCGGAGATCATCGTCTACTGCGGCAGCGGCATGCGCTCGGCACTGGCATGCGATGTCATGCAGCAGATGGGCTACACCAACGTCCATTCCATGACCGGAGGCTTCCGCGCCTGGGTGCAATTCGGGGGTCGCCTGGAGCACTAAGGATTGGAGCAGAGGCGGAAGCCGTGGCGTCCGCCGCGTGGGGTCGCCACGGCGGGCCCAAGCTGGAACCTGATCACCCGGACGACTTCAATCCCAGAAACGTCTGCATCAGCTGCAGCAACCGTTCCTGATGCTCCGGGTTCATCATGCTGAGCCGGTGCTCGTTCATCTCCTTCTTCTGCTCCTCCAGCCATGCCACCCAGCAGCCGCCGCACACGGAGGCGTGGATGCGCTCGCCCATCTCCCCCCGGAACGGGGGCTTCGCCAGCCCCTCGCGCTCTTCCTCGCATCGACTACAGGTCACCTTGGGCATCCGGACTCCTGTATGGAAACTGAGCACCGTCAGAATAGAGTACTCGCCTCCCGGGGGCAACCGGTTTGCCTTGAGCCCCCGGATGGCGCTACCATGCAACGCCTGATCGTAGCCGCACCGTCCGGATCCGGACACCCAGAACGTCCTTGATCAGGACGCGACAGGCACTACATTGATTCCCTGCCCGCTTCCTGGGCAGTCAGAAGCCCGCCACCGAGGTACCTCGCCGGAACATGTCTGCACACCAGATCCTCATAGTCGACGACGAACGCGTGATCCGCGAACTGCTCACCGAGCACTTCAATAGCCACGGATTCCGGGTCATCACCGTGAACAACGCCTTCGAGGCGCTGGCCCAGATCGCCACCATGGACGTCGATCTGATGCTGTGCGACATCGACATGCCCGGCAAGGACGGTATCTCGCTGCTGCAGGAGGTGAAGATCACCAGGCCGGAGCTGGACGTGGTGATGGTCACCGGCGTGGTGGATACCGGCACCGCGCTACGCGCCATCCGTCTGGGCGCCAGCGACTACGTGGTCAAACCGTTCAACCTCGAAGAAGTGTCCATCACCGTGGACCGTATCCTCGAGAAGCGCCGGCTGGTGCGTGAGAACCGCGAGTACCAGCTCAACCTGGAACACAAGGTGGCGGAGCGCACACAGCAGTTGCAGGGGAAGAACGATGAGATCCGCAAGCTGTTCCGCGACCTCAAGGCTGCGTACGACGAGATCCAGAGCAGCTACCAGACGACGCTGGAGGCCCTGGTGGCCGCGCTGGACAGCCGCGATACCGAGACCCAGGACCATTCGCTGCGCGTGGCGCAGTTCACCTACGTACTGGCCGAGGTCATGGGCGTGCATGAGCCGGAGCTGAGTCAGTTTCGCTGGGGCGCGCTGCTGCACGACATCGGCAAGATCGGCATCCCCGACGCCATCCTGCGCAAGCCCGGCAAGCTCACCGAGGACGAGTTCGAGATCATGAAGCAGCACCCGGAGAAGGGCTACCGCATCCTGGAGAACATCCGGTTCCTGAAGATGGCGCGTGAGATCGTGATGGCTCACCAGGAGAAGTTCGACGGCACCGGCTACCCCAAGGGCAGCCAGGGTGAGGAGATCCCGCTGGGCGCCCGCATCTTCTCCGTGGTGGACACCTTCGACGCCATGACCTCCAACCGTCCGTACCGCGGCGCACTATCCTACGAGAAGGCCCGCAAGGAACTGCAGCAGTTCTCCGGCACGCAGTTCGACCCCAAAGTGGTGGAGGCCTTCTGCAACATCGCACCCGAGCGCTGGGCCGAGGAGCGCGAAAAGATCCACGGTCCCGGCACGGCACAAGCCGGCATTCTCTGATTGATGCAGCCGTCCCCGAGCCCGAGCAACCAGAACCAGGACGCAGGCCCCTTCCGCCAGGTACAGATCCTGCGCGCCAACATCCAGCAGGTGATCCGTGGCAAGGAAGACGTGGTGAAGCTGGCAGTGGTGGCCCTGCTGGCCAAGGGACACCTGCTCATCGAGGACATCCCCGGCGTGGGCAAGACCACCTTGGCCTCGGCCCTGGCGCGTTCGCTGGACTGCACCTTCCGGCGGGTGAGCTTCACGTCCGACCTGTTGCCCTCGGACGTCATCGGCGTGACCATCTTCAACTCCGAGACGCGCGAGTTCGAGTTCAAGCCGGGCCCCATCTTCACCAACGTTCTGCTGGCCGACGAGATCAACCGCACCACCCCTAAGACCCAGTCGGCGCTCCTGGAGGCCATGAGCGAGTTCCGCGTCTCGGTGGACAGCCGGCCGCGCACCCTCCCCGACCCGTTCTTCGTCCTGGCGACCCAGAACCCGGTGGAGCATCACGGCACCTACCCGCTGCCCGATTCGCAACTCGACCGATTCCTGCTGCGCATCGAGATGGGCTACCCGCAGCGCGATGCAGAGAAAGAGATCATCGTGCGCCAGCGCCTCACCCACCCCGCGGAGACGCTGCAGGCAGTGCTCACCGGCAACGAGGTGGTGGCGTTGCAGAAGAAGGTGTGCGAGATCCGCGTGCAGGACTCGGTGCTCGACTACCTGATGACGGTGGTGGAGGCCACGCGCACCGCCGAGGCGGTGCAGCTGGGCGCATCACCGCGCGGCTCGTTGTCGCTCTACCGCGCCTGCCAGGCTCTGGCCGTTGTGGAAGGCCGTGATTACGTGCTGCCGGATGATGTCAAGACGCTCGCCGTCCCGGTGCTGGCGCACCGGTTGGTTCTCAAGGGGCGCATGGCCACTGCCGCGGGCACCCACCGCGAAACCTCATGCCGTGTGATCGAGGAGATCCTGGGCCGCGTCGAGGTACCCCTGTAACGGAGTAGAGACATGCCGACGCGCCTGGGGCGGGGCCTGCTGCTGCTGCTGGGCGGCATCGCCTTCGCCGCGCTGAACACCGGAAATAACCTGCTCTACCTGCTGCTGGGGTTGTGCCTTGCCGCCATGACCTTGTCCGCCCTGGCAGGCCGGCGGGCCTTGTCGCGCGTCAGCGTAGATCTCTCGTATCCCGAGGAGATCCTCGCCGACGAGCCCACGGCCATGGTGGTCCTGCTGAGCAACCCGCACCCGCGCGCCCTCTCTCCGGGCGTCTCCGTGCGCATCGGCGGACGAACGGACAAGCTCGACCTCCCGCCGTTGATGCCCGGGGCCTCGCGCACCGCCTTCGTGCAGACGGAGTTCCCGCGCCGCGGCCTGTTTCGCGCGGACTCGGTGCAGCTCACCACCTGCGATCCGCTGGGGCTGGTGCGCCGGCGGCGCAGCCTCAGCGCGAGGGGCGACTACTACGTCTTCCCGGCGCCCCTCGCCCTGGGTTCGCCGGACCAGGCGTTGGCCCACGAGCGCGGCGAAGCGCCCGCGCGCCGGGTGGGCGAGGGCCTGGAGCTGCATCAGATGCGCGACTACCAGTGGAGCGATGATTCGCGCCACATCGACTGGCGGGCGACGGCGCGGACCAGCCATCTGATCGTCAAGGAGTTCCTGGAGACCAACACCGAGCATCTGCTGCTGGTGTTCGACCCCACGGTGGACCGCCTGGATGCGCGTGTACGCGAGCGCTTCGAGGAGCAGGTATCGCTGGCCACGGCGGCGGTACTGCGGTGTGCCGAGGAGCGCACCGGCTTTCGCTTCCTGGCACCGGACTCCGAGTTCTCCGAGGTGGATCCACCCGGCGGACACCGGCAGGTGCTGGAGTACCTGGCCACCGTGGAGCCACGGGTGGCGCCGGACGCCGAGCCGTTCGCTGCGGAGCTCGACGGCACGCCCGGTGTGATTCGCCTGGGACTGCCCCGGCAGGCGGCGCTGTGAGCACCACCGCTGCCCATCGCCTCCCCGAGCGCTTCCTCGGCGCGGTGCACGCGGCCCTGGGCGTGTCGATACTCGGCCTGTTGATGTCGGGGACGACGGGTCCCGGCGCCATGCTTCTGGCCGCCGGCGTCCTGGCCTGGGCGGTGCTGCGCAACCGCCGCGGCACCGTCCCATCGGAGCGCGCGGAGTTCCTGTGGAACCTGGCGGCGGTGGGCTATCTGCTGGTCTACGCCGCGGATCTGTTTCTGATCACACACGACCTGCTGGGGGCCTCGCTACGCCTGCTGATCTTCCTGTCCGTGCAGCGCCTGATGGCGGCACGCAGCCATCGCGACCACCTGCACCTGTTGCTGATCTCCTTTCTGGGTATGGTGGCGGCCACTGCCACCACCACCGAGTTCCTGTTCGCCATCCCTCTGGTTCTCTACCTGGTGGTGGCGGTGCGCGCCCTGGCCTGCCGCCAGCTGGATGCCGCCGGCGTCCCGGTGCGCGAGATGCCGGGGCCGGGCTGGCGGACGTTGACCGGCTGGGTCGCGTCCATCGTGATCCTGGGGACGCTGTTCTTCTTCCTGATCCCGCACGTGGGCACCGGCTACTTCCGCGCCGCCGGCAGCCCACGCCAGCGCCTCTCGGGCTTCTCCAACCGCATCGAGCTGGGCTCCATCAACAGCATCAAGAAGAACCACGAACTGGCCCTGCGGGTGCGCCTGCAGGGCGCCGCGCCGCAGGGGGCGACGCTGCGCTGGCGCGGCCAGGCCTTCGACGACTACGACGGCCGCAGCTGGACGCGCACCTCGAGTTTCGGCTTCACGCACGTCCCCGAGGGCGACCGCTTCCTGCTCCGCACTCCGTCCGGTGGGCGCTCCCTGTCCTATGAGGTCATCCTCGAGCCCATGGGCACCCAGGCGCTATTCGCCGCCGCCGACCCGGTGATGCTGCAGACCCGGGACTTCCGCCGTGTGAAGCGCCACACCGAGGGCACCCTCCAGATCAGACGGCCGCCAAGCAGGCGGGTGCGCTACCAGGTGACCTCCGAGCTGCAGTCGTCGGAACTGCTGGGCGACCGGCTGCGTGGCGCCGGCCGGAACTACCCGGATCGCATCGCGGCCATGTACCTGGACGCCCCGGAACTGGACCCGCGTATTGCCGTACTGGCCCGTGATCTGACCGCCGGCGCCGGCGAACCGTACGATGTGGTGCGCAACCTGCAGCGCGGGTTGTTGCAGGGCTACACCTACACCCTGGACGTGAACGACCGCGGCGTTGCCGATCCTCTGGCGCGCTTTCTGCTGGACGGCGCTCCCGGACACTGCGAGTACTTCGCGACGTCCCTGGCGGTGATGGCGCGTCTCCAGGGGATCCCATCGCGCGTCGTGGCCGGGTTTCTGCAAGGCGAGTACTCCGAGCTCCACCGTACCTACCTGGTGCGCCAGAGCGACGCCCACGTCTGGGTGGAGATCTACTTCCCGGGACACGGCTGGGTGGAATTCGACCCGACGCCACCGGCGCCGCAGGTCCAGGCCGGCGTGCTGACGCGGCTGCGGCGGTTCATGGAGCAGGCCGAGATCGCCTGGGACACCTGGATCGTCGGCCTGGACCTCAACGACCAGGCGTCCATCCTGGGGACGGTGCGCGACTTCGCCTCGTCCGCACTCTCACGGGCCAGTGCGGCCCTGGGCGCCACGCTGCGCAGCGCCGGCTCCATGCGCCAGGTGGCGTGGGGGGCGCTGGGGCTGATGGTGCTGGCCGTGACGCTGGCGGCCATGCGTCGCTACCTCCCGCTGCTGCGCCATCGCCTGCGGCTCTGGCGGCCACGCCGGGTGCAGCCCGGGGAGGCCGACCGCTTGCTGGACATGTACCGGCGTTTCCTGCGCGCCCTGGAGCGGCACGGCATCCGCCGGTCCCCGCACCTGACGCCGCTGGAGTTCGCGCGGCAGGCCGAGAAGCCCAGTGGACGGGGCGTGGAGATCCTCGAGGTCACCGACCTGTTCTGCCGCGCGCGCTACAGCGGCAGCGGGTTGAGCACCGAGCAGGTGCGCCGGGTGGAGTCGCTCATCGCGGCACTGCAGACGTGACGACTCGCATTTCCCGGATCACCTCGCCCTGCACCACCTGATCCACCAGATCCATTCCCTCCACCACCTGGCCGAACACGGTGTAGCCGCCGTCGAGGTGCGGCTGCGGCGTATGCGTGATGAAGAACTGGCTGCCACCGGTGTCCTTGCCGTCCAACGCCATGCCCAGCGTGCCGCGGACGTAGGGGCGTCGGTTGATCTCGCAGCGGATCTGATGGCCCGGACCACCCCATCCGTCGCCGCGGGGATCACCGCCCTGGATGACGAAGTTCGGAACCACGCGGTGGAACGTCAGTCCGTCGAAGTAGCCGCGTCCGGCGAGCTGCGTGAAGTTGGCCACGGTGAGCGGCGCGTCCTCGCCGAACAGCTCCAGGACGATCCGGCCGCGCTCCAGGACCAACTCCACGCGCTGCGTGCCCGCGGAGTCACGTGCCAGCCGCTGGTAGTCCGCCGCGGACCGGCCGGTCTCCAGCGACCCCGCGTACGCCGCCGGATCGGCGCCCCGGGCCCTCAGCATCGAGGCCGCCTCCACCCGCACTCGCCAGTCCGGATCCTCGGCCAGCACCCGCCGCAGCAGGCGGGTGGAGGCAGCGCCCTGTAGACTCCGGGTCACCGCCATGCGCACGTCGGTCTGGGGATCCTCGAACGCGCCCTTCCAGACCTTCTCCAGCGTCTCCAGTACCGACGGATCGTCGCTGGGCAGCAGCGCCACCGCCGCCGCGCGGACCGTGAAGTCCTTCGCCTGCACTGCCACCGCCAGCCCCAGTGTCAACCGATCGGTGCCTTCACGCTCCACCAGGGCGTTGAGGGCGGCGCTGGCCACCGGCGGCGCTTCGTCGTCCAGCAGGCTCTGCAGCCGGGCGCGGGCAGCGGCCCCGGGGATATCGCCGAGCATCCCGGCTGCGGCAGCGCGCACCGAGGCGTCGGCATTGCCGGCCAGCTGCAGTGCGCTGGGCAGGAACTCCGCACCCAGCCAGGTGGCCAGGGCCCGCTGCGCCGCCAGCTGCACCGGCCCCTCGGGCGCCTGGCGCAGCGCCTCCACCTGCTGGATCAAGTACGGCGTCGACGGCAACGACCCCAGCGCCTGCACGGCAGCCACGCGCACATTGACGTGGGTGTCCGCCAGGGCCGGCACCAGCGACTCCGGGTTGAAATCAGCGCCCAGCCGCCCGAGGGAACGCACCGCGTTGACCCGCACCCGCCAGGAGGGATCGGACAGCAGCGACAGCAGGGCCTCCTCGGCACCGGGCAGGCCGTCGCCCCCCAGGCCGCGCGCCGCCAGCTCGCGGACACGCCCGTCATCGTCCGCCGCCAGGGCCACCAGGACCCGCCCGGCGCGCCGGCGTGTGGCGGCGGACATGTCCGTGCCGCCGGGCACCGGCGTGGCGCCGGTGTTCGGGGGCCCCACCATGCGCATCAGGCTGTACGCGGCCGCTACGCGCCGGCGGGGATCCTCCCCCTCCGCGGCGGCAAGCACCGGTGCCACCAGCCCGGGGTCCTGCAGCCTCCAGGCACGCAGCAGCGCCGTGGAGGCCACTTCCCCGCTCTCGTCATGCAGTGCGGGCTCGAGCAGCGCCGCGGCTCCCGGCGCCCCGATGCGCACGACGGCCTCGGCGGCGCGCGCACGGACGCCGGCGTCCGCATCGGCGAGCGGGCCGGCCAGGGCCTCGGAGGCCGAGGCCTCGCCCAGCAGACCCAGGGCGAAGGCGGCGGTGGCCCGCACCCTGGCCACCGGGTCGCGCAGCAATCCCGTCAGCGCCCCGGCGTCCCGGGGGTCGGCAATGCGGCCCAGGGCCAGGGCGGCCCGGACCCGCACCTCGGCGCTGGCGTCCTCGAGCAGCGGCCGTAGCGGCGCCGGGTCGCGCCGATCCTCCGCCTGGAGGATGGCGCCGGGCACCGCCCCCGGGGAGGCTTCCGACGGCCGCTGGCGGTGCGCCGCACAGGCGGCCAGCAACACGGCGCAGATGGCCGCAAACACAGGTGTTTTCGCGCCCGAGGCCGGGAGGCGTGGAGCGCCGGGCGGTGCCGGCCGGGAACCGGAACGGGAGGCTTGGAATCTACGTAGCATAGGGTTAGTCTGATGCGACGTATTGCGAGCCGTGCCTACCTGCTGAACGACGCCCGAACCGGTCCCGTGAGTCTCCTGATGCCATTGCGTTTCTCCCGTCGAACTCTGATGGCCGGCCTGATGGTCGGCCTGCTGGCCTCGCTCCTCATCGCCATGCCCGAGGACAAGGCACCTTCCAGCCCGGTGGACCCGGCGCTGCAGGAGGTCCTGGACCGCTTTGCCGAGGCGCAGGCGTCCATCGAGACGCTCCAGTGCAGATTCGAGGAGAGGAAGAGCCTGGCCCTGCTCAAGGACGAGGTCGTCCTCACCGGAACCCTGTATCATTCCCGGCCGCTGAACTTCTTCTGGAACTACGAGACACCGTCGCCCAAACAGATCCTCCTGACCTCCGATCTTCTGGTGGCCTACTACCCGGACCTCAACAAGGTGGAGGAGGTGAACGTGCGGCGCTGGAACCGGCGCATCCGCCGCTACCTGCAACTGGGCGTGAACACCGAGGAACTGCGCAAGGATTATGACATCTCCCTGGGCACCCCGGGCGAGGGCGACCCCGAGGGTGCCGACCTGCTGCTCCTGACGCCGAAGAAGAGGCGCAAACGCTCGCGGCTGCAGGAGATCCGCATCTGGCTCCATCCGGAGACGGGCCACACCCAGCGCATCACGTATCTGGAGAAGAACGGTGACGTGACCACCTTCTCCTTCAGCAACGTCCGGTTGAATGCCGGTATCCCCGAGACCGTCTACCACATTGACCTGCCGGAAGACGTCAGCATGGGTGACTCGTTCAGCGGCTTTGCCGGCGGCTAGTAGTCCTCTACTCCTCCAGTAGCTGCACGATCCTCCCGGCCAGTTCCGGCAGCGGCACCGACTTCTGCAGGACCTCCCTCACTCCCAGGGTTCGCAGCTTCTCCTGCTGCCCGGGCGTGAACTCCACCCCCGACAGTATCAGGGCCTTCACCGGGTCCGCGGTCTCGAAGTCGCGCACGCGGGAGAGCACCTCGAAGCCGTCCATCTCGGGCATCTCCACGTCCAGGATGAGCAGGTCCAGCGAGGCCAGCTCGGCCTGCGCCTGTTCCAGGGCGGCACGGCCGTCCTCGGCCTGCAGCACCTGGCATCCTGCACCCTCCAGTATCTCCGAGAGGGCCGTGCGGAAGAACCGCGTGTCATCCGCCAGCAGGACCTTCTTCTTCGTCGCGCTCATGTGGGTTCTCCTGTGAGATCATCCTCGCGGACCCCCGGAAGACGTGCGAACAGCAGCCACGCCACTCCGGGGACCACGTGCGTGATGGTGGGCGCCGGCAGGCCGGCGGCCTGGAACTCCTCCCGCCAGGCCTGACGATCCCGGCGGAGGTGGGACTCCGCCGACCCGTGACAGCCCTGCAGGAACTCCTCCTCCAGTTGCTCCAGCGGCTGATCGAGCCGTCCGGCGGCGTCGGCTGCGAAGTCATCGGACTGCGTCACCAGCGCCAGCCGCCCGCCCGGCCTCAGCACACGCCTGCACTCGCGCAACGCGGCAGCCGGGTCCTTCAGCAGGTGCAGTACCAGCAGTCCCGCCACATCGCTCACCGAGTCAGCGGCCAGGGGTATGCACGTCGCATCGCCCTGCACCAGCGCCACGGACGCATCCTGCCCGGCGCGCCGTATGCGCAAGCTCGCCCGCTGTAGCATCTCCGGCGCGCCGTCCAGGCCCACCACCTGCGCGCCTTGCTGCGCCAGGTCCCGCGCCAACCCGCCGGGCCCCGTACCCAGATCCAGCACCGTCCGCCCCGCCACCGGCCTCAACGGCGCCGTGGCGCCACAACGCAGCCGCCAGTGCAGTCGGGTCTCCGTGACCCGGTCAAACAACTCCGCGATCTCATCAAACCGCCCCAGCCCCATGGCCGCATTCTAGCAAATAGGAGACGGACAAGAAAAAGCCCATCCGGCCGGAGAGGCCGGATGGGCAAATGGCAGGGGGTGGGTGTTTAGTACATCCCCTCCATACCGCCGGGCATGCCGCCGGGGGCGCCGCCACCCATCTTGCCCTTGTCGTCTTCCTTGATCTCGCTGATCAGGGCCTCGGTGATGAGCATGAGGCCGGCGATGGAAGCCGCGTTGAGCAGAGCGTTCAGGGTGACCTTGGTGGGATCGATGATGCCCGCCTCGACCATGTCGACGTACTCCTCGGCCTGAGCGTCGAAGCCCTTGTTGCCCTTGAGCTCCTTGACCTTGTTCACCACCACGGAGCCCTCCTGGCCCGCGTTGTTGGCGATCTGGCGCAGCGGCTCCTCGAGAGCGCGACGGACGATGTTGATGCCCGCCTGGATGTCCGGATTGTCGTCCTGGATCTTGTCCAGGGCGGGGATACCGCGCAGCAGGGCCACGCCGCCGCCGGCGACGATACCCTCTTCCACGGCCGCCTTGGTGGCGTGCATGGCGTCCTCGACGCGAGCCTTCTTTTCCTTCATCTCGGTCTCGGTGGCCGCACCGACCTTCACCACGGCAACGCCGCCCACCAGCTTGGCCAGACGCTCCTGCAGCTTCTCGCGGTCGTAGTCCGAGGTGGTCTCCTCGACCTGCGCGCGGATCTGCTTGACGCGACCCTCCAGGTCCCTGGTGGTGCCGGCACCCTCGAGGATGGTGGTGTTGTCCTTGTCGATGGTGACCTTCTTGGCCCGGCCCAGGTCCTCGATCTTGATGTTCTCGAGCTTGATGCCGAGATCCTCGGTGATGCTCTTGCCGCCGGTGAGGGTGGCGATGTCCTCGAGCATGGCCTTGCGGCGGTCACCGAAACCAGGCGCCTTGACTGCGGCGCCCTGCAGCGTGCCGCGCAGCTTGTTGACCACCAGGGTGGCCAGCGCCTCGCCCTCGATGTCCTCGGCGATGATGAGGAAGGGCTTCGACTTGTGGGCAACCTGCTCGAGAATCGGCAGCAGATCCTTCATGTTGCTGATCTTCTTCTCGTGGATGAGGATGTAGGGATCCTCGATGGTGCACTCCATGCGCTCGGGGTCGGTCACGAAGTACGGCGACAGGTAGCCGCGGTCGAACTGCATGCCCTCCACCACCTCGAGGGTGGTCTCCATGCCGCGTGCCTCCTCCACGGTGATGACCCCGTCCTTGCCGACCTTCTCCATGGCCTGGGCGATGATCTCACCGATGGTGGTGTCGTTGTTGGCGGAGATGGTGCCCACCTGGGCGATGGAGCTGCCCTGGACGGACTTGGAGGACCTCTTGATCTTCGCGGAGACGGCCTCCACGGCCTTCTCGATGCCGCGCTTGAGGTCCATGGGGTTGAGGCCGGCGGTGACCGACTTCACGCCCTCGCGGAAGATGGACTGCGCCAGCACGGTGGCGGTGGTGGTGCCGTCGCCGGCGTCATCAGAGGTCTTGCTGGCAACCTCACGCACCATCTGCGCGCCCATGTTCTCGCGCGCGTCCTCGAGCTCGATCTCCTTGGCGACGGTCACACCGTCCTTGGTGCTGGTGGGCGAGCCGAACTTCTTCTCCAGAACCACGTTCCTACCCTTGGGTCCGAGGGTGACCTTGACGGCATCGGCGAGCTTGTTGACGCCCCGCAGCATCGCCTGCCGGCAATCCTCGGAATAGGTGACTTCCTTGGCAGCCATATCACTTCTCCTCAACCGAGTTGCTCTCGGTTTGCTAATCGAAAGAATAGAAGACCCCGCCGTCGCGGCAGGGACTACCCTGAAGAACGTCTAGCCAAGCACGCCGAGGATCTCGTCCTCGCGCACGATGACGTGGTCATCATCGTCCAGCTTGAACTCGGTGCCGGCGTACTTGCCGATGAGCACCCGGTCGCCCTTCTTGACGTCCATGGCGATCCGCTTGCCACTCTCGTCGTACTTTCCCGAGCCCACCGCGATGACCTTGCCCTCCATGGGCTTCTCCTTGGCGGTGTCCGGGATGATGATGCCACCCTTCTTGGTCTCCTCGGGCTCCACGCGCTTGATGAGCACGCGATCTCCCAGCGGCTTCACTTTCATGCGATTCCCTCCTCATCGGGCGTCTGCCCGATTTGTTTGTAAGTGACTGTTCAGTAAAGGGTTCCGCGGTCGAGCCGCGGAATCATGGGGAGCGCGTTAGCACTCGGCCTCTTTGAGTGCTGATAATAATATTGACTCCCGGGCTTGTCAAGCCACCCCGAGAGTCTTTTTCCGGCTCCCTGACCACGTCTTCAACTCCATGAAGAATCACGCCCTTGACGGCCTGTACGGAACCCGACAGGGTTGCCCTGTGCCGGCCCGGGACCTTCCAGATCGCCGAACCGCGCACCCGACGGGGAAAATCTACCCCCGGCCCATTTTCTTTGCGCGGGTACGTTGAAATTCCTCCAGGGGCAAGCATATTGGAGGTATAGGAGGTCATCGCCAAACGCGTTCCGGAGCAGAGAACCCGCTGCGCCGTCAGGCGCCGGCCCCGGGACGAGGGAATGGGATGGAGCAGAAGAAGATGGCAAGCTCGGACACGCCGCTAAAATACCTGGCCCCGCTGGATCGCAAGCGCCTCGAGACGCGCCTGCACGAGATCACCCAGAAGTACTTCGGTGAGGCGACCTTCGACGACGTGGAGATGCGCTACCTGAGCGGCCTGGCCTCCAATCCGTTCCTGCTGCTGGCGGACTTCTATCACGAGCCCACCATCCACAAGATCATGAACCCGGAGCTGCACTCCACCGTCGACTTCCTGCAGCGCATCTGGAGGGAGAAGCGCCGCAATGAGGACCCCTCGGTGGCATGGCTGCGGCGGGTGCGCGCCTTCCCCGAGGAGGTTCGCCTGGTGGGCGACAAGTGCCTCTACGATGTGGGCCTGTTCGGCAAGCAGGCGCACGGCAGCCACGACCTGCAGAACCTGGGCGTGGCGTCCTACCACCGGGCCTCGGAGATCCTGGACGGGCTGTCGCAGGACCCACGGTTGTGCGAGTTCTTCCTCAACAACCGCGTGGACGTGCGCCGCATCCAGGAGGAGATCCAGTTCCTGCGCCAGTGCGCCAAGAAGTTCCCCCACTACGCCCAGGTCCTGGCACACCTTCACCTGTTCGGCGAGGGTCCCAGCAAGGAGGCCTGGGAGACCTTCGACAACTTGACCACGACGGACGACTCCGGGAGCGACGACACCATGCCGGGGAACACCCCGCCCCTGGAGGATTCGACACCGGGATCCCCTGCCCATGCCCCGCTGCGGGACTTGCCGGAGCCCATCGCCCCGGCCAGTCTGCGCGAGCTGACTCCGGCCGAGGCGATGCAGGAGGCGCGTGACCCCGAGACCGCCAAGCTCAGCCATCAGGAGCTGCTGTCGTTCTACGAGCGGCTGCTGCTGTTCTCCAACCTGAACATCACCGCGCTGCGCAGCGACCTCAAGAACCTGGTCATCGACCAGCAGGAGGCCATCGATACGGTCTGTGACGACTTCTCCCTGTTCGCCACCGGCACGCACTCGCGCCGCAAGCCGCTGTCGTATTTCTTCATCGGTCCCACCGGCGTGGGCAAGAACCTGCTGATCGAGCGGCTGGTGGAGGCCCTCGAGGGGCTGTGGGGACTGGAGGTGCCGTTGCTGCTCATCGAGGGCCCGAGCTACACCTATCCCTCGGACATCAACGAGCTGCGCGGTTCCACGCGCGGATTCATCCGCAGCGATGAGGAAGGTCTGCTCACCGAGTTCCATCACCGGGCCTCCGCGGCGCCGTTCTCGGTGATCCTGGTGGACGAGGTGGAGAAGGCCCATGCGCAGTTGCGCAAGTACTTCCTGTCCATCATGGACCGCGGCACCACCATCGATAACCGCGG
>CBDVAL010000015.1:0-27112 GCA_965371955.1 uncultured bacterium | reverse complement strand
GGGCTTCCTGCTGGCCTGGCGCATGGAGTCCACCCAGGGATTCCACGTGGTCATGAACCTGGTGCTCATGCCCCTGTGGCTGCTGTCGGGCGCCCTGTTTCCCGCCTCGGGCGCCGCCGGCTGGCTGTCGTGGGTCATGGTGTTCAACCCGCTCACCTACGCGGTGGCTGGGGTGCGCCGCTGCCTCGGCATGGGGTGGGTGCTGGAAGCTCCCGCTGGACTGCCGTCGCTGGCGCTGTCGTCGGGTGTCACTCTGTTCTTCGCGCTGCTCACCTTCGCGGCGTGCACCGTCCTGGCAGGGCGGCGTCCCTCGGAGGGCGGGGCGTGAGCGACGGACGTCGCTGGTTCTCGCCCGGCTTCGTGACTCTGGTGGCGTTGGCGCTGCTGGTCGCCGGCGCCGCCTGGGCGTGGCGGGCCCGACAGGCCAGGCGGACGTTGTATGCCACCGATGGGCAGGTGCCGGCCGTGGCGGCCATGAGCTCGGAGCTGGGCCTGCCGATCCTGGGAGAGATTCCCGACTTCTCGCTGGTGGGCAGCGACGGCACAGCGGTCACCGCCCGGAATCTGGAGGGCGCACCCTGGGTGGCTGACTTCATCTTCACCAGCTGCGCCGGCGTGTGCCCGCTCATGAGCGCACAGATGGCGCGGCTTCAGGCGGAACTCCCCGACGATTCGCCGGTGCGCCTGCTGTCCATCACCGTGGACCCGGCACGCGATACGCCCGAGGTACTACGAGCCTATGCCGAACGATTCAACGCCCGGCCGGAACGCTGGCTGTTCGTCACCGGGGAGCCGGAACAGATCTACGCGCTGGCGAAGGACGGCTTTCATCTCGGCGCCGGCGAGCTACCGGACTACGATCCCGACAGGGATGACGGTCCGTTCTTCCATTCCAGCCGTATGGCGCTGGTGGACGCACAGGGCCGCATTCGCGGGTACTATGAGGGAGCCGAGTCGGCCCAGGTAGACCGCCTCCGGAAAGACCTGGCCCACCTGCAGGAGTAGACCCTTGCCTGGCAAGTCGTCATGGAATTCGGGAATCTGGTAGACGCGATCCTGCAGGAAGAGCGCAGCCGGGGAGACTGGCAGCGTCTCGTGGGGATCGTGCTGACCCTGCTGTTCGTGTTCTTCAGCAGCGTGAAGCGCAGTCGGTCCAAGACTCTCGCCAGGGAAGACCGTGCGGCGCAGAAGGCGCAACGTGCATACCCGCCCATCGAGGCGCGCGGGTTTCCCGTCTGGGCGTGGTGGGGATTTCTGCTGGCCACGGCGTTCCTCTACGTCACGCTGTTGCCGCACTTTCCCTCGTTGATGGAGAGGGTCGTGATGGCGGGCGTGGCATTGGTCTCGCTGGCGCTGCTGCGGGTTCTCGGAGGGCGCGCCGATAGCGGGCATTCGCCTGCCGCGGACCTGTCGCGGGAGGAGAAACAGAGTGTCACCAAGGAGGAGGAAAGGTCATGATCCCGCTGGAGGCGCATCCGCCGCTCAATGCCGCGCTGAACGCCGTGGTGTCGGTGCTGCTGGCCGCCGGCTTCGGCTTCATCCGCGCCAAACGCTTTGCAGCGCACAAGGCGTGCATGCTCACCGCGGTGGCCGTCTCGGCGGTGTTCCTGGCCTCCTACCTGTACTACCACTACCATGCCGGCAGCACGCCGTTCCAGGGGCAGGGCTTCGTCCGCACGCTCTACTTCACCATCCTGATCTCGCACACCATCCTCGCCGCCGTCATCCTGCCCCTGGTGATCATCACGGTGACCCTCGCCCTGCGCGGACGGATCGAGCGCCATCGCCGCATCGCTCGCTGGACGCTGCCCCTGTGGTTCTACGTGTCGGTGACGGGTGTGGTGATCTACTGGATGCTGTATCAGATGCCTCTCTGAGCATCAACCCTCGGCTATCTCTTCTGCTTCTTCTTTCCCCTGGCGATGCGCATGCTGATCAATCCCAGCGCCAGTGCCGCCGCGGCGGTCAACCCCAGTGTCCACCAGGGGTACAGCAGCAACAGCGCGGCCCACACGAAGATGGTCAGCACGAACACCACCTGCGCCGGCGCCGTGGCGCGGCCGCGGGTGGCACGATGATCCGTGATGCGCCGGCGCGCCGCGCGGATGCGGCGGCGCTGCTCCTGGCTGGGGCCGGACGCATCGTCCAGCTCCAGCAGCGGGACGAGATGGTGATCCAGCCACCATTCGGGCGGTGGCTGCTCCCGGGACGGAAGGCGGGGATTCAGAACGTGGGCCAGGGCATCGTCGAAGCGTCCGTCGAAGATGCCGGCCCGGGCCAGCCAGATCGTCGCGGCGCGCGCGTTCCCCTCGGCCAGGTAGGCCTCGCCCAGGCGCTCCGCGGCCTCCGAACGCTCCGGTGCCGCGGCGTGCAGTGTGCGCAGGGTGTCCTTCATCTTGCGCGGCGCGCCGCCCTCGCCATGGCCCCGCGCCACCTCCAGCAGCTCGCCGTAGCGCCGCCGGATGCCCTCCCGGGAGGCCTCTCCCCGCGACTTCAGCCCTGCCAGCGCCTGCTGCCGCAACGCCTCCACCATCTGCAGGAACTGTTGCCCGTCCTGTCCGCGCTGCAGGCAGGCGCCCATGCGCGGCGCGATCTCCAGCCACTCCTCCTTGGCGTAGACCCGCGGCCGCGAGCGCTCCAGGCGCACGTTGGGCAGGGCGCCTTCCCGGCCCTCCATGGCGACGTACAGCCGGGTCTGCGTTAGCAGGATCCGGCCGTTCTCCACAGGGTAGCTCGACTGCAGTTGCTCGCCGGGGTCCAGGAAGACGGTCTCCGGGCTGCCGGTGGCAGGCACGGTCAGGGGCCCCCCGCATCGCCGGTGAACTGCAGCGGCCCTTCCAGCAACTGCAGCACGCCGGACAGCTCGGGAAGGCACGCCAGTGCGCGGCGTGCGTGCGCCATGGCGCGCGGGATGAACCCCAGGTACGAGCGGTTGCCCTTGAGCATGGCCTGTCCGGCGAATGTCCCCACCGCTTTCAGCGTGCGCTGTGCCGCCACCAGGGCATAGTCGCCCTCGAAGCTATCCACCGCAGGCTGCCACGGAAGCGCCGCCACGAAGCGAGCCTTCATGGCGCTCACCAGTTCCTCCGGGACGTCCACGTAGGCGTCCTCCAGCAGCGAAGCCAGGTCATAGGTCCGCGGACCCAGGCGAGCGTCCTGGAAATCAATCATCACCAGTTGCGGTTCGTCACCGGAGTCGCGCGACGACAGCATCAGGTTGCGCGAGTGGAAGTCGCGGTGGCACAGCACGCGGTCCCCGGGGTGCCCGGCCCGGTCGGCCAGCTCCTGCAGGCCGCGCCGCAGCTCCGCTCCATCCATCGTAGACGGTTCGCCCAGCAGGCCGCGAACGTAATGCTCCTCGAAATAGTCCATCTCCCGCCGGAAGCGCACGCCATCCAGACCGTAGTGATACGCAGGGACCGAGGGCTCCAGCGCGGCGCTGCCCACCTGCTGCAGCCGGATCAACAGGTCCACCGCCTCCTCGTAGCGCCGCCGCCATTCGGCAGGGCCGGCACCGGCGAGGTGCGCCTGCAACGAGATCGACCCCAGATCCTCCAGCACCACCACGCCCCGTTCGGGATGGGACTCCAGCACCCGGGGCACCGGAAACCCACCGCGCTCGAGAAACGCCGCCATGAGCAGGAAGAAGTCGTAGTGCGCCTCGAACGGTCCGGTCTCGAACAGCAGCACCCGGGACGACCTGCCCTCGGGGGAGACGCGGTAGTACTGCCGGTGCGATGCATCGCCGGCCAGGTGCTCGAGCGCCGTCGCCGAACCGAAGCGCTCCCGGGCGAACTGTTCGGGGTTGGTGAAGGTCTCGCTCACAGCGGAAAGTGGACCAGTTCGTCCATCCGGACGCCGCCGGAGATGTCCGACAGATCGTCCCCCCGGTTCATGATGATGCGATGATCCAGCCGCATGTTCGGCGGAAGGTTGACGCCGTCGGCCAGGATGCAATCGCTGATCTCCGACCCGGACGAGATCACGGAACGACGGCCGACGATGCAACGCTCCACCCGCGAGCCGTCCCCCACCGCGGCGCCGTCGCCCAGCACCGATTGGCCCACGAAGGCCGCCCCGTCGGAGAGGTGCACGTCGGCGCCCAGCACCAGCACCTTCTCTCCCTCCCCTGTCACCTCAATGCCCATCTCCCGGACGAAGGGCCGGTGCGACTCGTCCAGGAGGCGCAGGCTGCGGCGCAGGTAGTCCGAGGGCGCGCCGAACTCCAGCCAGGCACCGGGGGCCACGTGCGCAGCGATGGTGCCACCCTCCGCCAGCAGCTCGGTGTACACCGGCCGCACGATCCCCCACTCCTTGTCCGCGGGGATGCGCTCCAGCACCGCGGGATCGATGACATGCAGGCCCGCGAAGATGTAACGCGTGCCCCGGGCGGTCTCGCCGGAAGGGGGTTCGCCGAAGCCGAGCACCTGGCCGTCCTCCACCCAGACCGGCGTGTAGCTCAGATGCTTCCGGTGCGGCACCACCACCAGCGTGGCGGTGGCGCCGGATTCCCGATGCGTCTGTATGGCGGCGGCGGGATTCATCTGCAACAGGAAGTCACCGTTGCACACCAGGAACGGGCCGTCCTGCAGGTTCGACTCCGCGTTCTTCAGGCCACCGGCGGTGCCCAGGATCTCCTCCTCGCGGAAGAACGTGATCTCCATGCCCTGCGGCGCCCAGTCCTTCACCACTTGCTCCACGGTCTCCGGCAGGTGATGCAGGTTCACCGCGACGCGCTGCACGCCGCCGCGGTGCAGCAGTTCCATCGCATGGCTCAGCAGCGGCCGGTTAAGGACGGTCAGGGCCGGCTTGGCAAGGCGGCAGGTCAGAGGTCGCATGCGCTCGCCGCGGCCGGCCGCCAGGATCATGCCGTTCAAGCGCCTTCCTCCGGGAACACCATGTCGCCTGCCGGCACACCATTCTCCTTGCGCCACGCGTCGTGCAGTTCGCGGTAGCTCTCCAGAATGAACTGGTCCGCTTTGAATCCCAGTGCTCCGGCCCAGCGATCGATCTCCTCCTTCGGCCCCTCCAGCTCCAGGAAGTTGCCGATGGGCAGCTCGTCCACCAGGGCATGGAGTCCCCCCAGGCGATAGCTGCTGCGGTACTTCTGGTAGCGCCAGACGGGCTTGAGTCCCAGCAACTCGACGATGCCCCGGGCATCGGCAAGAGAGGAAACGCCTGTCTCCAGCTCCTTGCGCACCTTGGCGTGCATGCTGGTCTTGATCTTCTCCTTGGAGGTGAGGACGCCGCCGTCCGCACGGTCGCGCAGCCTCAGGATGGAGCCCTGTTTCGCCAGCCTGCGGTCAGGGAAGTCGTAGAGTGTGTCGTCCTCCAGAGTCCGGGAGGACTCGCAGTAGGCGCCGAGGGCGCACAGGCGTGACTCGATATCGGCGGTCTTGCCGATGCGGACCTTCACTTCGATCTCGATCATGAATTCATCTGCCGGCGGTTGCCACGAAGCCGGTATAATCGCCCCCGGTCGGCACCATGGTCCGCCCGGGCAGGGCGCCACGGGCGTCCGTCCGGACCACGGACGGGAGTCGAGCACCGAGTGTATCCTCTAGGCCGTGGGAAGGAAAGGCCGTCACCGGAAAGGAACCGCACCGTGATGAAGAAGACCGCCACCAAGGACCGTCCGGCCAGACGAAGCATGGCCGACCTCACCTGGCAGCGTTTCGAGGAACTGGTGCCGGAGCACATCCGGCGGGTTCTGGTCCCGGTGGGGACCATGGAGGCCCACGGCGTCCTGCCGCTGGGCACCGACAGTCTCATCCCCGACCGGCTGGCGCAGCGGCTGGCGGAGCCGCTGGACGCCCTCATCGCGCCCACGGTCTCGTACGGATTGACGTCCTCCTTGCTGGCCTATCCCGGCTCCATGACGCTGGAGAAGGAGACGTTCGAGGACCTGGTCTACGAGATCGGCGCAGAGCTGGTGCGCAACGGCTTCCGCCAGATCCTGTTCCTCAACGGCCACGGCGGCCAGACCGACGAACTGCGCCACGTGGTGGGCGAGCTACACCGCGACCTGGAGGTCGCCGCCATGGTGGTGGAGTGGTGGCCGCTGGGGGCAGAGGCGTGCCGCGAGGTGTTCGGCACGGCAGGTGGCCACGCCGGCGTGGACGAGACGGCAGCGGTGGTGGCAATGGCGCCCGAGCTGGTGGAGCCGGACCGCATGGAGGCGGCATTGTCCTACAAAGTTCGCCCGGGGCTCATCGCCCGTCCGGCACCGGGGCCCATCCTGCACTTCGATGAGGACGAGGGCGATCCCGTCTTCGACGACGCCAAGGCGAAGAAGTACGTCGATGCCATGGTGGACGCCGTGCTCGCGGCCATCCGCGAGGCACTAGACGGTTGGGCCACGAACCTCGGTGAGGGCGACTAAGCTAGGTATCGTGGCCGTACGGAGTCCGAAGCGTGGATGTGGACCTGGCCCTGGAGGATAGGAGGAGAATATGAAGCTCAGAAGCTCCCGACCCGGGCTGCCACGATGAGCTTGCGTCCCGATTCACAGGTCCGGCGCGCTGTTGGAGTATTTGTCCTGCTGGTCGGTTCCTACCTCACGACGAGTTCCTTCCGGGTCGACTCGATCGATGCAGCCATCCGCCTCGAGGTTGCCCGCTCCCTGGCCCACGGCGGTACGGTGGCTGTGGAGCGCATCCAACTGCCCACGCCTTTCGGCCCGGTCGGGACCTTTCTGGGCCGCGGCGACCGCTACTACTCGGTGTACGGCTTGGGGCAGTCCCTGCTGATGGTGCCGCTGGTTCTGGCGGGCGGCGCCCACGGCGAGCAACTCGTCACGATCATCAACCTGTTCGCCGTGGCCCTTGCCTGCACGCTGCTGGTGCTGCTCGGGAGGCGGCTCGGCTACTCGGCGCGTGCCAGCACCCGGCTCGGCCTGATCTGCGGGCTGTGCACGCTCCTGTGGCCACACGCCAAGCTCGCCTTCGAGGCACCGATCGAGATGCTGTGCGCCGTCGGCGCGATCTATCTTCTGGAGCGACGGTCCCGGTCGGGCGATTTCGGGGCAGGTGCGGTGTTCGGGTTTGCTGTTCTCACGCGTCCGTCGGCGCTGCTCATGCTGGCCGGATTGGCCTGGCTGCTCCTGCGGGACGGAAAGCGTTGGCGCCTGGGCCGCCTCCCCCACTTCGCCATCGGTGCCGCGCCGCTGCTGATTCTGGCGCTCGGCTACAACTTCGTTCGCTGGGGGAGCGTGATCGGGTCAGGTTATTCGCGTACCGGGTATCAGTACTTCGGGTGGCCAAGTGTCGGCCTTCCGGGTTTGCTGCTCAGCCCTGGTCGTGGGTTCTTCACATACAGCCCCGTGCTGATCCTGGCTCTCTGGGGCTTCCTTCGCTTCGCCAGGTCACATCGCGGGTTCGCGCAAGCTCTGCTGCTGATCGTCGGCTCCTACTTTGCTTTCCATAGTTTTCTCACCACCTGGGACGGGGACTGGACCTGGGGCCCACGCCACCTGCTGCCGGTGGTTCCGCTCGTGGCGCTCGGGATGCTGCCCTTGTTGGAGCCCGAGCGAATGCGGCGCTCGATACTCGTGGCTCTGATTGGGATTTCCGTCGTGGTGCAGCTTCCCGGGCTCTCCGTCAGCTACGACTCGTACTTCCACTGGCTGCCGTCCCACGGATACGTGGAGGCATCCTCTCGGCGGCACCACTTCGAGCCCCGGGCTGCGCAGATTCCTGTCCAGTTTGTCCAGGCCGTCACGATGTGGCGCGAACTACCCGAGCGTCTCGACCGCTTCTCGCCGCGGCGGGCCGGAGATCCTTACAGGCCTAGGCTTGCGGAGGCCTCCGCCGTCACAAGGGAGGTTCCGGACCTCTGGTGGATCTACTTCCCGCTGATTGGCGTGTCATGGTCGGCATTCGCCGGGCTGAGCACCCTGTGCGTGCTCCTCATGGCCGCGGGGGTTTGGTTGCTCCGGGATCCTCGAGGCCACATGAGCTCGGCGCCGTGACGTTTCTCTTTGCCGTGCGCGGCGGGCGCAGGAGCAACCCGGGCCCCGGTATCCGCAACGCTTGAGAGGACCAATGTCCGACGAGCACATGGAAACAATTCAAAGAAGAGAGCATTTGCCCCCGCTACTCTCCGCGAATGGTCCGCAGGACTTCCTGTAGCGCGGCGGCGGCCTGGTGGCGCAGCTCCATATCCGGCTCGCGGCCCACGTACTGCTCCAGGATGGCCACCGCTTCACGGCCTCCGATGAAGCTCAGCGCATTGATGGCCTGTTGCCGCACCCGCCTGTCCGGGTCGTCCAGCGCCAGGCGCAGCGGCGGGATCCCGCCGGAGAGGCCCAGGGAGCCCAGAGCCGCCGCCGCCAAGGAAACGGGGTCGGACCAGCCGAAGTGTTGACTCTCAGCCCTTCGAAGCTGCTGCCGGATGTCGATAGACGCAGTGCGGACCGAAGCTGAGCAGTTCGATTGTTTTCTCGTGAACCGCTCCAAGCCGCTCGGCGACGCGCTTGGAAGGTTCATTCTCGGGATGGATGTAGCTGACGAGCGTCTTCGCACCCAGGACGCCGTAGGCATATTCCCTGGATCGAAGAGCCGCTTCGGTGGCGTACCCCTTCCCACGCCCACTCGGCGTCAGCCAGTAACCCAGCTCGAGCTCGGGCCAGCCCTCCGGGAACCACAGACCTGCACACCCGACAAGATTCCCGGTCGCCTTTTCCTCCAGCGCCCAGAAACCGAACCCGTGGAGCATCCAGTGACCGAGCTCGGCTGCCATGCGACGCCACGCCTGGTTCCGGTCACAGTGGCCGCCCACGTACCTCGCCCGCGCCTCGTCCGCGAAGTAGTCTGCATAGGTATCGAAATCTCTCTGCTGCCACTGTCTGAGGAGAAGGTGACTCGTTTCCAGTGTGGTCATGGTCCGGCTGACTCCTCTCGCCGTAGCTCAGAGCACTGCGGCGAGAACCTGCGCCGCGGCGAGGATCGCCGTAGCCGTCAGACCCGAGGTCCGTGTGCGGGCGCTCGTGGCGACGAGCAGTGCGACAAAAACCACTCCGCCGCCGGTGGCCCCGATGGACCCGCCCAGCAATGCCGCAACCACGACGCTCCCGGCCGCGATCGTCGCGGCAAGCAGCGGTAGGCCGGGCACCCGGGCCTGGCGGCGAAGTATCAGCCCGCCGCCCAGACCAGCGACGGCGACAACGCCGGCCCTGGTGAGCAACGAAAACCCGAGCGTGCCCATCCACGCGGCCAGCAGGATGCTACCTGCGACGGCCAGCGAGGCAACAAGCAGGGGGGTAGCCGGCTTCCGGGGAGGCGGAATACCGGCGGCGCCGGCGGCGGTTTGCGAATCGCGATGTGGTTCCATGGACATGTTTCACCCCAAGGTGGAAAGGGCGCGCCGGGCCAGCTGGCGCAGCTCACGACTGCTCCGGCCGGCGTGCGCAGCGACGTTGAGCGCCTGGAGCGTGGTGGTCAGGTAGCGGGCGGTGTCACGGAGGTCCGTGCCCAGCGCACCCTCCTGACGAGCCCGCTGCAGGAGACCGTAGAACGCAGCGTCCAGTTCTTCGATGAAAGCCGCGATGCGCGTCTTGATCCTGTCCGGCTGCTTGGCGCTGGAGATGCTCGCCCGGACCACCATGCAGAAGCGAAGGCGCTCACCACCCGGACGTCCCCGATCGGCAACGCTGCGGAAGAAACGCTCCAGGACCTGTCTGGCCGGCCCTTCGGCGTGCAGCTGGCCGATGACCCGGGTGCGAAAATCCTCGGCGTACACGTCCATCGATTCCGCATAGAGTGCATCCTTGCTGCCGAACGTACCGTAAAGGCTGGAGCGCCCGATCCCCATGCTCTTCTCCAGCAGGGCAGCCGAGGTGCGCTCGTAGCCGTGCTCCCAGAAGGTCTCCATGGCCTGTCGCAGGGCCTTCTCACGGTCGAATTCTCTCGGTCTTGCCATGGACGCTTCCTGATTGCCGTGTCGTGGGTTATTATGCACCGTTCGATTCATAATGTCAAGCCCGCAGCGCGGCCGACTCGTTCTGCTGCGACTCGCAGTGGGACACGATCTGTGTGTTCTGACAGTCCCCCAGGGACAGTCCCCGTGGATCTGACTTGAACCGCATGGCTCGACCGTTTCCTTGTCACAAACAGCAAGGATCAAGGAGCCGCTTGCCGGTGAGCTCCTGCGCCGTTGCAAATCGCGCTACCATGCCATGTGAATTGTTTGCGTTCCAGCAAGGGAGAGGTCCAATGAAGCCCAACCGGAAGAGGACTTGTGACGTACTCATCATCGGAGCGGGAATGGCTGGCTCCTGCCTCGCCCGCCAGCTCACGCTCGAACAACCCGATCTGAAGATCATCATTGTCGAGAAACGCAAGGAGTTCAACTGGTGGATCGGCGAATCGACCGTCGAGATGTTCGATGACTACGCCTTCCGCAATCTGAAGATCGGCCCGTATCTGATCTCGAATCACATCGTCAAGCACGGCCTTCGTTTCTGGTTCGATTCCGAGGACAAGGACCTGCCGATGTGCGAGCTCTCCGAACAGGGGCGAACGCGCTACGCGACCCTCAATCGTGGTGTGCAGCTGAACCGAGCCAAACTCGATCGGGACATGGTCGGGATCAACCGTGCGGGCGGTGTCGAGGTACTCCTCGGAACGAGTGTCCTGGCCAGGAGCGAATCGGGCGAGGAGACGATCGTCATCGACAGAAAACAGGGGCATCGCGTGCTTACGGACAGTGGCTCCATTCGCTGCAAATACCTGGTCGACGCAGGTGGGCTGCAAGCGCCGTTGATTCGTAAGCTGGAGCTCAAGCTGCCCCATGAACCCGAGTTCCCGCGCACGGGTGCGTACTGGGCTCGAATCTCGAACTGCAACATCATCGACGAGTTGGGGAACGAGGCCTGGCGGGCGAGAGTCGACCATACGTCGCGTTGGGCCTCCACAAATCACTTCATGTACGACGGTTATTGGATCTGGCTCATTCCCCTGACTGAGAATCTGGTGAGCCTGGGTGTCGTCTTCGATCAGGAGTCGAAACCCCTTCACTTCGAGGATGGCGCCGGTTTCTTGGAGTTCATCCGCGAGCATCGTGCGCTCGATGAACTGCTCGGCCAACGCGCTTTGGTTGAGGATTTCCTCGGGGCCGAGTATCTCGTAAACGGTGTAAAACAGTATTACTCCTCGGACCGTTGGTTCATCACCGGAATGGGCGGCTGTATCGTCGATCCGCTGTTCTCGCCGGCTTCCGCATATTTCGTCACCAGCAATCGTTTCATCTCCTCGATCATCGAGGCAGACAAGTCCGGCGACGAGAAGACGACCGCCAATCGGATTCGACATTTCAACATCGCAATGCGAAATGTGTTCAGGCGAGCCATTCGAGAGTTCTCTCACTATCATCAGCTCGGCTCCTTCGACGCCTTCGTGAACTGGCAGACCCTGCGTTATCACACCCTCATGAACTACAACATTCCGATGCAGCATTCCGACTTCAGGCCATTCATTTCACGAATCGACAAGCACGAAGATGACTGCGAGTGTGCCGTCGGACGGTGGAGCGAGGGGCAATGCCTCGGAGAAGCCAACGACCGTCTCACACAGGAGTTCACCGCCTTTCTCGATGAGAATGGTGGCTATTATTCAAGGAATCACGGCTATTTCCATGACAAGACCGAACGGGTCGACACCCGCGAACACACGATGGATCCAAGGTTCGAGGTCCGGCAGCACGTGGAGAGCCTGTTGAACTACGAGGCCTTCTTCCGATACTTCATCCAACGGATGTGTGACATTCGAGGCATCTCGTTCAATGGGGGCGTGTTCAAGAGCGAGTTCGCGCCGGAATGGAGCGACGGCCAATCACTCGATCAGGTGTTCACCGCCATGCTTGCGGCGGCGAAGGGCGGAGCCAGGATATCCATGCCCGTCGAGAGGTGGGACCTCAAGGGGCCTGTCGACCTTCAGCTCGAACGACAATGCGAGTGGCGGTTCCGATTCCTCGATCCGGACGGAAAACCGGTGCATCCCTGACCGAATGTCCGAGCCCCCTTACTCGCCGCGAATGGTCCGCAGGACTTCCTGCAGCGCGGCGGCGGCCTGGTGGCGCAGCTCCATATCCGGCTCGCGGCCCACGTACTGCTCCAGGATGGCCACCGCTTCACGGCCTCCGATGAAGCTCAGCGCATTGATGGCCTGTTGCCGCACCCGCTTGTCCGGGTCGTCCAGCGCCAGGCGCAGCGGCGGGATGCCGCCGGAGAGGCCCAGGGAGCCCAGAGCCGCCGCCGCCGTGGCGCGCTCCTCGAGGCGTTTGCTGGCCAGTCGTTCGCTGATGGGCCCCAGCGCCCGGTCGTCACCGATCTCGCCCAGCAACTGCAGGACCAGTACGCGCGTCACCACGTCGGCGCGAAGCAACTTGTCCAGCAGGGCCAGCGTGGCCGGCTGGCCGTAGGACAGCAGCGCATCGAACGCTGCTGCCCGCACGCGTGGCGAGACATCATCCAGGGACCTGACCAGGACGTGCTGGCCATCCGGGTCACGGCGCAGGCCGAAACCCCGGGCAGCCTCGGTGCGCACCAGCTCCGACTTATCCTTGATGGCGTTGCGTAGCAGCTTGGCCGCGTCGTTGGACTTGATCTGGATGAGCGCGCGCACCGCCTGGGCTCGCAGGCTGTCGTCGTCGCTCTTGAGGTCCTGACGGAACAACTGCACCTGGCTGGAGAGGGAGAAGAAACCGCCGATGGTCTGCACGCGCAGGTCGGGACGGTTGACGTCTACCGAGATGCGCCGCCGCCGCCCGGTGCGCGAGGGGTCGTCGGAGTAGTAGCCCAGGTAATACTGCTCCTGCAGATCCATCGCGATGCGCTCCAGGAGCGCGGCCATGTCCTCCCGGGTGTAGTAGACCAGCCCCCCGGTCTCGTCCACCAGGCTCTCGATGGCGAGGTGTCCCTGGGACGGCGGGCCGGGCCAGATCATCGTGATCTGCGTGTCGGAGCGCTGCGCGCGGCGCGCCAGATCCAGGAGATAGTTGTTCTGGTAGAAGTTCACGTTGAGCCGCAACTGGTCGTCCCAGCCGTCGGTCAACGTCAGGATGACCCGCCGCCCCTGACGATCGCGCATGCGATCCAGGCCCTGCTCGATGGCGTAGAACAGCGGGGTGCCGCCGGAGGCGTAGGTGACCTCTGCCAGCTCCGCTTCCAACCTCTTGCCCTGGCTCACGAACGGCTGCAGCTCCACGAAGTCACCCTGCATCATGGCGGCCACTGCCACTTCGTCGCCCGGACGCAGCGCCGCCAGCAGTCGCGCCACCGTCGAGTCCAGATCCTTGAGGTGCAGCCGCATGGACGACGATCGGTCCACGATGAGCAGCACGCTCAGCGGCCGGTCCTGGCGATCGCCCTCGCGGCCGAAGTCGGACAGGACCTGCTGGCGGCCGTTCTCCAGCACCGAGAAATCTTCCTGACGCAGGCCGGTCACCGGCGTGCCGTGGCGATCGGTGACGGTGACGCTCAGGTGGATCTCCTGCATGGGGGAGTCCAGCACGGTGACGTGCTCGCGCAGGAAGATGGGCGGGATCTCCCGCCGCGTGGAGGCGGTGCGCCCGTCGACGTCGATGGCGCTCACCTGCAGCAGGAAGGCGTAGTAGTCCAGTCCGGCGTCCCAGGTGATCTCCCAGGGTGGCTCGGTGCGGAAGCCCACCAGGCGGCCGTCCACGCGGAACACCACGCGCTCCAGGGCGGCGCTGCCGGCCTCGACCCTGACCCGCAGGAGCACCTCGCCCGCCACCGGCCTTCCTTCGGCCGGCTCGAGGATCTCGACCTTCGGCGCCTTGTCCCCGGCACCGAGTACCGGGAGGGCGACCAAGGCCAGCAAGGCCAGGCTCCGGCGGCCGCGAGGGCGGCTGGTGGGGTGGTCCATACGTCCCTTTCCGCCGCCCGGCGCTCCTGCCGGCGGCGCCTCCCCCCGTTGCGCACCCATACTCTACGAGGCTATCGACCCTGCCCGCGCATGGCAAGTTCCACGGTGCAAACGAGATTCTGGCGCGCGGGCAGGGCCGGCACAAACCTCTCCCGTTGCGTGACTTCCCCGGCAGCCCGTGCCAGGCGCCCGGAAAGTGGACACCACAATCTCGCGTACACGTTGTATAAGCTGAGGCCATGCGCATCCTGCTCACCGGAGCCACCGGCTTTCTCGGCGCCCACGTGGCCCGGGCGCTGGTGGAGCAGGGCCACTTCGCCTCCTGCCTGGTGCGCCTGGGCTCCGAGTCCCGACTTCGCTTACCGTCCCGGGAGCTCTCGGAGCGCGTCTCCGGCGACCTCACGGATCCCGAGTCGCTGTTTCGCAAGCCGCTGGGTTGTGACGCGGTGGTGCATCTCGCCGGTATCACGCGCGAGGAGCCGCGCTGGGGACAGACGTTCCAGCGGGTGCACGTGGAAGGTGTGTGGAACCTCATCGACGCGTGCGTGGAGTCGGAGGTGCGACGACTGGTGCACGTGAGCGCGCTCGGTGCCGCCGCCGATGCCCCCGAGCCGTACCGCAGCAGCAAGTTCCAGGGCGAGGAGACGGTGCGAGAGTCGCCCATGCGCTGGACCATCCTGCGGCCCGCCATGATCTACGGTCCCGGCAACCCGTCCCTGGAGTGGATGGCGCGGCTGACCTACGGTGCGCCGCTGCTGCCGGTGCTGGTGCCCGGGCGCCGCACGCGCATCAGCCCCATCTGGGTGGAAGATCTGGCGCGTGGGATCGTCGCCTGCCTGGAGCGCCCCGATACCGAGGGGCAGACCCTGGACGCCGCGGGTCCGGAGGTCATGACGGTGGGCGACATGATGGCCGCGCTGTCCAGGGCGCGCGGTGTGCCCCACTGGCAGGTGGGACTCTCACCGCGGCTGGCTCGCGGCGCCGCACGCTGGCTCGGGCGGCTGCCGGGAGTGCGCCGGCCGCCGGGCTCCATGGACTTGCTGGACCGAGACCATGCGGTGGATGCAGGGCCCTTCGTACGGGCCACCGGCGTGGAACTCACCTCCATGAGAGCCGGGATGCGCCGCTTCTGGGACGCCCGGCGGCGTCGCTAACCTTCCCACCGTCTTATGTTTACGCTCTGTTTCGGGCGCGTTGCAAAGGGTCGACGCGCTAGGCTAGACTGTCCTGTTGCACCCCTCCACAGCGGTCTCCCGCGGCCGGGGGTTTCCCCAAGGAGCGTGGATTCACGCTGACCCTGTACCGACGTCCCGGAAAAAGGAGCAGCACTTGCCCGAGGCAAAGGATTCGTTCGATGTGGTGGTCATCGGTGGCGGGCCCGGTGGATATGTCGCAGGGATCCGCGCCGGACAGCTCGGCCTGCGCGCCGCCGTGGTGGACAATTCCCCGGCGCTGGGAGGCACCTGTCTGCTGCGCGGCTGTATCCCCACCAAGGCCATGCTGCATGCCGCCGAGGTCCTGGAGATGGCACGACACGCCGCCGACTTCGGCGTGCAGGTCCAATCCCCCAGCATCGACATGGCCGCCATGCACCGCTACAAGAACAAGATCGTCCTGAAGAACACCAAGGGCGTGGAGTACCTGCTGAAGAAGAACAAGGTGGCCTGGGTGCGGGGCCACGGTCGTCTGGCCGGGGCGGGAACGGTGGAGGTGGAGGAGGTGGACGGCAAGAAGCGCGTCCTCAAGGCCAAGAACATCATCCTTGCCACCGGCTCGGCGGTGCGCGATCTGCCGTTTGCGAAGTTCGACGGCGACCGTATCCTCTCCAGCGATGACATCCTGAACCTCCAGGAGGTCCCGAAGACCCTGGCGGTCCTGGGGGCCGGTGCCGTGGGCGTGGAGTTCGCCTCTGTCTTCGCGCGCTTCGGATCCAAGGTGACCCTGATGGAACTGCTGCCCCGGGTGGTTCCGCTGGAGGACGAGGAGGTTTCCGCCGCGCTGGCCAAGGCACTCAAGAAGCGCGGCATCGATGTCCAGGTGGACACCGCCGTCTCCAAGGTCACCGTGGGCAAGAAGTCGGTGAAGCTCGAGGCCACGTCCAGGGGGAAGCCGGTGGCTCTGGAGGCCGAGCGCGTCCTGTTGGCCGCCGGGCGCCGCCCGGTCACCGAGGACCTCGGCCTGGCCGGCATCAAGGTGAAGGTGGAGAAGGGCTTCCTCCAGGTGGACGGTTTCCTGCGCACCGCCCAGGAGGGCGTCTACGCCATCGGCGACATCGTGAACTCACCGCTGCTGGCGCACGTCGCCTCGCACGAGGGCATCCTGGCAGTGGACCATCTGGCGGGCCGGCACGCCGAGCCCATGAACTACGACCAGGTGCCTTCCTGCACCTACTGCGACCCGGAGGTGGCCAGCGTGGGCCTCACCGAGGCCGAGGCGCGCAAGCGCGGCCACGATGTGCGTGTGTTCAAGTTCCCCTTTACCGCCATCGCCAAGGCTGCCATCCTGGGAGATACCGACGGCTTCGTGAAGATCGTCGGCGACAAGAGATATGACGAGCTGCTGGGTGTGCACGTCATCGGGCCTCGTGCGACGGAGCTCATCGCCGAGGCCGGCACCGCCCTGCGGTTGGAGAGCACCGTGGAGGAGCTGTTCCACGCCGTCCACGCGCACCCCACCCTCTCCGAGGCGGTGGGCGAGGCCGCACTGGGCATCCACGGGCGGGCAATCCACATCTGACCCGGAAGAGCGACGATCATGGCGAAGACAAAGACCAAGGTGACCACGGCGGAAGTTGCGCCGCTGACCAGCAAGACCTCCCTGGACGCGGGGGGGCAGCGGGAGCTGTATCGCTACATGCTGCTCACCCGGCGGCTGGAGGAGAAGCTGGTCAATCTCTACCGCCAGGGGAAGGTTGTGGGCGGGCTCTACCGCAGCCTGGGGCAGGAGGCCACGGCGGTGGCCAGTGCCTACGCTCTGGGCCCGGACGACTTTCTCGCTCCCATGATCCGCAACCTGGGCTCCATGCTGGTGCGCGGCGTGCGGCCCGTCGAGATGATCCTGCAGTACATGGCCAAGGGCGATGGCCCCACGCAGGGCAAGGACCTGAACAACCATTTCGGTGATGTGGCCGGCCGGCATCTGGTGGCCCCCATCAGCGTCCTGGGTTCTCTTGTTCCCGTCATGGCGGGCATTGCTCTGGGGGGCCGGATGCGCGGTGACCACATCGTCGCGCTCACCTACCTGGGCGATGGCGGCATCTCCACCGGAGAGTTCTATGAGGGGATGAGCTTCGCCGCGGTGAACAAGCTGGCGCTGGTGGTAGTGGGGGAGAATAACGGCTTCGCCTACTCCACCCCCACCGCCAACCAGATGGCGGTGGACTCGCTGGTGGACCGCGCCGCCGGCTACGGGGTTGCCTGCGAGCAGGTGGACGGCAACGACGCGCTGGCGATGTACGAGACCAGCCGCCGTGCGGTGGAACGCGCGCGCGCCGGCGAAGGTCCGACGTTCATCGAGGCCATCACGTTCCGCATGAAAGGCCATGCCGAGCACGACGACCAGCGCTACGTGGCGAAGGAGCTGCTGCAGGAGTGGGCCGGCAAGGACCCGCTGGACCGCTACCGCGCCACGCTGCTGGATCGCAAGATCCTGACCAGTGCGGATCTCGAGAAGATGGAGATGGAGATGCGCGCCGAGCTGGACGCGGCGCAGGACCAGGCGGAGCAGAGCCCACCGGCTCCGCCGGAACGCGCGCTGGAAGGCGTCTATCACGACGTGCCGCAGGCGCGTGATCCGCGACCGAGGATCCTCCGGTGACGGCGAAGACCACCTACCTCGAGGCGATCCGCCAGGGCCTCATGGAGGAGATGCGCCGCGACCCGGCGGTGTTCCTGCTGGGCCAGGATATCGGTGCCTACGGCGGGGCGTTCAAGGTGACCGACGGTCTGCTGGACGAGTTCGGCGCCGAGCGGGTCCTGGACACGCCCATCGCCGAGACCGCCATCGTGGGGGCTGCCATCGGCGCGTCGATGATGGGCATGCGGCCGGTGGCGGAGTTCCAGTTCATCGACTTCATGGGCAATGCGTGGAACATGATCAGCAACTTCGCCGCCCGCAATCGCTACCGCTGGGGACAGGGCGTGCCCATCGTCCTGCGCGGGCCATGCGGCGGCGGCGTGCACGGCGGTCCGTTCCACTCGCAGAATCCGGAGATGTACTACGCGCACACGCCGGGTCTGAAGGTCGTGGCGCCGGCCACGGCGTATGACGCCAAGGGTCTCATCAAGGCGGCCATCCGCGACGAGGACCCGGTGATCTACCTGGAGCACAAGTTCCTCTACCGCCGCATCAAGGAGGAGCTGCCCGACAGTGACTACGTGGTGCCCATCGGCAAGGCGGCCACCCGGCGACAGGGAGGCGACCTGCTCATCATCACTTACGGCGCCATGCTGTACAAGGCACTGGAGGCAGCCGAGGAGATGGCCAGGGAGGGCAAGGAGTGCGAAGTGCTGGATCTGCGCTCGCTGCTCCCGCTGGATGAAGAAGCGATTCTCGAGGCCACGAAGAGTACCGGGAAGGTGCTGGTGGTGCACGAGGATACGCGCACCGGTGGCATCGCCGGCGAGGTCATGGCACTGATCAATGAAGGCGCGTGGGAGTATCTCGATGCGCCGCCGCTGCGGCTCACGGCACCGGACACGCCGGTGCCCTATAGCCCGAGCATGGAGGAGTTCTTCCTGCCGGGCACCAGCGACATCCTGGACGCGGCAAGACAACTGGTGGCGTACTAGTACTATAAGGAGAGACATCATGGCGAAGGTGGACGTGATCATGCCCCAGATGGGGGAGAGCATCGCCGAGGGGACCATCACCCGCTGGATGAAGGAGGTCGGCGACTCCGTGGAGCGGGATGAGCCCATCTTCGAGATCAGCACCGACAAGGTGGACGCCGAGATCCCTGCCTCCACCGCCGGCGTGCTGGCGGCGATCAAGGTGCAGGCCGGCGAGACCGTCGAGGTGGACACGGTGGTGGCCGTTCTGGAGACCGACAAGGACGCAGCTGCCTCCGCGGACGATGCCCCCGCCCCCGAGCCGAAGGCTGCGGCGCCCAAGCCTGTCGCCGTAGCGGCCCCGGTCTCTGCACCTGCACCTGTGGCGCCGGCAGCTACCGGCACGGTGGTCTCTCTGGAGGAGCGCCGTCGCACGCGCTCGTCACCGGTGGTGCGCAAGATCGCCGCCGAGCGCGGCATCGACATCCGGCGGATCCAGGGCAGCGGTATCCAGGGCCGCGTCACCAAGAAAGACATCCTGGGCTTCATCGAGGCCGGTGGCGCCGCCACCGCCTCGGCGGCGCAGCTCGCGCCTGCCCCTGCGGCGCCGCTGGCCTACGTGGGCACGCCCGGCAAGCGCGAGCCCATGTCGGTGATGCGCAAGAAGATCGCCGAGCACATGGTGCACAGCCTGCAGACCTCGGCGCACGTCACCACGTTGTTCGAGATCGACCTGCACAACGTTGCGCGACAGCGCAAGGAGAAGGGCGCGGAGTTCCTGGCGCGTAATGCCGTCAAGCTCACCTACACGCCCATCATCGCTGCCGCCACCATCGCCGCGCTCAAGGACTTCCCGGTACTCAACGCGTCCATCGACGGCGATCATGTCCACTATCACCAGCACATCAACCTGGGCATCGCCGTGGCACTGGACCAGGGTCTCATCGTCCCGGTCATCAAGGGCGCCGACGAGAAGAACCTGGTGGGCCTGGCGCGCTCCATCACCGATATCGCCGAGCGCGCGCGGACCAAGAAGCTGACGCCGGACGAGGTGCAGGGCGGCACGTTCACCATCACCAACCCCGGCATCTATGGCGGCCTGTTCGGCACGCCCATCATCAACCAGCCGCAGGTGGCCATCCTCGGCGTCGGCGGCATCGAGAAGCGTCCGGTGGTGGTGAACGACGCCATCGCCATCCACACCATGTGCTACCTGGGCCTGTCGTTCGACCATCGCCTCATCGACGGCGCCGTGGCCGACCAGTTCATGGCCAATCTCAAGTCGCGGCTGGAGAACTACCAGGTCTGATGGTAAGGGTAACCCTCTGCAGCGAAGCGGCGTCATGACCGCACCGGCACCGGTGGAGCGCAAGCCCGACTGGTTGCGTATCCGTCTGCGCACAGGCCCCAACTACAACAAGGTGCGCCGTTCCATGCGCGAGCTGTCCCTGAACACGGTGTGCGAGGAGGCGCGCTGTCCCAACATTTTCGAGTGCTGGTCGGATCAGGTTGCCACGTTCATGATCCTCGGGGAGATCTGCACGCGACGCTGCGGTTTCTGCGCGGTAACCACCGGGCTGCCCCGCCCCGGCGTGGACCCGGAGGAGCCGCGGCACCTGGCGGAAGCCGTGGAGCGGCTCGACCTCAAGCATGCGGTGATCACGTCGGTGGATCGCGACGACCTGCCGGACCGCGGCGCCGCGCACTTCGCCGCTGTGATCGACGCGGTGCACGAGCGCGTGCCGGAGTGCAAGGTGGAGATCCTGACTCCCGACTTCAAGGGCGCCGAGGATCCACTGACCATCCTTCTCGAGGCGCGCCCCGATATCTTCTCCCACAACATCGAGACGGTGCCGCGGCTCTACCGCGAAGCGCGCCCGGGCTCGAGCTACCAGGCGTCACTGGCGCTGCTGGCGGAGGCCGTTCGCCGCGGCGCGCGACGCGTGAAGACCGGCCTGATGGTGGGCCTGGGTGAGAGGCGCAGCGAACTCTCGCAGACCTTCCGCGATATCCGCGACACCGGAACCGAGGTGCTCACCGTGGGCCAGTACCTGCGGCCCACCTCCGAGCACCTGCCGGTGGCGCGCTACGTCCCGCCGGCGGAGTTCGAGGAACTGCGCGCCGAGGCGCTGGCGCTGGGGTTCGATCATGTGGAGGCCGGGCCGCTGGTGCGCTCGTCCTACCATGCCCGCGACCACTACGGCTCATGATCCGCGCCGCCAGCACCGAGGATGCCGGCGTCATCGCACGGCTGTGCGGGCAGCTCGGCTACCCGGCCACCGGCGAGCAGATTCGCCACCGCCTGCGGGAGATCCTGGGCCGTGAGGATCATGCCGTGGTCATCAGCGAGCGGGGCTCCGCCCTGGTGGGCTGGGCGCATGCCTCCGTCCGGCACCTGGTGGAGAGCGATGCTTGCGCGGAGATCTGCGGTTTCGTGGTGGAGGAGACGCACCGGGGGCAAGGGGTGGGCACTGAGCTCCTCGAGGCCATCGAGGACTGGGCGCGCGGCCAGGGCCGGGACGCCATCCGGGTGCGCAGCAACGTCCTGCGCGAGGATGCCCATCGCTTCTACGAGGGGCACGGATACCGATGTTCCAAGCGCCAGGCGGTACTCGCGAAGACCCTCCGATGAGCCCGGCCGGCAGGGGGTTGCGCCGCTGGCCTGTGGACGGCATATTTTCGTCAGCCGCGGGGATTACCGCTTCTGGAACTCGACCTGATGGACCCGTGAGGATTGGACCCCGGACCCCATGAAGAGCGAGCCGGATCGACTGGATTTCCTCATCGTCGTGTTGCCCTTCCTCCTGGTCGGGTTGCTGGGGTTCCAGGCCTACGAGTACATCCAGATGGATCGTCAGCGTGCCGGCGCTGCGCCGGTGAGCTCGGAAGAACCGCCGGCTGCAGAGCCGCCGGAGGTCGCAGCGGTGGACGGCGAGTCCGGCGATGCTGCAACGGCTACCCCGGCCACCGAGCTTCCTCCCGGCGACGCCGAGGCCAGTGACACTGCTGCGCAGAGCGCCGATACGGTCACGGCGGATCCGGGCACCACGGACTCGCCGGAGGTGGACCCTGCGCCGGCCACCGGCGAACCGGCAGCGGACCCGGACCAGGCGCCGGACGGAGGCCAGCCGGCAGCAGCGGACGCAGACCAACCTGCGGCGGAAGTCATGCCGCCCACAGCCGCCGACACCGAAGCCCCGGTCCCGGGACCGCCCGCCTCCCTGCAGGAGGCTGTTGCTGACCCGGATACCGAGGTTCTGCTACAGCCGCAGGTCAACCCCGCCAAGGTGGGCGAGGTGTTCGCGGTGGACGTCGTCATCCGGGAGGCGTCCGAGGCGTCCGGCGCCATCTTCCACCTGCGCTACGACAAGAGGATGGTGCAGCTCAACGAGGATCCCCAGTCGGAGCTGGGTCCGTTCTTCGCGGACCCCGCGGGAGGAACCCGCTTCAACGCCGTGGCGCTCGCCAGCGGCAAGATGGTGGTGTCGATCAACCTGGCGCACGGCGCGGAGGGCCGTTCCGGCGACGGGGTCCTGGCGACCTTCTACTTCCAGGCGCTGGCGCCGGGGGAGACCCGGCTGGATCTCCTGCAGTCGGCACTGCGCAACAGGCTCAACCGCCCGCTGCCGGCCGTGTTCTCCAACGCCACCCTGCTCATCGTCGAATAGCCGACCCTTCAGCCGCCGCATTGCGCCTCGCCGGGGTCTGTGTTAGTTTTGAAACATGTCTTCCCGTTCGTGGGTATTTCTATTCCTGTCAATAGTTTATGTAGGGTGTATCGGGCAGACTCCGCCGAGCGACCCCACGCCGCTGCCGCTCTCCCGGCTGTCGCGTGCCCCCGAGCCGGGGCCGTTCCGATCCCTGGAGCTTTCCATGCAGGACCAGGTGGTGGAGCTGGGCTTCCTGCGCCTGGACGATGTCGCCCATCTGCTGGTCCTGGGGCGGCGAACCCTTTCGCTGATCCGTATCGAGCCGGCAGCAGTAGAGCTGTTGCATCAGGCCGACCTGCTGGCGGGCATCGATCCCCGGGTCCACCTCGGCCGTCACGCACAGGGTTGCCTGCAATTCCTCGTGCCACCCGACCGGAGACCTGAGCCCTGGCTCCATCTATTCTCCACCGGACTGGGGTTCCCCATGGCCGGATCGGCCGCGTTTCGCGTGCAGGACGGCAGGCTGATCCGGCAGCAGCCCATGTGGCTGGAGAGTGAAGGGGGCATCGGGCCCTGCGATGCGTTCCAGGCGGCATCACAGTACGGCTGGTCCGGCCGCGCCCTGGTGCTGTTGTCGTCGGCGAAGGATCCGGTGTTCTTCCACCTCACGGAGGGCGGCAGCCTGAGAATCACCGCGCCCTTCGGCGAAGAGCGCGCACTGGGCCCGAAGTCGGGTGAGCTGCTGACGTCCACAGGAGATCTCCACACGGCGCGCATCTATGTCTCCTCACCGGCCCTTCCCGGCGAGCCGGATCATGTCCAGGAGTACCACTGGGACGGGCACGACCTGCAGTGGAGGCGCCGCAGCCGCGCATTCAACGGACGTCTGACGGCCCTGGCATTGCTGCCGGGCGATGGGCGCTTCGCCGTGGCCGAGACCGAGCCCTCCGGCAGCGTGGTGCACATCCTGCGCGACGAAGATCTTTGGTTAGAGGCCGGGCCTCTAACGGCCGCACCGTGATGCGCGGGCGTTCCGCGGGGACGCGCGCCGCGGCCGTCCTGCTGGCCCTGTTATCCGCAGCCGCCGCGGTGCCGCGCACCGGCGGCACGGTGCGCGTGTATTTCCTGGACGTGCGCCATGAGCCGAATCCGGGGCTGCTCCCCTCGGCCAGTCACGTCTTCCTGTCGTCGTCGGTGTACCGGAGCCTGGTGCGCACCGGACCTGACGGCTTCATCCTACCCGGCATCGCAAGTTCATGGACGGTCAGCCCCGGTGGAGCGCTGGCCGGTCTTGCCGCGGAGCGGGAAGACTGGTCGCGCTGGGTATTCCAGCTCGACCCGCTGGCCCGCTTCCCGGACGGCCGCCGGGTGACGGCCGAAGACATCATTGATTCCTGGGAGAGGTTGCTCAATTCCAGCCGCTCGCCGTACCGCTGGCTGCTGGATCCGGTGGTGGGCGTGCGTGCCTATCGCAGCGGCGGAGGCCCCCGGCCTGCCGGCCTGGTGGCCGGCTTCGGCACGTTGGAGATCCGCCTGAACCGCCCGGCGCCCGACCTGCTGCATCGTCTGGCGCATCCGGCGCTGGGCATCAGTGAGTTGCGAGCAGATGATGCCGGTCTGGTGGGTACCGGTCCATTCGATTCGGATCCGGACAATCCCGGCACGCTCATCCGCGCGAACTCGTTTCACCAGTGGGGCCGACCGTTCCTGGATGGCCTGGAGCTGTTGCAGCATCAAGGTGTGGATCCGGCACTGCTGCTACAATCCGGACAGGCGGACCTGACGGTGCTCCATGGCCGCGCCGCCGGGCAGATCCTCTCGTCACCAAACCCACCCATCCGGATGACGCGCTTGCCGGGCTGGGATCGTGTGTACTCCCTGGTCTGGAACGGCATCTCCACCGGTGCCGGAGGCCGCGGCGGCCTGCCCGAGCGTCTGGGCAGCGCGCTGGATCGCCGGGCCATGGTCCGTTATCTCTTCGATGGCCGCGGCGAGCCTGTCAGCTCGTTGTTGCCGCTCATCCGCGCCAGGGCGCAGGCGGAAACCGTGTCGCCGGGACAGCCGTTCTCCGGCAGGGTCTCGCTGCTGCACGACGACAGCGATCCTTCGGCCATGGCCATCGCGTCGCGGGTGAAGGCTTCCTGGGAGGAGCTGGGCTTACGGGTGGGGTTGCAACCTGTGGATGCTGACGAACTCCGCTACCGGCTGGCATCGGGGGATTACGTGGCTGCGGTCCTGCTGCACCACCCGCCCACGGTGGACCCGGTGCTGGGGTTGCACGGCACCCTGTCGCAACTGGGAGAGGTGGCGGAGCCCGCGGTGCAGGCCCTGGACGAGGCATCCATGCACTCCAACCCGGTGTTGCGCCTGCAACGTGCGCGCATGGCCGAGGACTTGCTGCTGGAGCCCGGTTTTCTGGTGCCGCTGGTCCGCGTGTATGCGTGGCTGGCCACGACGGCCTCACTGGTCGGTGTGCAGGGCGATGCCGCCGGAATGCTCTATCTGGACGATGCCTGGTGGCTCCCGGAAGGGCCCGATCGTTGACCGGCCGCGCCCATCACAGCGCCGCCGACGAGGGAACCGGGCGGCCGCGGCTGCGCATCCAGTTGACCCTGGCCTTCTCGGCGCTGGTGGCCGTTGCCGTGACGCTCACGTCGTGGGTGGCTCTCACCCGTGTCGAACGAGTTTTCTCCGGCAGCTTCGAGCGCCGTGTGACGACCTTGCTCAAAGGCGTGGACCGACGGCTGGCGGGCCTGGGGCGCGAGACCTCGCAGCGCATGGAGAGCTTGGCCTTCGGAATGCTGAAGCAGCCGCTGGTGCAACACTTCCTGGTGAATCCGGATCCGGGCCACCGGGAGGTCATCGAGTCGGCGGTGCATATGCGGAGTCTCTCCAGCCTGGACCTGCTGCAGATCCTGGACGATGACGGCGTGATCCTCTCGTCGGCGCAGTGGCCGGAGCGCGTCGGTTTTTCCGATCCGGCCCTTCTCGAGCTTCCCGAGGGTGAGGCGGCCTTCCGCCTGCAGTCGACACCGGAGCGGGAATTGCTGGCTCAGGTCGTGCGCACCACCGCGGTGCTGGGGGATCGCAAGGTACATCTCATCGGCGGGAAGATCCTCAACGAGGAGTTTCTGCGCCAGGCCTCGCCGTCGCAAGGGGAGGCGGTGTTGCTGTTCGACGTGGACCTGCAGCCCGTCTCCGTGGTGGGCGCCGTCAGCGCTGCAGATGCCACCTCGATGCAGCTATCGCAGCGGTTCCGGGACAGTATCGCCACCGGCGTGGCCACCCGCGGCAGGCTGCAGGCAGCGGATGGCTCGGTCTGGACCGCGGGCAGCCGGCCGCTGCGAGGTGACGGTAAGGAGCTCCTTGCGACTCTGGTTGTCGGTGCGGATCGCGAGGAGATCGAACGGCTGATCTCGCGGCTGCGCGACCGATTTGTCGTCATCGGAGCGCTGGGCGTCCTGCTGGCGGCGGCGGTCGGGCTGTGGGCGGCGCGACAGATCACGCGACCGGTGGAGGAACTGGTCCGGGGCGTGGAACTGCTCTCCGCCGGGCGTGAGCACGAGCCGTTCCGTACCGGCGGTGACAGCGAGATCGGCCGCCTCATGACGGCCTTCTCTCGCATGGATCACTCGCTGCGTGTCCAGCAGAAGCGTTTGCTGGCCGCGGAGCGCGTCGCCGCATGGAAGGAAGTGGCGCAGCGCGTGGCGCATGAGGTCAAGAACCCGTTGTCGCCCATCCGGCTCACCATGGAGAACCTGATCAAGGCACGTCGCCAGAGGCCGGAGATGTTCGATGAGCTGTTCGAGGACGGCAGCCGTGCCATCCTGGAAGAGGTGAGCCAGCTGGGCAACATCGTCACCGAGTTCTCGCAGTTCGCGCGCCTGCCGGCGCCGTCACCGGAGTGGGTGAACCTGGATACCCTGGTGGACTCGGTGGTGTCCCTGTATTCCAAGGAGACGGACCTGACGGTGACGCGCGTGAAGGAGGTGCATCTCTCCGACGTCTTCCTGGATCGCGAACTCATCTCCCGAGCCGTCAAGAACCTGGTCAAGAACGCGGTGGAGGCCATGGAGCCCCGGGGCGCCGGGGAGCTGCAGGTGACCACCGGCATCGATGGGGAGAACGTCTACATCGAGGTGTGTGACACCGGGCCCGGCTTTCCCGAGGACACGGCCGGGACCATCTTCGAGCCCTACTTCACCACCAAGGTGAAAGGGACCGGGCTGGGATTGGCCATTGCGCTGCGCATCATCACGGAACACGGCGGCAGCCTGTCGGCGGACAACCGCCCCGGCGGTGGCGCCCGGGTCCGGGTGACGCTTCCGCCGGCGGGTGCCGTGCAGCGCGCGGCCGCCGATGGGGTCGAAAACCAGATTGCAGGGGACGAGACTTCCCCGGAGGGTGATGCCTGATGAGCACCGTGTTGATCGTGGATGATGAGAAGAACGTCCGTTCCAGCCTGCGCGACACCTTCCGGCTGGAGGGCTTCCAGGTGGAGACCTGTGGGGGCGGCAATGACGCCCTGGATCTCGTGGAGCGCGGCGGCATGGATCTGATGATCCTCGACCTGCAGATGCCCGACCTCAACGGCATGGAGGTGCTGCGTGAGCTGCGCAAGCGTGGCCACGAGCTGCCGGTGATGATCCTCACCGCGCAGGGGACCATCGAGAAGGCCGTGGAGGCCACGCATCTGGGCGCGTTCGACTTCGTGGAGAAACCGCCGCTGTCAGAAAAAATCGTCCTGGTGGCGCGCAACGCCCTGCGCCAGGCGGTTCTGGAGCAGGAGAACCGCGAGCTGCGCGCCGAT
>CBDVAL010000014.1:0-27287 GCA_965371955.1 uncultured bacterium | reverse complement strand
GATCTCCACCTGGTGCTGCACGATGCCGCCGAGGCGCTCGATGCGCGCCGTCAGCTGGTCCAGATCCTCGCCGCGGTGACTCATGACGCGCAGGTTGAAGGTCTGCGACTCGGCCCGGTCCTTGTCCCAGAAGGCGACCCGGCCCAGCAGCGACTCGATCTTGAGGGCCGGATGGTAGGGCTCCACATGATCAAACAGGTTGCTGTCGAGGACCGCGCGAATATCCTGAGGCTTCACCCGCAGCACGACGGCTTCCTTGGGCAGGAAGTCGACGAGCTCGAAGCCCTGGGCCACGAGCTGCTTGCGGATGCTGCCCTGGCGGTATGCCTCCTCCGAGGGGAGGGCCAGCAGATAGGCGTGCGCGCCGCCCCGCGAGGCGACCAGGTTCAGGTCGCGGCGGAGTTGGCTCGGGAGCCTCTCGGACAGCGAGCCATCCAGACGGAAGCTGCCGGCTCTCGTATGAATCAGAGCACGGTCGTTGCGGTTCACACCCTCCTGGCCGAGGACCCCGTAGAAGGGGCCCTTTTCCAGGGTCCACCACTCCGCCCGTTGATGCTTCGGCGGCAGAGCGGCCTCACGGGCGGCCAACTCGAGGGTACCGTCATTTCCTTCGACGTCCTCCCGGATGTCGTCGCTAGCCGACTTCCTCTGCATCGGTGCCCCCGCACCGAACACAGGCAGGCTTGCGACCAGGCCAAGAATCACCAGGCCCAGAAGCGTTACTCGAAACCCTAGCATTAGACTTCTCCGCATGACCCCTCCTATTTAAGTGGCAGACAGCAGAAGGTTTACGTCTACACGATTGACAAACGAAATCAGAGTAATCCACCTAGAGACGGGTGGCATTAGCCCTGTATGTACGGCCAGATCCCTCCCTTGTCAAGGAAAAACCTTGCTGAAAAAAGCCCATCCATCAAGGGCTTTAGAGCGTCTAGCACGGTATCTCGTGGCGGGCTCCTTGCCGCTTCAGAGGCATTTCGGGTGAGAATTCTGGATTTCGCCGCTCTGGTGGAGCAAGTGGAATATACCATAAAAAACGTCACCGTCAAGGAAAAAATGCTGCAATCCCATCGAGACGTCTCAAACGCCCGGTTTGACAGGGCTTCCGGGGCTGACATACAATGAAGCACCGTCGATTTCAGACGAGGGGCCTGACGAGATCCCGTTCCTCCTGGACGGAATCCAACCCCTCGGGAGGCTACTCATGTCGATCCACACCCGCTCCCTGTCGACGCTGGGACTGGAGGACGCCTCCCGCGCGGCCTACCGCCTGGCCGGCATCGTGGGATTCGCGGCGCTGGTGGCGTTGGGGGCGCGACTCTCCGTGCCCCTGGCGCCGGTTCCCATCACCTTGCAGGTTCCCTTCGTGCTGCTGGCAGGGGCGTTTCTGGGTGCGCGGGCCGGGGCGGGCAGCATGGCCACCTACCTGGCCGCCGGCGCGCTGGGGCTGCCCGTCTTCACCGCAGGCGGCGGACCGGGCTACTTCCTGGGCCCCACGGGGGGCTATCTGGTGGGCTTCGTGGCGGCGGCCGCCCTGGTGGGCCTGCTGGCCGGGCCCGGGGCCGGCCTGGGCCGTCTGCTCCTGGCCATGACCGCCGGGGCGGCGGTGATCCATCTGTTCGGGCTGCTCCACCTGAGCCTGTTCCTGGGGCGCGGGCCGTGGCAGGCGGTGCAGGCTGGCCTCAGCCCGCTGCTCCTGGTCGGGACCGTGCTCAAGATCGCCGGTGCTGCCACGCTGGTGGCGGCCTGGCGCGGCCTGCGGAGGTCCTGAGCTTGGACCGACCTGCCCAGTTGCGCCGGGTGGTGCGCGAACTCGGCTCCACCGCAGTGGCCTACTCGGGCGGCGTGGACAGCGCTCTGCTCCTGAAGGTGGCGGTGCAGGAGTTGGGCCCCGAAGCGCTGGCCATCACGGCAGTCTCGCCCTCCTATCCCCGCCGCGACCTGGAGCGCGCCCGGGATCTGGCCCGCTCGCTGGGGGCGCGGCACGTCCTGCTCGAGACCCACGAGATGGACGAGCCCCGCTACCGCGCCAACGGACTGGACCGTTGCTACTTCTGCAAGAAGGAGCTGTTCGGCGTGCTGGGCGCTGAGGCGCGCCGCCACGGCCTGGCCTGGGTGGCCTACGGGGCCAATCAAGATGATCTGGGGGACTTCCGCCCCGGCATGGAGGCGGCCCGGGAAGCCGGCGCGCGCGCACCGCTGCTGGAGGCCGGCCTGGGCAAGGACGAGATCCGCGCGCTCAGCCGCGAGCTGGGCCTGCCGCTGTGGAACCAGCCGGCCAAGGCCTGCCTGTCCTCGCGCTTCCCGTTCGGCAGCCCCATCACCGAGGAGGGGTTGCGCCGGGTGGAGCGTGCCGAGGATGCCCTGGAGGATCTGGGCTTCGGCCAGCTGCGCGTGCGCTGCCACGATGACGTGGCACGCATCGAGCTGGACGCCGCCGGCATGGCCCGACTGGCCGCCGAGCCGGCCCTGGGAGCGCACATCGCGACGGCCCTGAAGGAAGTCGGGTTCCGGTTCGTCACCCTCGATCTGGAGGGTTACCGTAGCGGCGTCTTCAACCCGGAGAGCTAGCGGTGCAACACCAGACTTTCCGGCCGGGCCTCTAGTGTCCTTAGACGCGCCGCGCCGACGGCTCGGCCTGCTGGTCGGGCTCCTCTTCTTCGGCGCGCTGCTCGTCCGCCTGGGCTACCAGTACCAAATGTCCAGCAGCCCGCTATGGCAGACCCCAATCCTGGACGAGGCGGTGAATCACCACTGGGCCCTCGAGGTGGCCCGGGGCGAGGGGTGGGGCGAGATGCCGTTCTTCCGCGCACCGCTCTACCCGTGGTTCCTGGGGCTGGTCTACGGCGTGGTGGGGGAGAGCCCGGCAGGAGCGCGGCTGGTGCAGGCCCTGCTATCGTCGTTCACCTGCGTGCTGGCCTGGTGGATCGCACGACGCACGTTCTCGCCGCTGGCCGGCTGGTGCGCGGGCGCGCTGGCGGCCACCTACTGGCCGTGGGTGTATTTCGACGCGGAGCTGCAGGATGTGCCGCTGGGCTTGTTCTGGAACCTTGCCGCCCTGGCCGTGCTGGTCACCTGGACGCCCCGACGGCGGCACGGTTGGCTACCCCCTGCCGCGGGGCTGCTGCTGGGGCTGTCGGCCATCACCCGCCCCACCGTCCTGGTGGTGTTGCCGGTGGTGGCCGGATGGTTGTGGTGGGGGTCCGGCCGTGGTGCGTCGCGACGGCCGTGGTGGGCGCCTGCCCTGCTGGCCGCCGGGGTCGCCATGGCGGTGCTGCCGGTGACGGCTCTGAACCGCGTGGTCGGCCGGGACTCCGTCCTGGTGGCCTCGCAGGGCGGGATGAACTTCTACATCGGCAACCATCCCGGCTCCGATGGGCACTCGGCGCGCTTTCCCGGCGCCCGGGCGGATTGGGAGTCGTTGCGGCGCGAGTCACGCCGCCAGGCCGAGCGTGCCCGGGGCACGACGCTGCGGGCCTCGGAGGTGTCGGACTACTGGTACGGCCAGGGCATGGAATTCTGGCGCCGCCGGCCGGCGGCGGCGCTGCGGCTCACGGCGCGCAAGGCCGCCTACCTGGGCGGCGCCGCCGAACTTCCCAATAACAAGCAGATCCGGTTTCTCATCGAGCGTTACGCCCCGGCCTGGCGCTGGCCCTGGCCGGGCTTCTCTCTGGTGGCACCGCTGGGCCTGGTGGGACTGTTGTGGGGCGTCGGCGGGCGGCGATCGGTCCTGCTGGGGGCCTTCGCCCTGACCTATGGCGCGGCGGTGGTGGCGTTCTTCGTCACCGCTCGCTTCCGCATGCCGGTGATGGCAGTCTGGATCGTCCTGGCCGGTGGCGGCGCCGCCGCGCTGGTGCGGCTGGCACGCCGCGGCCCACGCCGCCGCCTGCTTGCCGCCGTCGTCACTCTCCTGGTGGCTGCAGTGCTGGTGCAGCTACCCGCCCGGGGGCAGCGCGAGAACGCCGCCCATGGGCACTTCACCCTGGCTCGCGCGCACAGCCAGCGCGGCCGGCCGGCGCAGGCGGAAGAGGAATACCGGCGCGCGCTGGCACTGGACCCGGTGTTCTCCGAGGCGGTGCTCGGCTGGAGCGCACTGCTGCTCGAGGGCGGCCGTGCCGATGAGGCGCTGCCTATGCTCCAGAAGGCCTTGGCAGCTCACCCCGAAGATCAACCGCTGCGGGCCAACCTGGCGCTGACGCTGCAGGCGGTGGGCCGCCCCCGGGAGTCGGTGATGCTGCTGCAACAGGGGGTGTCCCGGGGGCCGGATCAACCCGACCTGTGGCTGTGGCTGGGCAATGCACAGGTGCAGGCGGCGCGTCCGGGCGACGCCATCGCCTCCTTCCGGCGCGTCCTCGATCTGGAGCCCGGGCGCGCCGACGCGCGCTACAATCTGGCCAACGCGCAGATGAGCGCCGGGGACGCGGAGGAGGGAGTGCGCACCTACCGCGGTCTTCTGGCCGATCATCCCGAGCACCACGGTGGCTGGAACATGCTGGGCATCGCGCTGTCGGGGCGCGGCGACCTAGACGGCGCCGTAGACGCGTTCGAGAGGGCTGTGCGCCTGCAGCCGCTGAGTCCGCGGGCCCACCTCAACCTGGGACTTGCGCTGCGGCGCCAGGGGTTCACCGAGGAAGCCGCGCGGCAGTTCCGGAGGACCAGGGAACTGGACCCGGGAGGCGACGCGGGCCGGCAGGCAAGCCGACTGCTGGACGAATAGGGGACCGTCCAGGACCGTCGCGTTACTGGATGGTTCCCATGCGCTGGGGCGGCCAGTAACGCAACACCGCCTTGCCGAGGATCAGGCGTTCCGGCACCTGTCCCCAGGCGCGCGAATCGTTGGAGACGTTGCGGTGGTCGCCGAGCACGAAGTAGTGACCTTGCTGCACGGTCACCGGCCGGTGATGATCGCCGCGTCGATGTGGTGAGACGAGGTACGGCTCGTCCAGCGCGTCGCCGTTCACGAACACCTGCCCGTTGCGGATGGTGACGCGATCCCCGGGCATGCCGATGACCCGCTTGACGAACGATCGGTGCGGATCGCCGGGAAACCAGAACACGACGACGTCACCCCGTTCCACCGGCAGCAGGCGGTAGATCAGCTTGTTCACCAGGATGCGCTCGTGATCCACCAGAGCCGGCTGCATGCTGGCGCCCTCGACCTTGAACGGCTGGAACAGGAAGATCACCGCCAGGAACACCACCCCCACCAGCAGCAGCAGGTCGCGCACCAGCCGGCGCGCCTCGCGCAAGCTGCCCGCGTGCGCCGCCATCCCCTCCGCAGGCGGCTGCGCCGTTCCGCTCCCGTTCTTCTCCATGGCCGCATTATCCGCTCGCGCGCCTGCACAAGCAACCGGCGGTCCGCCGGGCCGGCCGGCCCTGGTGTCAGACCGCCTGCGAGCGTGCGCCGCTGCCGCCGCGCCGGCGTGGATCCAGCCGGTCGAGCAATCCCTCGCCGATGAGACCATAGGCCGCCAGTGCCGCAAACACCGTCAGGCCCGGAAACACCACCAGCCACCACTCTCCTGCCCCGGCCCAGGCCCCTGCCAGCATGCCCCCCCAGGAGGGCAGCGGCGGTTCCACGCCGAGGCCGAGGAACCCCAGCGAAGCCTCCAGCAGGATGGCGCCGGCGGCGCTGAACGCCGCGGTGACCAGCACCGGGGCCAGGGCGTTGGGCAGCAGGTGACGCGCCAGGACGCGCCCCTCGCCGGCACCGCCGGCCCGGGCGGCAGTCACCAGGTCGCCGCCGCGCAGGCGCAGAAACTCGCCGCGGGTGTAGCGGGCAATGCGCGCCCAGCGCGTCGCCGCCAGCACCAGTACCAGCGCCCACGGTCCGCGGGACGAGGTGAGCGAGATCAGCGCCAGCGCCAGCAGCAGGGAGGGGAAGCACAGTGCCACGTCCACCACGGTGGAGATGATGCCGTCGATGACGCCGCCGTAGTGTCCGGCCAGTGCCCCGAGCAGCAATCCCAGCGCCAGCGCTGCCAGGGTCCCACCGGCGCCCACGAACAGCGACACCCGGGCTCCGTGCAGCAGGCGCGCCGCCACGTCCCGGCCCAGCACGTCGGTCCCCAGAGGATGTCCGGCGCCGGGTGCCTGCAGGTGGACGGAGAGGTCCGGGGCGAGGGGATCATAGGGCAGCAACGCGCGCACCACGAGATCCCCCGGCAGGGGCGCCGGAGGATGGGGCTCCACCAGGCGCCCCAGCAGCGGCAGGTCCAGCAGCGCGGGGAAATAGAGCACGCCGTTGCTGCGCTGCAGCAGGGGCCGGTGGTTGGCCAGCAGCGGCGCCGCCAGCGCCAGCAGCCACAGCGACACCAGCAGCACACAGCCGGCGTGGAAGCTATGCCTGTCGCCGGACCTCATGACGCCTTTGCCGACTGCGGGTCGGCCACGCGGTAAAGCAGGTCAGCGGCCAGGTTGGCCGCCAGCGTGACCGTGGCGGACAGGAGCGTCAGCGCCAGCACCAGCGGATAGTCGCGCCGGGTCACCGACTCGAAGAACAGGCTGCCCAGCCCGGGCCAGGAGAAGATGGTCTCGACCAGGATGCTACCGCCCACCAGCGCCGGCAGCGTCAGTCCGGCCAGGGTGAGCAGCGGGCTGAGCGAATGGCGGAAGGCATGGCGGCGCATCACCTGGCTCTCCGCCAGCCCCTTGGCGCGGGCGGTGCGCACGAAGTCGCGGCCCAGCGACTCCAGGACGTTGGCCCGGGTGAAGCGCGCCAGGAAGGCGAGCTGGCCATAGGCCAGGCAGATCACCGGCAGGATGAGGTGCCGCGTCCGGTCCAGCGTCCGCGCCAGCAGCGGCGCGTCGTCCATTCCCGTGCCGGCCATGCCCTGCAGCGGCAGCCAGCCCAGGTGGACCGCCAGGCCCACCTGCAGCAGCAGCGCCACCCAGAAGCTGGGCAGGGAGAACAGCACGAACATCAGCCAGCGCGAGCCGCTGTCGAACCAGGTGCCATGACGGCGCGCGCCGGCGATTCCCAGGGGCACGGCCACCGCCACGGCCAGCCCCAGCGCCAGGGCCTGCAGCAGCAGCGTGGCCGGCAAGCGCTCACCGATGCGCTGCGCCACCGGCCTGCCGTCGGCGAAGCTGTCACCCAGGTCACCGCGTAGCAGCGCCCCCAGCCAGGCGAAGTACTGCTCGCCGAGCGGACGGTCCAGCCCCATGCGGTGCAACATCAAACGGTACGCCTCGGGCGGGATGCGCGCCTCCATCTCGGCGCCTCCCTGCAGCAGCGCCGGATCGCCGGGCAGCAGGTGCAGCAGCAGGAAGGTGACCACGGAGATCCCGACCAGGGTGAGCAGGGCCCGTGCCGTCCAGCGTGCGGCGCGGTGCCAGGAGGGGAGTGAGTGCGCCTTCATCCACCGTGCGCCGCTAGAGGCCCGGCCTCTACGGCGGCGTCTGCCGGGAAGCGCTGCAGTTCCGGCGGCACCCACCACTGCAGCGTGGACGGATACCACCTCCAGATGCCCACGGGCCCCGCCTGGATACCCTGCAGGCGCCGGTGGTAGCCCACGATGTGCACCGGATACCAGAGGAACGTGTACGGCTGGTCGCGCTGCAGCAGCAGTTGCACCCGGGCGTAGATCTGCGCGCGCCGCTGCGGGTCGAACTCGCGCCGCCCGCGCTCACACAGCGCGTCCATCTCGTCGTCCGTGTAGCCGGCGTAGTTGCTGCCGGCAGGCGTCTGGGAGGAGTGCCAGAAGTCGAACGGGTCGGGGTCGGGGTCCAGGTTTGAGGCCGAGAGCTGCGCCTGGAAGTCGCGGGCGCGCAGGTGCTCGAGAAACGCAACCAGCTCCAGCTTGCGGATCTTCATCTCCACGCCCAGCCGGCGCAGGGAGTCCTGCAGCAACTCGGCGAGCTGCTGCGCGCTGTTGCTCTGGTTGTAGACGTGGAACGTGAAGCGGAACGCCACGCCGTCGCGGTCGCGAACTCCATCGCCGTCGTGGTCACTCCAGCCGGCTTCATCCAGCAGGCGCGCCGCCTCGTCGGGGTCGAATGCCAGCGGCTGCGAGCCCGCACGGTAGGCCCAGGTCTCCGGCATGAACGTGGACGTTGCCACCGTTCCCAGGCCGTGCAGGACGGTGCGGATGAACCCGTCGCGATCCACGGCGTGGGTCATGGCGCGCCGCACCCGGGCGTCCTGGAAGAACGGGTTGGAGCCGTCGCCGTTCCAGGCGATGAAGAACAGCCGCAGATGCTGGAAGCGCAGGAACTCGAGGGGTCCGTCCTCCGGCAACCCGGCGGCGGTGGGCCAGTCTTCCGACTGCACCGGGGTCAGATCGATCTCGCCGGCGCGCAGGGCCTCGAAGGCGGTGCGGGCCTGGGGGATGATGCGGAACACGATGCGCTGTAGATGCGGGCGGCCGCCCCAGTAGTCGTCGTTGGCCACCAGCGTCAGCTCCTGCCCGGTCTTCCACTCCAGCAGGCGGAACGGCCCCGTGCCCACCACGGTGCGCGCCGCGGGATCTTCGCCGGCGCGGTGTCGCGCCTGCATGAGCAGAATCTCCCAGCCCTGCAGTGCCGCCACGTTGGGCTCGCTGTAGGTGACCTGCACAGTGTGCGCGTCCAGCGCCTGCACCGATTCCACCGCGGTGAAGAACGACGCGTAGCGCCCGGCACCCACGGCGGGATCCATGGCCAGGTCGTGGGTGTAGAGCACATCGTCGGCGGTGAACGGCTCACCGTCGTGCCAGCGGACGTCGTGGCGCAGGTGGAAGGTGAGCACCTTGCGGTCGTCGGAGGTCTCCCAGCGCTGCGCCAGGCGCCCGCGGTAGTCGAGGTTCCGATCCAGCGCCACCAGCGAGTCCGTCAGCAGCCGGCCCAGTTGTGCGGTGGGCCCGTAGGCCGCCTGGACCCAGCGCAAGGTGGTGGGATCGCTCTGCAACACCGTCACCAGCCAGTCTCCATCCGCCGGTGGGGATTCGCTCCGCGGTGGTGGCGGTGCCGCCGGCTCGCCGGAGCAGCCGGCCGGCAACACGGCGGCCAGCAGCAGGACCAGCGCCCCGCGCAGAAACGGCCGCCGCGCTAAGGTCCGGTTCAGGGCTCGACCTCCACGCTCACCGTCGTGCTGGCGCGGTTGCCCTCGCGGTCCTCGGCGGTCAGGCGGATGCGATGGGAGCCGGGGGCGAGATCCGGGATGACCAGCTCATAGCGTTCCACCTTCTGATCGTCCAGTCCATCGGCAGCGGCGATGCGATGCCGCCGGGGCGGATCCCCCATGGTGTACTCGGCACGCACCACCGGGCTGATGGCGTCGGCCACCTGGAACGTGATCCGGGCCCGGGAACCCCGGCCGGAGGAGGAGATCACCTCGAGGGTCGGGGGAGTACGGTCCACCACCAGCGGCTCGCTGGTGATCTGCGCGTCCAGCGCGCTGCGGCGGTCGTTGTCGGGTCCGTCGCTCGCATGGAGCTGGACACGATAGGTACCACCGGGGGTCGCGGCGCTGTCCCAGCGAAACGTGGACTCGCTCCAGCCGCGCGCCAGCTCCGTGCGCGCCTCGGGATCCCGCACCGGGATCAGGAACAGATCGAAGTCCAGCTCGTCGCCGTTGGGATCCCTGGCCTGCCAGCGGATGTCCATTGCTCGCGGCGTTCCCCCCCGCTGCGCCGCGTTCGACTGCGGATCTTCCCGGTCGGCGGGAAGGACCTGGAGCTCACTGAGCTCGGGACGGCGGTTCTCCTCCTGATACGAGACTTGCAGGGACCGCAACCGCGGCGTCGGCGCTTCCCCCAGGCGGCTGAGCCGCGCGCGCAGCTGCAGGAAGCGCGCCGGCGGGCTGCTGATGCGGCTACCGTCGGCTTGTTCGTACGCCGCCGACCAGTCGCTCCAGGTGTTGTCAGCGGCCGACGAGTTGCCACTACGGCTGGATACCTCGACCCGGGATCCGGCCGGCGCCGAGGCGTCCCAATGAACCTGGCCCCAGTGCGCCATGCCGCCCGCATCGCGGATCTGCGAGAGATATTCACCGGAGTGACCGTGCTCCTCCACCGCCCGGTAGAGCCGGCCCGGGTTGGAGGTGGCGGCGTAGAGAACGGAGCCGGAACCCCCCGCCAGGGAGGTGACCTGGGACTCGGCGAAGCGCGCCAGCAGCCGGGGCGCCCTCTGCCCACCTTCCAGGAGGTACAGCCGGCCCGGCACCCCGGTACCGAAGTAGGCGCGCCCGTCGGGCTGCACCAGCAGCGAATGGATGCCGGACCTCTCCGAGCTCCAGACGGCGCCGGGCGCACCCACCGGAGGAATGCGGTAGAGCGTGGAACGCAGGGTCAGGGCGTTCTCCTGGCGACGGTCCGGGAGCGTCTCCTCCCGGGTCCCCGCCAGGTCCTCGAGCCCCAGCGGCGCCGGTGTGGTGGCGGTGGGCAACTCCCCGGCCAGGCGCTCCTCGGGCTCCTCGTCATCCTTCTTCTTCTCCTCCTGCGGCGGCACGATGCCGTTCACCGCGGCGAACACCGTGCCATCGGGCGTCAGCGCCACGTGCGCCACTTCCTGGGCGTCGGAGTCCATCACCACCTGCGCCCGTCCGTCGGGGCCCACGCGGTAGAGACGGCCTGAACCCGAGCTGCCCACGTACACCATGCCGTCCACATCCAATGCCAGGCTCACCAGGTGCGGCTCGTCGGAGTCGAAGTAGATCGCACCCTCGCCCTCGGGGCTCACCTTGTAGAGCACGCCCTGCTCGCCCGTGGCCACGAACAGCGCGCCGTCGCGGTCCAGGGCCAGGTCCCAGATGTAGCGCTCCAGCGGCTCGAAGAACAGCTCGGCGCTGCCGTCGGGCTGCACACGGTAGACCCGCCCCGGTGGCGAGGAGCCCACCAGCAGCGCACCGGAGCCATCCACCGCCAGCGCATGCACCTCCAGTTCCGGCACCTGGAAGAACGGCTCGACGTCGCCCTCCGGGCTTACCCGGTAGACCAGGCCGCGGATGCCGCTGCCCACGTAGAGGTTGCCCCGGTGGTCCAGCACCGCGCGCCACAGGAACGGCTGCGGCGGGAAGTCGGGCAGCCCCAGCGGCAGCGACAGCAGGTCGGGGGCCAGCAGCAGGGTACCCTCGGGTGTGAGGGATAGCCCCTCGGTCTTGCCCGAGAGCATGGTCTCGAGCCCGTGCAGTTCCCAGAAGCGCGTGTGTACCGCCGCCGCAGGCGTATGCAGGCAGAGCAGCAGTGCCAGCGAACCCACGACCCGGAGCAGCCCCTTCACGGGATCACCTCGAGAAAGATCTTGCGGTAGCCGGTGACCGCATAGTCGGTGTCGAGGAACTCCTCGAGCAGTCCGCGCTGTCGGATGCGCACGAAGTTGCCGCTGGCCTGTGGCATGAGCAGCACCTGCGCTACCGAGGGCGGCAGGTTGGGCAGGCGGGTCCCGCCCACCAGGATGCCCTCATCCACGGTGGACACGTTGGCGTACACCCGGTTGAAAGCGCGGATGTGGTTGAGCAGGCGGATGAGTTGCTCGAAATCCTCGGGCATGAAGGCGGTCGGTGTGTCCCGCGTCTCCAGGCGGCTCAGGGTCAGGCCGTCGCCCACCCTCACCACCAGCCGGCCCGTCGGGGTCTCCGGGGGCAGGTCCAGATCCAGGTGTGCGTGCACCGGCTCGTCGCGGAACGGCCTGATGGTGATGTGCAGGCGCACGGTCTCGCCCGGGCGCACGCGCTCGCGGTCGGCCCACACCTCCCCGAGGCGCGCCGAGCGGCGCTCGCTCTGGAAGTCCAGGCGCAGATTCACCGCTTGCACCCCGGCGTCGACGAACTCGTTGTTCATCAGGAGGTAGAGGACATAGGCCGGGAGCCCGGCGGCGAACGGTGCGGCGATGGCGCCGGAGAAGAAGTTCTCCAGCAGCACCGGCTCATGGCCCTCCATCAGGATCACCGATCCCGGCTGCAGGCGGATGGTCATGGGCCCCAGGTCCTTCTCCGCGGACGAGAGCACGTTGCGCACCACGTAGTTGAGCAGGATGGGGGTGAGCAGCGGATCGTCCACCATGTCGAAGTCGAAGCTCCGAGGCGGCCGGCCCGGGCCGCCGATCTCCAGGTGGACCGGCAGACCCTGCGCGGGCTCGCCCAGCGTCCCCAGCAGGCCGGTGCTGCGGTCCTGATGCACCACGCCGATGCTGCCGGCGGGGGACGCCAGCTTGAAGCTGGACTGCAGCGACGGCAGCACCAGGTGCACCCGGGCGGCGGTCATGGTCATGGCGGTGGTGCCGATGTTGAGGAACGGGTGGCCGAACGCCAGCAGCTCGTCCCCCTCCACCCGGGTCACCGTGCCGATGGCGGTCAGGTTCAGATCGCCGCCCACCAGCTGCACGCCCACGGCGCTGCCCGGCACCGGGCGAGCCCCGGTCTCCGGGGTCGGCGACGTGCCTGCGCCCAGGGCGCCGGACATGGGTCGCAGCCCCATCCCCAGCGCCGGGGCAAGATCGGCCATCACCTCCGGCTCGAAGCCCATGGCGTGCAGCGGCAGGCCGATGGCATGCAGCATGCCATGGTCGCCGCCGGTGAGCGACGAGCGCTGCAGCAGGGTGGGGAAGAACTCCAGCATCCGCTCCGGCGAGAACAGCAGGGACAGCGGTGCGGGTGCGGCGGCGGCGGAGGAACCCCGGGCCGGCCGGCCCTCGCGGATGGCCCTCTCCATCTCCTCGATGGGAGTGATGCCGGCGATGGGCTGCTTGGAAAACCCCCAGGAGTAGGCCAGCGCTCCCACCAGCTTGCCCTTGATGTAGATGGGGCTGCCGCTCATCCCCTGGGCCACGCCGGTCTCGGAGATGCGCGCGCCGCTGCACCGTACCAGGATCATGTTGCGCTGCGGGAAGACGCTCTCCAGCAGGCCGACGATCTCGACCTTGAATTCCTCGACGCGCTGCCCCGAGAACACCGTGCGGCCCACACCGGTCATGCCGACCTCGAGGTCCGCAAACGGCAGGATGGACTCGGCGCGCGCCGGTGCCGCCAGCAGCCACCAGGCCAGCAGCAGGGCACTCCACCGCGCCGCTCGTAGACGTTTCACTCGCCGTTGCCTCCCGCTCTTGCGCCTTCTACATCTTCGTGGGCATCTGGATCCCCATCAGATCCAGGCCGCGTACCATCTGCTGGCGGAACAGATGCGTCAGGACGATGCGCAGGTGCCGCACCCCGCTGCGGTCCTCGTCCAGGACCCGGTACTGGTGATACCAGGTGTTGAAGCGTTGCGCCAGGCTGAAGAGATACTTCGCCAGCGTTGCGAGTTCCAGCGATGCGCGCGCCTGCTCCACCACCTGGCGCAACCGGCTCAACTCGGTGAGCAGCAGCCAGTGGCTCTCGCCCTCCTCGCTGTTCAGATAGTCGCCGTCGGCCAGACGCGCTGATTCGGCCAGATCGTCCAGCCCGTATCCCAGGCGCTGGCGCAGCTTGGTGAAGATGTTGTTGGCGCGCACCACCGCGTACTGCACGTACGGTCCGGTCTCGCCCTCGAACGACAGCACCTCGTGGAAGTCGAAGGCCACGACCTTGTTGCGGCCGTACTTGAGCATGAAATACTTGAGGGCGCCGATGGCGATGGTGGCGGCAATGGCATCCACCTCGTGGTTCTCGGCCACGCCCCGCTGCCGCACCTCGGCCACGGCCTTCTCGATCAGCCGGTCGATGAGGTCGTCCGCCTTCACGCCCTGTCCGCGGCGTCCGGAGATCTCCACATGGCTCTTGCCCGCATCCTCGGCGCTGAGGGCGAACCCCAGTTCCTCGGCGCACCGGGGTGTCAGGGCCACCATCTCGTAAGCGAAGTGGATGGAACGCTGCGCTTCGCTGTCGTAGCCCAGGCGGAGCAGGGCCTCGGAGACCACGCGTTGCAGATAGGACTGGCGCACGTCGATGACGTTGATCACCTCGCCACCGGCCCCGAAAGTCGGATGATTGGCCTCGCCGCCGCCGTGCGTGGTGGCGTAGAGCAGCGTGCCGTCCTCGTAGCGGTGGAACGGCAGGTAGTCGAAGTCCGCCCCCAGCAGGCCGAACTTCCACATCTGGTAGGCGATGTCCTTGCCCACGTAGGTCACCGTGCCGTTGGAGCGCACGATGATCTTTTCCTCCTCCTCGCGGCCGTCCTGCGGCGCCAGGGTCATGGTCCAGCAGCCGGCCTTGTCGCCCGCGTCCACGTAGCGGATGGAGCCCGACTGCTTGAGCTTCTCGAACGCCACGTCCCAGAAGCGGTGCTTCAGGATGTCGCTCTCCTTGGGCAGCAGGTCGTAATGAATGCCCAGGCGGCCCATGGTGCGCAGGTGCGCCCGCACGATGCGGTCGGCCACGTGCGTGGCCAGTTCGGCGGTGGCATTGCCACCGGTCTCCATCTTCTCCAGCGCCTCGGAGCGCAGCGCCAGTCGCGAATCGTCCTCGTCGTAGAAGCGTGTGACCTGCGCGTAGAGATCCCAGCAGTAGTAGTCGAACCGCTCGCGCATGTCGCGCACCTGGTCCAGCGTCAGGCGGCGCAGGTGCTGGAAGCCCACCACCAGGTCGGCCACCTGCACGCCGGTGTCGTCGATGTAGTTCTGCACCTCGACGGTCTCGCCCAGGAACCTCAAGCAGCGCGCCAGGCAGTCGCCCAGGATGGCGTTGCGTAGGTGACCGATGTGGGCCGCCTTGTTGGGGTTGATGTTGGTGTGCTCCAGGATCACCCGATGATCGCCGGACGATGAGGACGCCGTGACCGGGTGCGCCAACGTGCGGCGCAGGAAGGCAGTGCGATCCAGGAACAGGTTCAGGTAGCCCGGGCCGGCGATCTCGGTGCGCGCCAGACCGGGCATTCCCTCCAGCGCCGCGGCGATCTGCTTGGCGATGTCCCGGGGATTCCTGCCCAGGCGGCGGGCCAGGGGAAGGGCGGTGGGGAGTGCCAGATCGCCCAGGTCGGGCGACGGCGGGAACTCCACCGTCACCTCCACATCCGCGACCTGGAGTACATCGACCAGGCAGGCCTGCACCCGTCTCTGCACCTCCGTGACGAACTCGCCCAGCATGAGGGAACCCGGTCCTTGTCTTCCCCGCGCCCGGGGAGGTGGCTGCACGGCATGGCACCCTGTACATCTAAGGAGGGAACGTATATCGGAAACGGGGACAGCCTGTCAAAGGAAGGTCGTTCCGGTGGGCGGGGGCCAAGGAGACTCGCCGAGGAGTCGAGTCGGAGCGACGATACCGGACTTTCAGGCAGGGCCTCTAGCCTCACTCCAGCTCGAACTCCACCAGGAGCTCGATGCTCACGGCCACCGCCTGCTGGTTGCGCTCCGCCGGCCGGAATTCCCACGCCTTCACCGCCTCCACCACGGCGCGATCCAGCCAGCGCAGGCCGGAACGGGAGAGCAGCGCCAGGGATCCCACGGTGCCGTCGGCCAGCACGTTGACGCGCAGCAACGCAGGGCTCAGCGGGCCCATGTCCCGATGCCCACGGCCCCGTCGCTGCAGCACGGGCGCGGGCCGGTAGACCGGCAGCGGGGGAGCGATGCCGGTATCGAGATCCGGCTCCGGCGGGGCCAGATCGTCCGGCGCCGGCATGACGGCCTCGGCCTCCACGGCGGTGGCCGGCCGCTCGTCGTCGAAGCGGCGCAGGCCGCCGGACGGCGCGATGTCCGCCGCATGAAAGGCAGCATCCAGTTGGCCGTCGTCGCGCCGCGTCAGCACCAGGACCTGACGGTAAGTCTCTTCCAAGTCCAGTACTTCGGGCAGGGCCCCACGGCCGGCGGGTGCCGCTGCCGTTGCGGCGACCTCGGTCGCCGGGGTCGCCGGCGGCTCCGTTGCGGCCTGGGGCCTCGCCACGTTGATCGGCATGGTGAGCACGCCGGTGGGCTGGCCGGCCGCGCTGATGCGGGTTTCCTCCCGCGGCGGAGCGACGGCGGCGGGAACGCCGGTGGCGGGCGGTGACGGTTGCCGGGCCTCCGCGCTTACCTGCGCCACCCTTCCCGGCTCGGGCTGCAGCGGGTTGAGGTCCCTCGCCTGCTGCGGCGCTTCGTCCCGGCTTGCCGGCGGAGCGCTGGCGTCGTCATCGGGCAGCGCTGCCGCGGGCCGCAGCTCCGGGGCCGGCGCACCCGAGGCCGGCGCGGGACGTGCCTCCTGCGGGTGGGCCTGCAGGACCCGCCGGGCGATCTCTGCCTTCTGGGCATCGCTGAGCCGGTCGGCGCTCAGTGTCCCCGGCAGGCCCGGTGCCGTCTCGCCAGGGGTCGGGGGCGGTTGCGGCGTGGGGGTTGCCGTCTGCGGATCCATCCGCGGTGCCACCACGGTGTCGAAGGTCTGCGAGATCACCAGCACCATCAGGAATGCCAGCCCCGCCAGGAGCACCGGCTTGAGAGGCAGCGTCTGCGGGCGCGACGACAGCCCGCCGCGCAGCCGCTGCCAGCCGCGGGCCCGGCCGCCCAGGGCGATGGAACGGGCGCGGTTGGCGGCGAATGCAGGAGCCTCCACTCGCTCCAGTCCACGTACCATCTCGGTGGCACGGCGGGTCTGGCGCAGCTGGCGGCGGCAGCTGCGGCAGCTGCGCAGATGGGCCTCCACCCGCAGTCGGGTCAGCGGTTTGAGTTCGTCGTCCATGTAGGCGGACAGCGTATCTTTGTATTCTCGGCAAGCCATGACTCACTCCAGAAGATCCGCCAGCTGGCGGCGCAGTGCCTCCCGCCCTCGTGCCAGGCGGGACTTCACGGTTCCCAATGAGATGCCCAGTGTCGAGGCGATCTCGCGATACTCCAGGCCTTCGATATCACGCAATACCACCGCCACCCTCTGTCCCACGGGGAGCTGATCCAGCCCCTGCTGCACGCGCACCCGGATCTCGGCGCCATACGCACGGCCCTCGGGATCCGGCTGCGGGTCCGCGACGCGCTCCGACGGCGGCTGGCGGTTCTCCTCCGCCGCATCCAACGAGTAGGTGGTGCCGCGCTTCACGCGGCTCCACCAGCGCGCGCGGTTGCGCGCTGCGTTCACCGTGATGCGGTACATCCAGGTGCGCAACGACGCCTGTCCCCGGAACCGATCCAGGGAGCGGTAGATCTTCAGCAGGACCTCCTGGTGGAGATCCAGCGCATCCTCCCGGTTTCCGGTCATCCGGAAGGCAATGTTGTAGAGCAGGCTGGAATAGGTGTCGACGATCTCGAGGAACGCCGAGGCATCGCCCTGGCGGTGCCTCTCGACCAACTCCGCATCGCTGTCTCTCGCCGATAGCGTCGCGGAGCGGCGTTCGCTCTCGCTCAAGGCGAACCTCCCAATGGCAACCAGAGTGGTCATCGTACCATACGTGCTCCATGCCGCCGTTCCTCACGGGCCAGCAAGAGCCGGAAGCTGCACCGCTTCGCTGCCGGGCACTCAGGCGAGTCGCCTGGTCCCGGACTTCCGGCCATTCTCTCTGGTCCCTCGAAAGTCACACCCTCTGCACGACCCGTTTGGGCGGGAGGACCGACCGCGAGGTGTTGCCTTGGGGGCAGCCAGATCCCGGGCTGGAGGAGGACACCGGGAACCTGTCGTCGATCTACCCGACGGATCCGCATCCTTCCCGCCCATGTTCAGGTCATGCACCGCGGAAAGACCCCTGAGCGCCCCAAAAGGGTCCCTGGCGACCCCCGAATTCGAGCTGCCGGGGCGGTCAGCGCTGCTGCTGCGGATAGGCGCCGATGACGTGGGTGGTCTCCCGGAACCCGTCGATGGTGAGGGCTTCCAGGTAGTAGTAGACCTTGCGGCCGGCCGCGGAGCTGTCCACGAAGGTGTAGGTGGCCGGGTCACGCTGGCCTCCGGCCGCCGGGATGAGCACCCCGTTGAGCCGCTGGAAGCCGCGCGAGGGGTGCGAACTGCTGTACAGGTGCCAGCCGAACAGCTCCGACTCCGAGTCCGTGGTCCACTGGATGCCCACCCCATCCTTCGTGGCGAAGGCGTGGAAGTCCAGCAGATCGAACGGGATGGTGGGCAGGTGCCGGGCCCAGTAGGAGACCCGGCCGGGTGTCGCGCCGCGGTCCATGTTCACCACCAGCACCAGGGAGTCGTAGACCGTGCTCCACGGGAACCGGACCTCGCCCTGACCGCCCTCCCCCATCTCCACCGGCACGGCGGCGAACAGGTCATCGGGCGACGAACGCACCAGCAGCAGCACGTCCCAGGGCGATTCGGGGGTTCCCAGCACAGACAGCGACAGCCCGCCGGGCTCCCGGCTGTGCGAGACGAAATGCAGGAAAGATGCCCCCAGCGGGCTCACAGGGCCGCCCGAGGGCATTCCTGCGGCAGGGTAGGCCGACACCTCCGCGGAGAGCGAGGGCGCAGGCAGCTCGATGCCCAGGGACGCCGCCAGGCGCGAGCGGCCGGCCGTGTCCGCCACCCACGAGGCGAAGAAGGCGCGCAGCAGGTCTTCCAGCGAGCCGCGGCCATCGGTCTGCGCCACCTGGTCGAGGGCCTCGAGGAGGTTATCGCCGGCCAGCGTGCCGCATTCCTCCCATACACGGCGGACCGCCGAGGCCTCGCCCAGGGCGAGAAAGGCCGGCAGGAGCAGCGCGCCGCGCATGCGCTCCGGGTCATCGTCCGCCAGGCCGCGCTCCGGAGTTGCCAGCAGCGCGCGCACGTGGGATGCCTCGCCTGCCGCGTCGCCGGCTGCCAGCATGCCGATCCAGCTGGCCGTGGCCTCGTGCCACCACAGGGGCTCGGAGGAGGAATAGCTCAGCAGCACCAGGTGGGCCAGCTGATGCGCGGCCACCGGGCCGGGCTCTGCGAGCCGGTTGCCCAGGATCAGCGCGCCGCTGCGATGTTCCTCCTGCGGCGAAGCACTCCCCAGCGCCGGCGCCACGGCGCCGGACACTGCGGGACCCAGGTCCGCCAGGTAGACCTCGATGAACGGCAGCCCTCCGGGAGCCTGGAAGCCCAGGTCATCCACCAGCAGGCGGTAGGCGTCGGAGAGTGCCTCCTCGACCCCCTCGAGATGACGCGACAGCGCGCCGGAGGGGTCCTCGGAGCTCCCCGGAAGGGCGTGCGGCGAGTCGGGCCGGGTGGTGTAGTGGATGCGGAACAACCCGGAGGCGGCGGTGAAGATGCGCTCCGCCGGGAGCCGAGGCAGGGCCAGCAGCCGGCGGGTCGCCTCCGAGGCCGGACGGCGCTCCGCGGCCAGCAGCAGGGGCGTCAGGCAGTCGCTGCCGTAGCTCTCCCCGGCCAGCGCGCGCTGCAGCACCGCACCCGGCGTCTCCACGGTCTGGACGGCGGGCGCGCGCTCCAGTCGCTCCAGGAGTCTGGAGACCGAAGCGGCTCGCGCCGGGAACACGCCGGCCAGCAGGAGCAGCAGCAGGGCCGGCAGGGCCTGCCGTGGTTTCATGGTGTCTTCTCGATGTGCTACGAAAGCTGCGTGAGACTTAGCTTTTCAGTATAAGTGCGGGGGGAAGCACGGGTCAAGCCGATAGGGGCCGGCCGGGTGGGATTTGGCGGTAGCGGTAGTGGTGGATTTCCGCCACGGACGGGCGGGGATAGTCCCCTCAGGGCGCGGCGTGCACCAGGATCACGGTGATGTTGTCGTCGCCCCCCCGGTCATTGGCGGCGGCGATGAGATCGCCGCAGGCCTGCTCCAGGTCGGTGCCGGCCTCGCCGGCGGCGCGCAGGATGGCCGCGTCGTCGAGCATGGAGTTGAGGCCATCGGAGCACAGCAACACACGGTCGTCGGGCTGCAACGGTTGCTCGGTCAGGTCCACGATGACCTCGCGCCGGCTGCCCAGGGCCCGGGTCACCACGTTGCGGAACGGGTGGCGAATGGCATCATCGGGCGTCAGGAAGCCCTGCTTGCACTGCTCGTTGACCCAGGAGTGATCGCTGGTGATCTGCTGGATACCCCCATCGCGCAGCAGGTACGCCCGGCTATCGCCCACGTGTGCCACCGTGGCCTTCCTGTCGTCGGAGACCAGCAGGCCCACCACCGTGGTTCCCATGTCCTTGAACTCGGCGGTCTCCTGCACTGCCTCGCAGATCTTCTGGTTGGCCAGCCAGATGGCGGTACGCAGCATGTTGCCGTCGGTGGACAGGTTGGTGTCGTACTCGTACGGCCATGTGGCGTCGATGTTCTGGCGCGTCGACTGGACGAACTCCACGATGGACTGGATGGCAATCCGCGAGGCGACCTCGCCGGCGGCATGACCACCCATGCCGTCAGCCACGGCGAACAGCCGGTCATCCGGCTCGACCACGAACTCGTCCTCGTTGTGGTCGCGCTTGCGCCCCACGTCGGTCATTCCGGCGGCTACGATCTTCATGGCCTCGTGTTCCAATGTTGCACCGACGCCGGACCGCTCGGCCCACAGCGTACCGTGTCCGCGTCCCTCGATCAGGTCGTCTCGGATGGCATCCAGCCGTTCCCGGATGAGCCGGGAATGAGCCTAACGTTCCCGCCACCAATTGTCACGTTTCCCACCGGGCCTCTAGGACCGGCTGCGAGGCCATGATAACCGAAGCCGCGTGCGCCGGGAAGCGCCGCGATTCAGCGTTGTTTGCGCTTGGTACGGGCCAGATACGAGCGCCGCAACGCCTGTCTCGTCGTCTCCGGCAGGTTGCGGTCCTTCAACAGCAGGTTCAGCTCTCGGTCCTTCACCAGCGGCATCAGGTTCATGGTGATCCGGGGCGGCGACTTGGGATGCCGCACCACGGCCAGCATCACCTGGTAGCTGCGCATCCACTCGCGCTTGTTGGAGATCATCACGATGAGCTCCTCGCTGAGGCTGCGCATGTTGGCGTAGGCTTCCACGTCCTTGTCGCTGACCCGGGGGCTCTTGAGCACCGACGTGGCCACCACGCGGTTGGAGTCGCGCAGCAGGACGACGCGCTCCTCCGCGCTCCCCAGGAACGCAAGCTTGACCTTCTCGGCCGTGCTCATGTCCATGATGCGGAACATGGCGTGCCTCGTCTGCTCTTCTTCTTCTTCCTCCTCCGACTCGCCGTGTTCGTCCGCGCCCGCTGCGGGTGTTGACGTGGCCGACTCGCGCTCCACCTTCTCGGCCGCCACCATGGCTTCCACGACCTGTTGAGCCACCTCCGGATCCAGCGGGGGCGCGTCCGGCTCGGCGTCGGCGAGCGGGCGCTGCACCAAGTGCAGGCGGATCTCCACCAGGCGGTCGCGCTGTCCCGGCGACAGCCCGTCGTTCACCTCCAGGATCGCAAGCGAGTCCGGATAGCGCATGAGCAGGACCTCGTTGCGCAGAAGACGATCCAGCACGCCCGGCTCGGGCCGCGCGGCCAGATGGTTCAGGGCGGTCTCGGGGCAGCTGATGTTCTGCGCCAGCGCCTCCACCACCGGTGCCGGCGTCTCCGCAAGCGCGGCGAAGTAGTTCGCCACAGCGTCGGGGACGTTTTCGTCCGCCACCACCGCCACGGTATCCGAGGCATCGCGCTGGAGCAGGGCCTGTGCCGCCAGCGAGCGCACCTCGTCGGAGGGATCCCCGCTGGCCAGGAAGACCTGCACCCGCGTCAGATCCTGGACCGGCAAGGGCAGGGCCCCACGGGCGGCGCCCAGCCGCACGTTGTCGGGAATCTCACCGTCGGCCAGGCGCTGCAACAGGCCGTCCACGCCTTCCGGTGTGCTCAAGGCTGGCTCTCCGCTGGGTTCCCGCCGCGCTCGCCGGAGCTGGACGTCGAGTTTTCCTGGTGTTTCCGTCGGTGGCTCCCCCCGCCACCGGAAGGCGATTGTAGACTTCGCTCGCCTACCTGGCAACAGCGGGCCTCTAGGTCTCGTCGTCGTCCAGGAGGTAGACCTCCGGGCGCCGGCGGGGTCGCTGGCCGGAGGAACGGTATCGCCGGCGCAGAATACGCTGTGCTGTCAGGCGAACCAGCGGCGGACGGTCCGGACGCTGGGCAAGCTCCTCCAGTTCCGTGCTGAGCAGGCCGGTGAGCAGGCCCAGGATCACCGCCAGCGGGGCGCCGTCGTGATGCACCAGCGCCTGGCGAACGCGGTAGCGCCGGATCCATCTGGGGTCACGCGCCACCCTCTCCAGGATTTCCGGGGGCGTGTTGTGGTGGCTGCACAGCGACACCAGGTCGTCCTCGGTGAGATGCGGGTTCTGCAGCAACGCGCCGATCACCGCGGCGGATCCCCGGCGTATGATCTCCGACAGCACGGCGCGGCCGGCGGTGCGCGCCAGGTGGGTCTGTTCGCCCAGGGCCATCTCGTCGAAACGTTGGCCCAGGTAGCGCAGCGCAGAACGCCGCACCGGAGCGGGAGCCAGGGCGTGGTTCCCCACCTGTGCCAGATCGCGCCAGTTGAGGTACGGCACCAGGTTCATGGCCAGGGCACGGGGCGTGCGCGGATGACAGACCAGCGCGGCCTGCACCTGGGGTGAGCTCCGGAAGCGGCGCCCCTCGTGCACTTGCCGCAGCACCTCGGCGGTCGCGCGGCGGTTGCGCAGCAGCAGGACCACCAGGTCTTGGTTCAGCGCCGGGTTGCCCAGCGCCCCTTCCAGATAGGCGGCATCGGCACTGGCCAGCGAGTCTGCAAGACGCCGTGACGTGTCAGTGCGCCCGGCCCTGCGCGAATCCTCGTCCGTCATGTTACCCATGTCGTCAGTGTACATGCCTCTGCGCAGCGCCGTGATACACTCGTTCCATTCGGCCCCCTTTGCGGCACACGGAGGCAGGACATGAGTCGACGGGTACGGATCCTTCTGTGGCTCGGCGGAGGGGCCCTGGCACTTGGCATCCTGGCCCTCCTTCTGATTCCCATGCTGGTGGATGTGAACCGCTATCGCGACTTCATCGAGCATCAAGCCGAGGAAGCGCTGGGTCGCGAGGTGGAGCTGGGGCCCATGAAGCTCTCGCTGCTGCCGGCCCTTGCCATCCGTATCCAGGACGTGCGCATCGGCGCGCTGCCCGGCGAGGGACGGGACGATCTGCTCACCCTGCGAGCGTTGCGGGTGGGGGCCCGGCTCATGCCGCTGCTGGCCGGCAAGCTGGAGGTCACTTCGCTGGTGGTGGAGGGTCCTACGCTGTCGCTGGAGCGTGCGGCGGACGGCACCTGGAACATCCAGCGCCTGGTGGCGGCGCCGCCCGGGGAGTCGTCCTCCGGCGCCGGTGGCGGCGACCCGCCGCCCGAGTTCTCCGTGGAGGAGGTGCACATCACCGGTGGCACCGTCGTGGTGCGCGACGCCCATTCGTCGCCGGGCGAGACGCTCGAGCTGACGCTGTCCAACCTCGACCTGCGGCTGGAGGATGTGGCCCTGGACCGCCAGGTGGGGCTGCAGCTCGCGGCGGATCTATCGCTGGCTCCGGGGAGCCGGGTGCAGTTGCAAGGGGTGGCGGGACCCCTGGCGCGGGCGCCGGGCGAGCCGCTGCTACTGGAGGGGTCGCTGGAGCTGCAACAGCTGCCGCCGGCGGCCCTGGTCCCGTGGATCCGGGCGCTGGCCGGCACCACCGTCCCCGAAGGGATGCTGGGGGAGCGGCCGCTGGCGGCCACCGTGGCGTTTCGCGCCTCGTTCGGCAGTGACGCGCAGGGCACCTACCTGGAGAGCGCTGCGCTGGACGCGCTGCGCCTGGAGGGTGCGGAGGTCACGCTGCGGCGCTCGCCGCAGGGTGGCTGGAACTTCGGCGAGCTGGCTGGCGATCCCGCGGCTGCACCGTCCGCGACGGGGCAGGGGCGCTCGCTGGAGATCGAGGTGTCCGGGGTGGAGCTGGAGAACGTCCGCTTGCGGCTGGTGGATGCGCAGGCGGCGAGCCCGCTGGACGTCATCCTGGATCCGCTCAGCCTCTCGCTGGACCGGCTGCCAGGCGCCTATCCGGCGCGCATCCGCCTGTCCACTCCCATCCAGCTGACCGGGGGCAGCGGGCGGATCTCGCTGGAGGGCAGTGTGGGCCCTCTCGGCGGCGAGGGCGAGCCGCTGCCACTGGATCTCTCCCTCGAGCTCGAGGACATCCCGCTGGCGGCCGCCGCGCCCTACCTGGAGACCGGCGCCGGCGGCGGCGCGCTGCAACTGTCCCTGCAGGTATCGGGCGTCCTGCCGGAGGCGTTCGACGTGGTGGGCAAGCTGGAGGTGGAGGGCGCGCAGGTGCAGGTGCCCGGGCTCGATGGAACGGCGCGCAGCGCTTCCCTGGACGCCACGCTGGACTGCGACGTGGGGGTGTCCCGGGGCGGAGACCTGCTGGAGCTGCGCCGCGTCGACATCACGCTGGCGGGCAACGAGGTGCGGCTGCGCGGCAGCATCGATCGCACCGGTGAGCAGCGCCACGCCGATCTGACGCTGCTGCCGGCGCGCCTGCCGCTGGACGATCTCAACGAGCTGCTGGCGCTGGCCGGCGTCGAGCTGCCGTTCGCCGTGTCGTCGTCCAGCCCGCTGGAGGTCGAGGCGCGCGTGCGCGGACCGTTGGGGGGCGACGAGCTGCCGCAACTGGAGGCCAAGCTGGAGGTGAAGGATGTGGTGCTGCTGCATCCCGGCATGAAGAAGCCGCTGGAGGGGATCTCCGCCGCCGTCTCGCTGGCCGGGGAGACGGTGCAGGTCGACGGGTTCTCGGCTCGCATCGGCGGCAGCGATCTGTCAGGGGAGTTCACGCTGGAGGGGTTCGAGGGCACGCAGGTGCGCTTCGACCTGCACTCACGCCAGGCGGACTTCGGCGAGTTGCTGTCGCTGGTCTCGGGCGAGGACGCGGATGCGGAGGCGGGCGTCCCGGACGCCGTATCCGACCCGGCAGGGGAGGCCTCCATGGCGCTGGCGGTGCAGGGGACCCTGCGCATCGACCGCGGCTCCTTCGATGCGCTGCAGTTCCAGGGGATGGAGGCCGACCTGCGCCTCGAGGGTACCGAGCTCACGCTGGACCCGTTCCGGATGGAGCTCTATCAGGGGCGCTTTGAGGGCACGGCCACGGTGGACCTGGGCGCTGAGCCGCCGGCGTTTCGCATTCACAGCGACGTGGCGGATGTGGATGTGGACGCGTTGCTCACCGAGAACCTCGACGCCGGTGGCCTGCTGGACGGCAAGCTCACCGCCGTCCTGGATGCAAGCGGCGCAGGCGCCGACTACGATGCCGTGGTGGCGTCGCTGGCCGGGGGTGGGCGCGTGGAAGTCACGCAGGGGACGGTGGGCAAGCTGGACATGCTGTCCGTCCTGTCCAAGGCTACCGGTGTGTTCGGCGAGGACACGCTGCACCAGCTGTCGCGCAAGCTGGAGCAGGAGGGCACGGAGTTCGACAGCCTGTCGGCCACCCTGACGCTGCGCGACGGCAAGATGCGCAGTTCCGACCTGAGCCTGCGCTCTGCCGATCTCAACATGGACGGCGAGGCCTCGGTGGATCTGCAGCAGGCCACCCTGGACGGGACGTTCCAGCTGGCGTTCTCCGATGCGCTGAGCCGGTCGATGCGCGCCGAGGGGAGCCGCGCGGCGCAGGTGTTCTGGGACTCCCGGACGGAGCTGGTGAGCCTGCCGCTGGGGCTGAGCGGTCCGTTCGATGCGCCGGTGCCGGCCATCGACTGGGGGACCGCGGTGAAGCGGGCGGCCACCGGACGGGTGCAGGACGAGCTGCGCAGCCGGCTGGGCGGGTTGCTGGGAGGCGGGGACGAGAAGGAGAACGACAAGGGCCGCGCGTCGCGGGAGGGCGAGGCCGAGGCCGAGACCGCACCGCAGCCGCAGGAGTCCGCCACCTCCGCGAATCCGTCGGCATCGGTGGGCGTGCGCATCCGCTCCCTCTCCTGGAGTGGCTCGTTGCTGGCGCGCGACCTGGAGGTCGAGGGCAAGGTGCGCGCCGAGAACATGGATCGCGGCGTGCTGCTGGTCACCGATGCGTCAGGGCGCGAGGTGGCGCGCGAGGATCTGCGCCACATCGGGCGCTACTTCCGCAAGAGCGGAGCCGATCCATCGTCGCGTGTCACGATCGAGTGGAATGTCACCGTGGACAGCGATCAGCTGAGCGACGCGCGGTTCCCGCTCACCGTCAAGGTGGAGGTGTTCGACACCGCCGGCGGCAGCGCCGTCGCCACCCAGCAGGTCACGAGTTTCTAGAAGCCCAGCCTCTATACCCCGTCGCGCAGCCAGTCGGCCAGCAGGTTCAGATCCTGGTTGCCGCCGCTGAGCACCGCCACCACCCGGGAGTCCGGACCCATGCCCGGCAGCCCGTCAAGGATGGCCGCCAGCGGGGCGGCACCGGCCGCCTCGGTGAGCAGCTTGGCGCGCTCCAGCAGCAGACGGATGGCGCCCAGCATGGCCTCCTCGCTCACCAGACGTACGCCGGCGCACAGTGCCCGTGCGTGGTCCAGCGTGTACTGGAACACCGCCAGGCCCGCCATGCCGTCGGCGATGGAGTCCGCCGACTGCAGCGTCACCAGCTCACCGGCGGCCAGGGAGCGCTCCATGGCCGGCGCGCTGCGCGGCTCCACACCCCAGACCTGCGCCTGCGGGCGCACGCCGCGCACCGCTGCGGCGATCCCCGCCAGCAATGCGCCGCCGCCCACCGGCACCACCACGGCGTCCACCTGCGGAAGATCCTCGACGATCTCCAGCCCGAGGGTGCCGGCGCCGGCGACCATGTCCGGGTCGGTGCACGGATGGACGAACGTCATGCCGCTGGTGCGCTGCAGCAGCAGCGCCTCGGCCAGCGCGTCGTCGAACAGCGTCCCCTTCTGGATCACCCGGGCGCCCATCTCCCGTGTGGCGTCCAGCTTGGCCTGCGGCGCGGTCTCGGGCATCACCACCGTCACCGGGATGTCACGGGAGCGGGCGGCGAACGCCAGGCCCTGCGCATGATTGCCCGCCGAGGCGGCCATCACGCCGCGGGCGCGTTCCCGCCGGGGCAGGTTGGCGAGGCGATAGAGCGCCCCGCGCGGCTTGAACGAGCCGGTCTTCTGCAGGTTCTCGCACTTGAGGTAGACCTGCGCGCCGGCACGTTCACTGAACGTGCGCGAGTGCCACAGTGGCGTCCGGTGGAGTTGCGGCGAGACCTGCGCTGCCGCCCTGCGGATCTCTTCGAGGGTGATGAGGGTCACGGGTTCGCTCACGAGTAGGTCACTCCGGGATGGACGACGGACAGGATAACGAGGAACAGCGGCTGCACGATCTTGCCGAACAGCACCCACATGGCCAGCAGCCCCAGCATGCGGGTGCCCGGAGCGTGCGCCAGCGCGCGGTAGCGATCCGCCGCGCGCTCCGGCAGGAAACCCTGCAACACACCGCCGCCGTCCAGCGGCGGCAAGGGCAGCAAGTTGAAACAGCCGAGGAGCACGTTGAGCACCAGGGTGAGGCTGAGGGCGTAGCCCAGCGGTGTGAGGGCTGCCGGGGCGCCGTCGGGCACCGCCACCAGCTGGTGGAAGGCGGTGGATACGGGCGGGAGGAACACACCGCGGGCCAGCAGCAGCTTGAGGACC
>CBDVAL010000013.1:0-27323 GCA_965371955.1 uncultured bacterium | reverse complement strand
CCCCGCCAAGCCGCTGACGAGAAGGCTTTCGGTGAAGAGCAGTCGGGCGATGCGCCCGCATGCTGCCGTCAGGCCTCCCACCACCTTGGGCGTGTTTCGAGTGAAGTACTCGCGGTTGCCGGGGTCCACCCTCTCGGGACTGAATGCAAGGTGGAAGTCGCGACCCACCACCAGTCCACCCTGCTCCAGGCGTGGCTTGATGACCTCATCCGTCGTGCCCGGGTAGGTGGTGCTCTCCAGCACCACCAGCATGTCCGTGTGCAGACGCTGAGCGATCTGGTCCACAGCATTGACGATGTAGGAGATGTCGGGGTCACGGGTCTTTCCCAGCGGTGTGGGAACGCAAATGAGGACACAGTCCAGTTCCGACACGGCCTCGTAGGAGGTCACCGCGCGCAATTTGCGCCGCTCCACCAGGCCGGACAGAACCTCCGACGGCACGTCCGGGATGTACGAAGCCCCGCGCTGGACTGCCTCGGCCCGTGCCGGATCCGCCTCGATCCCGGTAACGGTGTAGCCTGCCCGCGCGAACTCCACGGCCAACGGTAGGCCGACGTACCCCAGGCCCACGATACCCACGTGCGCCTCGCGCTGCCGGATCTTCGCTTCCAGGTTCATGAGGGAATCCGTCGCGGCGCCCGCAGGCCGCTCCAATCGGGAGCAATTGTCCACACAATTCGCGCCGAAGTCCAACCGCCCGGCAGAAGCTTCAATCGTCGGCGTTGACACGCCGGGCGCGCCCCTTGCGCGCGTAGCGCTGCGCCATCCAGCGCAGGAAGCGGCTGTCCTGGACTCCGGTCACCACATCCCTCATCCCCTGATAGAGCAACGGGTCGTTCACCAGCGCCCCCAGGCTGCCCTCACCCCGGTCCACCTTGCCAGTGATGGACGCCATGTTGCGCGCCGTGTCCTCCAGGTCGGCGAGGACCTGATCCGCGTACTCCGCATCACTGAGCAGCCGCACCAGCAAGCCCTGGTCGTCATTCAGGCGCTCGGCGATGTCGCGGAAGGAGCGCGAGGCATGTTGCAGGTTGTCCAGGATCTCCCCGGTGGCGGTATTCCCTTGAATCAATGAGCCCAGCGGTGAGGTGGGATCTTCCAGCTGGATGAGCAGACGGTCGAAGCGCGAGAGGATGCTGGCGAGATCCTGCGCGGTGCGTTCGCCCAGCTCGTCGTCCATGATGAGGGCTCCCAGCACTCCATCGCCGCGCTCCAACTGTGCCGTGACCCGGCGCAGGCTTGCCGCCGTGGAACCCAGATCCTGCAGCGTGTCGGCGGCAAACTCCGGACTGAGGAGTAGTTGCCCCAGGATGCCCTCCTGGCGCTCGATGCGATCGAACACCACGCGCAGGGTGTTGGTCACCTCCGCCACGTTGCTGGCGATATCGCTTCCCTGGGTCAGGAGGATGTCCAGTTCCGAAAGCGGGGCGAAGATCTCCGAACCCGGCGGCAAGGCGGGCCGATCCGGGCTGCCCAGGGTGAGCTCGATGAAACGCTCGCCGCCCAGCGGGTTCAGGAAGCGCAGCTTCGCCTCCGTGTCCTCGCGGATGCGACCGGCGTGGGCTCTCTTGATCTTCAGAGTAATCTGGATGTTGCGCTCCTCTCCCCCCTCCGGCAACCGGATCCCGGAGACCGCTCCCACCTGGACGCCCACCAGCTTGACTGGAGAGCCGATCTGCAGCCCCTGGGCGTTGGGAAGCACCAGGTAGAACCTCTCCTGCGCGCTGAACAGCGCCTGGTCCTGTCCGATGGCGAAGACGGCGAGAAACAGGATGGTGAACGCGATCAGCACCACCGTGCCCACCATCAGGTTGCGGTTCTTTGCCATGGCTCCTCCATGGGCCGGATGCGGCCCTCGGACTATTCCGCGTCGTCGGGAACGCCGTCGAGAAAGCGTTGCAGCGTCGTCTCGTTGCCGGCCCTCGCCTGTTCCACACTGCCCACGAACCGTATCTCTCCCTGCAACAGGTACGCCACACGATCGCCCACCAGGAAGGCGCTCTCGATGTCGTGCGTCACCACCACCGATGTGACACCCAGTCGTGATTGGAGACCCCGGATCAGGCGGTTGATGTGGTTGGCCGTGACAGGGTCCAGACCGGTGGTGGGCTCGTCGTACAGGATTCCCCGGGGCTCGAGAACAATGGCCCGGGCCAACGCCACCCGCTTCTTCATGCCACCGGACAGATTCACCGGCATGAGATCCTCCACATCCTCCAGCTCCACCAGCCGCAACTTCTCCAGGACACGCGCCCGGATCTGGTCCTCACCGTGATCGGTATGCTCGCGCAGCGGAAAGGCGACATTCTCGAACACGGTCATGGAATCGAACAGCGCACCGCTCTGGAACAGCATACCCACATTCTTGCGCACTTCCGTCAGGCGGGCTTCGCCCCATCTGCTGATCTCCTCACCGTTCACGCAAACACGTCCGCTGTCCGGCTTGTACAGACCGTTCACGTGGCGCAGCAACACCGACTTGCCGCTGCCGCTGGCGCCCAGGATCACCATGGTCTCACCACGCCGGATGGACAGGTCCACACCGCGCAGGACCGGCTTGTCCGCAAAGGACTTGCGCACGGCCTCGAGGCGAATGTATTCCTCAGTGGGCCGGATCGCTTCGATGGGAGGTTCCGCTTGCATGGCTCAGAAGAACAGGAGAAAGAGCTTGGTCAGGAAGAAGTCCGAGATCAGGATCAGGATCGAGGCCGTCACCACCGTGTGCGTGGTATAGCGCCCCACGCCCCCGGCCCCTCCGCGCGTCTGCAAACCGTTGTAGCAACCCACCACCGAGATGAACAGCGCAAAGAACACGCTCTTGCCCAGACCGCTGAACAGGTCGGAGAAACCCAGGGCCCCGATGACATGGCGCAGGTAGAAGGAAGCCGTCTGATCCAGGGTGGTGACCGCCACCAACAGGCCGCCCAGGATGCCCAGGAAGTCCGCCAGCACCGTGAGTGCGGGAACCATGATCAACGTGGCCGCCACCTTCGGGACCACCAGCTTGCGCACCGGATCCGCCGCCAGGGCGCGCAGCGCATCCACCTGCTCCGTCACCTTCATGGAGCCGATCTCCGCAGTGATGCCGCTGCCCACCCTGCCGGCCATGACCAACCCGGTGAGAACTGGACCGAGCTCGCGCACGATGGACAGGGCTACCATGTCACCGGTGAAGCTCTTGACCCCGTAGATCCCCAGGGAGTACGCGGTCTGCACCGCGATGACCATGCCGGTGAACAGCGCGGTGATGTTGGTCACCGACAGGGAGCGGACGCCCAGATGATAGAGCTCGACCGCCAGGAGTTTTCCTTCGTAAGGCGGACGCAGGCCCTTGCGGAAGGTCTCCCAGGTGAGGAGGGTGATGCCGCCGATCTGTTCCAGCAAGCTATTCAGAGGGATACTCCCGGAAACGCGCAACGACTTCCTGACGGGCGACTGGTGCATTAGGTTAGCCTGGAAGCCGCTGCAAGGGAAGGGTCATTCCTTCTCGTCGGAACCCGGTGGGGCGCCCCAGCCGCCGCCCCCCGGGGTCTCCAGCGTCACCCTGTCACCTGCCTCCACCGTCAGCTCACACTTGCCGGGCAGGGCGCGCTCCACACCGGCCTGTCGTGCCCGGTTGGCGCCGGGCCGGGCATCGCCCCCGCCGGCCAGACCCCAGGGGGCGTTGCTGCGACGATCCGAGAGGATGGACAGCTGGGTCGCCGCCAGGAACTCCAGCTCCCGGATCAGCCCATCGCCGCCACGGTGAAGACCGGCGCCTCCGCTGCCGCGGCGCAGCGCATAGCGGCGCACCCGCAGCGGGAACTGGTTCTCCAGCGCCTCCACCGGCGTGTTGAGCGAGTTGGTCATGTGCGAGTGGGTGCCGCCGATCCCCGGGCCGCCGGGTCCGGCCCCGCAGCCGCCGCCCTGCGTCTCGTAGTAGGCAAACGCGCTGCCGTCGCCGGGCCGGATGCCGCCCAGGGCCAGGTTGTTCATGGTGCCCTGGCTGGCCGCCGGGATCCGTCCCGGGGCTGCGGCGGCCAGCGCTCCCAGCACCACATCCACCACACGCTGCGAGGTCTCCACGTTTCCTCCTGCCACCGCCGCCGGAGCGCGCGCATCAAGGACCGAGCCCGGCGGCACCACCACCTGGAGGGGCGCGTAGCATCCATGATTGGACGGGATGCGATCCCCGGCCAGGCAGCGGAAAGCGTAGTACACCGCCGAGCGCGTGATGGAAGCCACCGCGTTGACGCATCCGCGGACCTGGGCGGCGCTGCCGCGAAAATCGACCTGCACGCCGTCGCCCTGGATGGTGATGCTGACCTTCAGGACCACCGGCCCGCCACCAGCGCCGTCGTCATCAAGCGCGTCCTCGAAGCAATACACACCGTCGGGCAGCGCGCGCAGCGAGGCGCGCATCATGCGCTCAGCGTATGCGATGAGATCCCGGGCACGCTCCTGCAATACCCCGGCGCCGTAGCGTTGCGCCAGCTCTTCCACGCGTCGCTGGCCCAGCCGGCAGGCGGCGATCTGAGCCTCCAGATCCCCCTCGCGCTCCTCCGGTGTGCGCACGTTGGCCAGGATCATGCGCAGCAGCCCGCGCTCCACCCTGCCGCCGCGTACCAGCCGCACGGGTGGGATCACCAGACCCTCCTGATAGATCTCCGTGGCCAGCGGCATGGACCCTGCCCGCATACCCCCCACATCCGAGTGGTGCGCGCGGTTTGCGACGAAGAAAGCCGGCGGATCCCCCGGCGCTCGCCCACGAAGATAACACGGGGCCACCAGGGTGATGTCCGGCAAGTGGGTGCCTCCGTGGAACGGATCGTTCAGAAGAATCATGTCGCCCTCGCGCGGCGCGCACTCCTTCAGCGCAGCCGTCACCGAGGCCGGCATGGACCCCAGATGCACCGGGATGTTCTCCCCCTGGGCCACCATGCGTCCTGCGGCATCGAACAGCGCGCAGGAAAAGTCCTTCCTCTCCTTGATGTTCGCCGAGAAGGCGGAGCGCTGCAGCGACGCTCCCATCTCCTCCGCCACGCCGCACAGCAGGCTGCGGAACAGTTCGAGTTGCACCGGATCGTAGCAGCTCACCCGCCCACCTCCAGCACCAGCGAGCCCCAGCGGTCCACCGATCCCTGCGTATCCGGCGGGAGCCAGACGGTGGACGAGTATTCCACCACCAAGGCCGGGCCGCGGAACGCCGCGCCGGGCTGCAGGCGCTCGCGCTGCAACACCATCGCCTCCACCTCCCGGCCATCCTCCAGGAGGACCGGCCGTTGGCCACAGGCAGCGTCCTCGACTGCGCTCCCGTCCGGCTCGCTCTCCGCCAGGCGCAGAGGCTCCACCCGGCCGACGGCGCGCACCCGCAGGTGGACCACCTGCAGCGGTCGATCGTGCCGCGCGTGACCATAGCGGCGCTCGTGCGCCTGATGAAACGCTGCCGCCATGTCGTCACCGTAGGGCACGTTGAGCTCGTAGGACTGACCGTGGTAGCGCAGGTCGGCCGAGCGCAACAGTTCCACACCGTCGGCGCTGAAGCCCTCCTCATGCAGCAACTCGAGAGCGCGCCGCTCAAGCTCGGCGTAGGTGGCCTCCAGTCGCGCACGCTGCTCCGGTCCCGCCCCCATCAGCACCGTCTCGGAGAGATCGACGATGACATCGCTCGCCAGCATCCCCAGCGCGGAGAACAGTCCGGGATGCCGCGGGATGCGGACCTTGGGAATGCCCAGATTGCGCGCCAGCGCCGCCACATGCAGGCCTCCGGCCCCGCCATAGGAGTAGAGGACGAAGCGCGAGGGATCGTGCCCCCGCGCCAGCGAGATCACGCGGATGGCCTCCTCCATGGTGGCCTGAGCCACCTGTAGCACGCCGGCAGCGGCCAACCCGGGCTCCAGGGAAAGCTCCCCTGCAAGACGTTCCAGGCAACCGCGTGCGCGCTCCTTATCCAGCGGCATCTGACCGCCCAGGAAGTGATCCGGGAGGAGGCGCCCCATGAGAAGGTTGGCATCGGTGACGGTCACCTCCTCGCCCTTGCCGTAGCAGGCGGGCCCGGGCTCGGCACCGGCGCTCCGGGGCCCGACTCGCAGCGCGCCTCCGGCGTCACGCCAGGCCACCGAGCCGCCTCCGGCACCCACGGTATGAATGTCCAGCGCCGGGATGCGCAACGGAATCTCCCCGACGGCCAGGTCAGGTGACAGTCCGGGGCCACCGTCCAGCAAGGAGACGTCCGTGGACGTGCCCCCCATGTCGAAGGTGATGATGCGCTCCTCCCCCACCAGCCGCCCGAGGAAGTCGGCAGCCATCACACCGCCCGCGGGCCCTGAGAGGAGGGTCTGTACGGGCTGCTCCCCGGCGGCGGCGGCGGACAGGCAACCGCCATTGGAGCGCATCACCCGCAACCGCGCAGGTAGGGCAGCCTGCAGCCGGGTGAGGTACGCCTCCATGCGCGGCCGGATGTACGCGTTCACCGCCACGGCCGAGAAGCGCTCGAACTCGCGGTATTCTCCCAGCACCTGGTGCGACAGGCTCACCGGAACCCCCAGCTCCTGCAGCGCCTCAGCCACGGCGATCTCGTGGCGCGGATCGCGGTACGAGTGCAACAACCCAACCGCCACCGACTCCACCCCAGCGGCGCGCAGGTCGGCGACCAGACCGCTCCACTGCGCCGGATCCAGGGCAACCAGCACGGTTCCGTCCGCCGCCAGGCGTTCCTCCACCTCGAAGCACAACTCCGCCGGGATCACGGGCGCCTCCCGGCGCGGCTCGAGCTGGTAGAGATGGGGTCGCGCCTGGCGTCCGATGGCCAGCACGTCGGCGAAGCCCTTGGTGGTGACCAGTGCCGTGCGGGCACCGCGGCGTTCCAGCAGCGCGTTGGTCCCCACGGTGGAGCCGTGGATGATCTCCCCTGCCTGTCCCAGACGGGCCAGCCCTTCCATCACGGCCGCCGACGGATCGGCCGGAGTGGAGGGCACCTTGAAGGCCTGCAACACGCCGTCCTCCAGAAGGAGCAAATCCGTGAAGGTCCCGCCGGTGTCGATCCCGATCCGTCGCATGATGCACCCATTCTACTCGCACACCGCCCCGTAGTGGCTTTGGTGCCGGAGAAGGCGCATACTGATGGGCCTGTGTTGCTGCACCCGACTCACCCCCGGGAGAGGTTGATGCCGCGCATTCTCATCGCCGATGCACTCTCACCACGGTGCCAGGAGCGTCTGAACCAGGAGTCCGGCTTCCAGGTGGACTTCCGCCCCGGACTTTCCCGGGGCGAACTGCTGCAAGCGGTGCAGCAGGCCGAAGGACTGGTGGTGCGCAGCGCCACTCGGGTGGACGCCGAGCTGCTGTCGGCGGCGCCCGAACTGAGAGTGGTGGGTCGCGCGGGTGAGGGCGTGGACAACATCGACGTGAAGACGGCCACCGAACGTGGTGTGGTGGTGATGAACACGCCGGGCGGCAACACCATCTCGGCCGCTGAGCATACGCTCTGCTTGATCCTGGCCCTGGCACGCCAGCTTCCCGAGGCCAGCCGGTCGGTGAGGGAGGGACACTGGGAACGCGCGCGTTTCGTGGGCACCGAACTCTACGGCAAGGTGCTGGGAGTGGTGGGGCTGGGCAAGATCGGCCGCGAGGTGGCGACTCGGGCGCACTCGTTCGGCATGGAGATCGTCGGCCACGACCCATATCTGCCCGAAGATCAGGCCGAGCGCCAGCACCTCGAGCTAGTGGATCTGGACAGCCTGCTGGCACGTGTCGACTTTCTCACCGTGCACACGCCTCTTACCTCCTCCACGCAGCATCTCATCGGCCGGCGCGAGCTGTCGTTGACCCGGCCCGGGGTGCGCCTGATCAACTGCGCCCGCGGCGGACTCTACGACGAGAAGGCAGTGGCCCGCGCCATCCAGGACGGGCATGTGGCCGGTGCGGCCTTTGATGTGTTCGAATCAGAGCCGCCGGCGAACAGTCCGCTGCCGTCGCTGCCGCAGGTGATCTGCACGCCGCACCTGGGAGCATCGACCCAGGAGGCTCAGGAGAAAGTGGCCGTGCGCATCGCCGAGCAGATTGTGCAGTTGTTCCGGACCGGCAGCGCGGATCACGCGCTGAACGTGGACTCGGTGGACCCGCAATTGCGTCCCCGACTGGAGCCGTACCGCTCGCTGTGCGAGCGGTTGGGTCGGCTGCACGCCCAGTTGCTGGAGGCGCCGCTGCGCGAGATCCAGGTGGAGTTCCTCGGTGTGGTGCGCGATCTGCCCATGCGCCCCATCACCGCCGCCCTTCTGAAGGGCTACCTGGAGGGCGCGCTGAGCGAGCCGGTCAACCAGGTGAACGCCTGGGTGATCGCCGAGCGCGTGGGCATCTCGGTCACCGAGGTGCGTAGCGGCGAACATGCCGACTTCAGCAACCTCATCACCGCCACCTTCCGCACCGCCGACGGCGAGCGCTCCGCGTCCGGCACATTGTTTGGCCGCAACCTCCCGCGCATCGTCCGGCTGGACGACTACCATCTGGAAATCATCCCGGAGGGCGAGATCTTCCTGTTCGCCAACGACGACCGTCCCGGCATGATCGGCAAGGTAGGGACTCTACTGGGCGAAGCGGGCATCAACATCGCCCACATGTCGTTGGGTCGGGACCGCAGCGGCGGCGAGGCGCTGGGGGCGCTGAACACCGACAGCCGGGTCTCGGACGCCGTGGCCGGCGAGGTGGAGGCGTTGCCGGGAATCCTCTGGATACGGCGGGCCCGGATCTGAACGTGACCATGGCCATGCTCATCGCGGTGCTGAAGGGCATCGCCACATACATCCCCGGCCTCTACCACCCAGGCAGAGGCGCCACGGGAGGTACCGTCTGTGCCCGCTACTGCTACTCGGTGTGGATGCGACACCTGTGCATGGCCCACCGGAACGGGATGTCCACGGACTTCCAGGCCGTTGCGGAACTGGGCCCCGGTGATTCCCTGGGTCTGGGGCTAGCCGCTCTGTTGAGCGGCGCACGTGCGTACTATGCGCTGGACATCGTGCCCTACACCTGCAACGAGCGCAACCTGAAAGTCTTGCGGGAACTGGTGGCCCTGTTTCGTTCGCGTGAACCCATCCCCTCGGAAAAGGAATTTCCCGGCGTCCGACCGGCGTTGGACAGCTACTCCTTTCCGCATGACATCCTCACCGACGAACGTCTCGAAAGGGCGCTCGATCCGGAACGTATCACCGCCATCGGGGAGGCCTTGCAGAAACCCGGCAAACAGCAGGGAGGCCCGGTAACCATCGCCTACTACGTTCCCTGGAACGACGGCCGGGTCGTCCAGGAGTCCAGCGTGGATCTCATCTTCTCCCAGGCCGTTCTGGAGCACATCGACGATCTAGACGGTACCTACCAAGCCATGTACCGGTGGTTGAAGCCGGACGGCATCCTGTCACACGAGATCGACTTTCGCGCCCACCACCTGGATGCGCGCTGGAACGCGCACTGGACCTACTCCGACATGGTATGGAAACTCATCCGAGGAAAGAGGCCCTACTTGCTGAACCGCCAGCCGCTGTCCGTACACCTTGGCTGGCTGCGGCGCAACGGGTTCAACGTCACGTTCACCATGAAACACCAGCGAGAAAGTGCCGTCAGCCGCTCGATGCTGGCAAGACCCTTTCGCGACATGTCCGAGGAGGATCTGACGACGAGCGGGGTGTTCCTGCAGGCCGGCAAGGGCTGTCGCTCTCCTACTTCCGACGGAACAGATGGCGCAGCGGCTTCGACAGCAGCTTGAGCACCACGAACTGCAGCTCGAACTCGCCCTCCACGTCCTCCACGTCGGAGGCCACCGCAACGCCGAGGTCGAAGGTCAGGATGGTTCCCCAGGGCCCGATGAAGTTGCCAGAGATACCCGCCCCCGTATGCTCCAGGTAGCGAGCCACCGGCACGCGATCCTCGTCGAGCTGCGCGAAGGGGTCCCGCACCCGGGCGTGATCCAGGTTGAAGTCGAAGCGCACCACCTCCATCACGTTGAAGGAGTACTGCGCGCGTACGATGCCGCCGCGATCGAAGCGCAGCCCGGAGCCCCCGAAGCCGCGCAGCCGGTTGGAGAACGAGTCGAACTGGAACTGGGAGAAGCGATCGAGGTCGTCGCCGTCCATATAGGAGGCTGCAAAGCGCAGCTTCTGGAACTTCGGCAGGTAGATCTCCTTGGCCAGGCGCGCCTCCCAGGTGAAGTAGTCCTCGCTTTCCGGATCGAAGCGCGCGCGCTCGTCGGGCGTCCCCCACGGCTCCCAGCGCTCGCGCTTGGCGAAGCGGCCGTTCAGTCGCGCCGACCAGGCGCGGCGATTGAACTCCAACCCCAGCCCCGCCTGCTGGATCAGCGTATCCTGCGGCGTCCGGAAGCTTCCGGCGGCCTCCTCGTCGCGATGGAAGTTGTCGAACGCCAGCCGGTACGAGAGCTGAACCTTCCAGAACTTCTGGAACGGCAGGGCCAGAAAAGAGCGCAGTGACTGGGTCTTGCGATCCACGTTGAAGCGCTCGCGCTCCTTCCCGTTGAGGAACACGCGATCGGTGGAGGCAAACGCGATTCCGAACACCTCGAACCCACCCTCCAGCCGGGATCCGAACAGGTCCGGGTCGGTCAGGCTGCCGGTGAGCAGCGCCCCGGCGAAGAAGATGTTGACCTGCGTCCCGGTCTTGTGGAAATCGAAGTCGTAGTAGTTGATCCCGGCGAACGGGATGGGATTGTCCACCGCCGCGTTGAAGAACACGCCGCCCAGCCAGAAGGCCTGGTTACGCGGCACCTCCTGCTGCACCTCGCGCCCGCCGTCGGGCGTGCGCGCCAGGTAGCGCAGGCCCTGATCCGTATCTCGCAGGATGGAGTGATGGGAGCGATACGCCTGCTCCTGACGGGCGGCGAAATCCTCCGGGTTGATGCGGAACCCCGAGAATACCACCTCGCGGTTCACGGCGAAGTTACGGCCTGAGACGGTGTAGAGCTGCGAGCTCGTCAGGGACTGCAGCACCCAGTGCTCGCTGCCGTCCGGTCCCAGCACCGGCCGGTAACGATCCACCTCGTCGTTGGAGAGGAAGGGAGGCGCCTTCCCCTTCTGGCGCACCGCCATCTGCACACGCGCATAGGTGCGTTGATCGATCCAGACCTTGCCACGATACAGGCTGTCGTCCGGCTGCACCGGCTCGAAGGTCAGGCGCCAGGTCCGATAGCCGTCCACCACGTCCGTGCCGTCCAGCCGGTAGCGGTAGGTGCGATCGAGATGCAGGTCCAGCGGCAGGATCAGCACCTTATCCGGCTGGATGAGCGGCAGCTCGGGCATTTTCTCTGCGCGCCAACGTGTGCCGTTGACGAACAGCTCACGACGCTCCCACTCCGTACCGGCGTTGCGCTGGAAGAAGAAGCCGTTGAGATACCTCACGTCCAGGGATCCGCCGGTGCCGATGCTGAAGTGCAGGTCCACCTGCGCGTCCGCCAGGTAAGATTGCAGCTTGTCGTCCTGGGCCGACTGGAACGCCTGATGCAGCGCCATGATCTCCTCGGCGGTGATGGAGGCAACGTCCTCCACCTCCAGCGCCTCGGGGGCGCGCCGCGTCCCGTCCGACACGAAGCGCTGGTAGACCAGCAGCCGTGGGCCGGGACCCAGGGGAAGGTCCATGCTGGTGGTATCGGTCTCGCGGTTGGGGATGTAGAGGTCCGGTTCCTCCTGCCGGTCGGCCTGCAGGTCCACCAGCAACGGCCGCGACACGTCCGAGGTGTTCAGGACCACCTCGGCGGTTCCGGAGGGGGTCCCCTGCGCAGGCATGTAGAGCAGCAGCACGCGGAACGCATCCCCGTCGAACAACGTCGCCGAGGACACCTCCAGCGCTCCGCCGTCGGTGCCACGGAACACGTTGCCCACCTGTCCCGGGGTCACCGCCATGCGCGACACGGCCGGCGACCAGTGACGGCGCAATGCCAGCAGCGTCTGCAAGGCGTCCTCGCCGTCGAGATCGAACAGCGTCAGCGCGCCGCCCCGCTGCATCGCTGCGATGAGCTCGCGTCCCAGGGCCTCGCTGCTCGAGGCCGGAACCGCAGCAAACCACAGCGGGCTGGCGGCATCATGCTCGCGGACCACGGCCTGCAAGGCCTGCAGATCAGCCTCCCTCACCTGCGAGGGAGCCCCGGCCAGCGCCACGGCATCGATGTAGGGGGCCACCTCGAACTGGAACAGGGACTCCTGGAACGCCGCGTCGGCGCCTTCCAACGCGCCCTGCGACACCCACGCCCAGGGGATCACCGAACGCAGGGTGACCGCGGTGCTCTTGAGCAGGAACGAATAGTCCCGGGCCGACGGCGCCCCGCCCCAGCCCGCCTCCGTGTTGGGGCGGTCCCAGACCTGGAACAGATCCACCCGGCCACGATAGCTCTCGGCCAGGTGCCGCACGAACCCCAGCCAGGCCGCCAGACGCTCCTCATCATCGGCCAGCGGCGGGACGTCGCCGGTGAGGCACAGGATCACGCGGTAGCCGGCGTCGCGGTAGAGCTCTACCGCCCGCTCCAGCTCGTCGAAATCCCACCCCCCCGCCGCGCCCTCCACCTGTTCCCAGGGGACCACGAGGCGCGCGAACAACGGGTTTTCCGGCTCCTGGGAGGAGGGCACGCCGTGGTCCTGCCCCAGGCGCACGGTGATCCCGTGGCCCAGTGCCGGGAGGGGCCGGAAGCCCACGGCGGAGGGTTGGTCTGCCGCGGCCCAGGTGGGCATCAGCGTGAGCGCCAGGCCCACGAGGAAGCAGTAGCCTGCCATGCGGAGTTGAGGAGATGTTCTCAAGTTCGTCCGGGACCTTTCTCCACCAGCGCCTGCGGTTGGAACTCCGCACCATGCAGGAGACCCAGCGCAAGATATCAAGCGCCCCCGGGGGCGTCAATCGAGGCAGGTTGGAACCGGCGCCCGGCTCCGATAGTATGGAGGGCAACCCAAGCAATCCCGGCCGTTGTACGAGGGCGCCGGGAGCCCGGGTGGGCCGCTCGTTGCTGGGGAATCGGAGGAGGTGAAGGTGGCGCATCCCAAGGCGGGAGATCCTTTGGAGTCCTGGTGCACCAAGTGCCGGGAAATGAAGCCGCACGTCGTCGTCTCGCTCAACGCCGAGGAGCGGCCGGCGCGAGTCCTGTGCGACGTATGCACCGGAGAGCACAACTATCGTCCCAGTCCGCCGCAATCGCGACGTTCGTCCCTCGGAAAGAAGACCACCGCCAAGAAGAAGGTGGGCGTGGAACTCACCGAGGCGCAAAAGGGCAAGGCGCGGCCCTACGAGCTGGATGGAGTCTTCCGAGAGGGCGAGGTCATCCACCACCCCACCTTCGGGTTCGGCGCGGTCACCGAGATCCGTTCGTCCCAGCGCATGATGGTGGAGTTCGACACGTCGGAGAAGCAGCTGGTCTTCAACATGAACGCCTCCTCCTAGAGGACCATGAGCACCGACACGGCCGTTGTCGCTCCGGTGCGCACTCCCATCGGCAAGTACGGCGGCGCGCTGTCGACGTTGACGGCGGTGGAGCTGGGCGCCGCCGCCGCCCGGGCGGCCCTCGAGCGCTCCGGCGTCGAGGCAGTCGATGCGGTGATCTTCGGCAACGCGCGGCAGGCCGGCGGCGGTCCCAATCCCGCCCGGCAGATCGTCCGGCAGGCAGGACTCCCCGACTCGGTCCCCGGCTGGACGGTGAACCAGGCCTGCGGTTCGGGAATCCGCGCCATCCTGGACGCCCATGCGGCGGTGGCGCTGGGCGACGCCCGCTCCGTGCTGGCCGGCGGAACCGAGTCCATGAGCCGGGTGCCGTACCTGCTGGACCGGGCACGCTGGGGCGCGCGCCTGGGGCACATGGACCTCACCGACGCGATGTACCGCGACGGCTTCCACTGTCCGTTGTCCGGCCTGATCATGGGTGAGACCGCCGAGAACCTGGCCGAACGGCACGGCATCTCCCGGCAGGACCAGGACCGCTACGCTGCGCTCAGCCAGGAGCGCTGCCAGGCGGCGCGCCGGGCCGGGGTGTTTCGCGACGAGATCGTCGCCGTGGAGGTGCCGGGGCGCAACGGCGCTCTCACCATCCACGAGGACGAGCATCCCCGCGACGGCGTCACTCCGGAGTCACTGGCGAAGCTACCGCCGGTGTTCCGCAGCGACGGAACGGTACACGCGGGTAACGCCGCTGGGATCACCGACGGTGCCGCAGCATGCATCGTCACCTCGGTGCAGCACGCCCGGCAACTGGGCGCCTCCCCTGCGGCGCGTCTGGTCGGCTACGCCAGCGCCGGAGTGCCGCCGGAGATCATGGGCATCGGTCCCGTCCCGGCGGTGCAGGCGCTGCTCGAGCGCACCGGGATGAGCCTGGACGATATCGATCTGGTGGAGCTCAACGAGGCCTTTGCCGCCCAGGCCCTGGCCTGCGTGCAGGAGCTGAGGTTGGACCCGGCGCGCGTCAACGTCAACGGGGGCGCCATCGCGCTGGGGCATCCCATCGGCTGCACCGGGACGCGCATCATCACCTCGTTGATGCACGAGATGGAGCGACGCTCCGCCCGGCTCGGGATGGCCACGCTGTGCATCAGCGGCGGCATGGGCATGGCCTTGCTACTGGAGAGAATAGTATGACCGACTTCACGGCAGTGGATTTCCTCCACCTCGACGACGAGCTCTCGGCCGAGGAACGGCTGGTGCGCGACACGGTGCGCGAGTTCGTCTCCGCGCAGGTGCTGCCGGTGATCGTGAAACACACCCGGGCCGCGACGTTCCCGTCCGAGCTGGTCCCCACCATGGCCGAGATGGGCCTGCTGGGTGCCAACCTGGAGGGTTACGAATGCCCGGGGCTGGGGCCGGTGGCCTACGGGCTGATCATGCAGGAGCTGGAGCGCGGCGACTCGGCGGTGCGCTCATTCGTCTCGGTGCAGGGATCGCTGTGCATGTATCCCATCCGCAGATTCGGCTCCGACGACCAGCGCAAGCGCTGGCTGCCGCCCATGTCGCGGGGAGAGGCCATCGGGTGCTTCGGCCTCACCGAGCCGGATCACGGCTCGGACCCGGGCGGGATGGAGACCCGGGCTGAACTGCAAGGCGATCGCTGGGTGCTCAACGGCACCAAGGCGTGGATCACCAACGGCTGCATCGCGGACATCGCCATCGTGTGGGCGAGGACGCCGGAGGGCATCCGCGGGTTCCTGGTGGAGCAGGGCACGCCGGGCTTCACCACCAGCAAGGTGGAGGGCAAGTTCTCGCTGCGCGCCTCGGTCACCTCGGAGCTCGTCTTCCAGGACTGCGCCATCCCCCGGGACCACCTGCTGCCCGGCACCGAGGGCCTCAAGTCCGCCCTGAGCTGCCTGAACCAGGCGCGCTACGGCATCGCCTGGGGCGTCATCGGCTCGGCCATGGCGGTGTACGACGAGGCGCTACGCTATGCCAGGGAGCGCACGCAGTTCGGCAAGCCCATCGCCTCGTTCCAGATCCAGCAGCAGAAGCTGGTCTGGATGCTCAACGAGATCACCAAGGGCCAGCTGATGAACCTGCGTCTGGGACGGATGAAGGAAAAGGGCCGGGCCCGTGCCCATCACGTGTCCATGGCCAAGCGTAACAACTGCTGGGTGGCCCGGGAGACCGCACGGCTGGGACGGGAGATCCTGGGGGCCAACGGCATCATGGACGAGTACCAGGTATTCCGTCACCTGGTGAACATCGAGTCCGTCTACACCTACGAGGGAACCCACGACATTCACACGTTGATCCTGGGCGAACGGATCACCGGGTTGCCGGCCTACCAGTAAGAGACCCCCTCACCACGACATCTGGGCACCACCCTGGACAAGCACACAAGTGCTTGTATGTAAATGGTTTCCTCTTGAAAAACAGACATATGTCTGGTATATTCCCGGCAACGATTCTGAAGGGAAATCATGGGCCGCACCGCCACAGGACGGAGCCGCGAGCGGGTTTTTCGCTGGGTCCAGCAACAACTGCTCTCCGGCCGTCCGCCCACGGTGCGGGACGTGCAGCATGCCCTGAGCTTCCGGGCAGTGCAGAGCGCCCGGGAGCATCTGGAAGCGCTGGTGCAGGAGGGTCGCCTGGCCAAGGAACCCGGCGTGGCCCGGGGCTACCGTCTCCCCTCCACAGGCAGTGCTCCCACCGTGATGGTCCCGCTCCTGGGCCGGGTGCAGGCCGGCTCCTGGGCCACGGCGCTGGAGGATCGTGAAGACTACCTCCCCCTGCAGTCCCGGCACACACCGGACGAGCTGTTCAGCCTGCGCGTCCGCGGCGAGAGCATGACCGGTGCCGGCATCCTCCCGGGCGACGTGGTGTTCGTCCGTCGACAGCCCACGGCGTCCTCGGGCAGCATCGTGGTGGCGCTGGTGGAGGACGAGGCCACCGTGAAGCGGCTCCGGCGCCGGGGGCGCCGCGTGGAACTGCACCCGGAGAACCCGGACTTCGAGGTGATGGTTCCTGATCCCCGGCAGCTCACCATTCTCGGGGTGGTCATCGAGGTGCGCCGCAGCCTGGAGGGATCATGAGTGCGCACCCCGGAACCATCCCGGCGATCCTCTCCTCGCAAGCCCCGTCGCCCTCGCGTGCCGCCTGGGGGCTGCCCGTTTTCGCCGGACGTCTGGGCGAGATCTGCGCTGGCCCGGCTTCCGCCGTCCTGACCCTGGCCTTCCGCCTGGTCCTCGACGCGCAGCGCCGCAACGAGCCGGTGGCCTGGATCACCCGGCAGGAGAGGACGTTCTATCCTCCGGATGCCGCCGAGGCAGCCGTGGATGTGGAAGCGCTGGTGGTGATCCGCGCGGCGACCACCCTTCAGGGTGCCCGGGCAGCGGACTGGCTGGTACGCTCCGGCGGCTTCGGACTGGTGGTCCTGGATCTGGGCGACCGGCCCCGGCTATCCCTTGCGGTTCTGGGACGCCTGTCGGGGCTGGCTCAGAAGCACCGGACCGCCGTGCTGTGTCTCACGGGAGGTGAACATCTGGGATCGCTGGTCTCCATCCGCGCCGAGGCAACCCGGTGGCCGGAGAAGGAGGACCAGTACCGATGCCAGGTCCGTGTCCTGAAGGACAAGCGGCATGGTCCGGGCTGGGAACACAGGGAGATCTGCCGTGGACCGGACGGCCTGCATTGATCTTCCCTCCTTTCCTCTGCAGCTCCTGCTGCGGCGGCATCCGGAATGGCGCGAGCATCCCGCCGCCGTGGTGGACCGCGACCGACCCCAGGGCAAGCTCCTGTGGATCAACGAGCGCGCCCGTGCCGCGCGCATCCTGCCTGGAATGCGCTACGCCGCCGGGCTGTCCCTGGCCGGTTCCCTGCGCGCCGCCGAGGTGCCCGGCGAGGAGATCCGGCGCTCCATCGCCTCCATCGCCCGCTGGTTGCAGCGTTACACGCCCCACGTGGAACCGTCGGAGGAGGATCCCGGCGTGTTCTGGCTGGACGCCTCGGGACTGCAGCGCCTCTACCGCTCCCCGGCGCGCTGGGCCGGAGAGATCCGTGCAGCGCTGAAACAGCTCCAGTTGCACAGCGTCATGGTGGTGGGCTTCCGCCGCTTCGGCTCCTATGCGCTGGCCAAGGCGGCATGGGATCGCACCGTGGTGACCCATCCGGACGAGGAGATGGCCGCCGTGCGCCAAGTGCCATTGGACCGCCTGGCCATGGAGCCCGAGATCCGCGACACGCTCCACAAGCTCGGGGTGCGCACGCTGGGCCACTTCATCGATCTACCCCCCGAGGGGATCGCCCGGCGCTTCGGTCACGAGACCCACAGGCTGCACCAGCTCGCCTCGGGGGAGCTCTCTCTTCCCCTACAACCGTGCCGCCCCGTCGCCCCCGCCAGGAAGCGCCTGATCCTGGATCATGCCGAGACCGACAGGGAACGTCTCCTGATGGGAATCGAGCAGCTCCTCAGCGCGCTTCTGGAGATGCTGGCGCAGCGCGCGCATGCCCTCACCCGCCTCCACCTGCAACTGCACTTCGAGCAGGGAGAGCCCAGAGACGAAGTGCTGCAGCCCGCCGAGGCCACCCTGGACGCCGCCCAGTTGCTGCAGCTCCTCCGCCTGCGCCTGGAATCCATACGGTTCCCGGACGGCGTGGTGGAGGTGTTGCTGCAGGCAGCCAGCAGGCCGGCGCCACAGGAGCAGCTGCGCCTGTTCGCACGCCGCCCGAGACGCGATGGCGCCGCGGCGGAACGTGCCCTGGCACGCATCCGCGCCGATCTGGGCGACGGGGCGGTGGTCCAGGTCCGCCTGCAGGAAGGCCATCTGCCGGAGGCCCGCTTCCGCTGGGAACCGTTGACCAGGCTCTCCGAGCCCACACCCCGGGGCGTCAACGGCAAGACGCTGGTGCGGCGGATCTACGACCCTCCGCAGCCCTTGCCCCCCCGGGGGCGCCGCGAGCCGGATGGATGGATGCTGCGCGGCCTCGAGCACGGCCCGGTGATCCGCATCCGGGGACCGTACATCGTCTCCGGCGGCTGGTGGAACCGCCCCCTGCACCGCGAGTATCACTTCGCTGAGACGCAAAAAGGGGAGCTACTCTGGATCTACTATGACCGGGGTCGCCGCCGCTGGTACCTGCAGGGGCGTGTGGAGTGACCTACTTTCCACTCTGGTGCAAGAGCAATTTTTCGTTTCTGGAGGGGGCCAGCCATCCGGAGGAGCTGGTGGAGACGTGTGCCGCCCTGGGGCTGGAGGGGATGGCGCTCACCGATCGGGACGGTGTCTACGGTGTGGTGGAGGCGCATGGGAAGGCGCGGGAGCTGGGGGTTTCGCTGATCCTGGGCTCCGAGGTCGGTGTGGAGGATGGCTCCACGCTGCTGCTGCTGGCCATGGACCGTGGCGGCTATGCCAATCTCTGCCGGCTGATCACCTCTGGAAGGAGCCGCTGCAAGAAGGGAGAGAGCCGTGTGGCCTGGAGCGAGGTGTGTGCTCACGCCCCGGGTCTCGTTGCACTGTGGGGCGGGGATCGAAGTCTGCTGGTGAATCCGGCGGATCCCACGTTCGTGGCAGGGGACCTGCGCGATGCCTTCGGGGATCGTCTCTATGCGCTGGCCTCCCGGCACCGCAGGGCCGAGGAGCCCCGGCAGGAGGTGCGGCTGCGCCGGCGCGCACGGCGCTACGGCCTGCCGGTGGTGGCGGGGATGGAGGTGCTCTACCACCGGCCGTCCCGGCGGGACGCGCAGGACGTGCTCACCTGCATCCGCCATGGCGTGACCCTCCACGGCGCCGGCCGCCTCACCCGGCCCAATGCCGAGCATGCCCTCAAGGCGCCGTACGCGTTCACCTCCTTGTTCCACGACGATCCGGCGGCGGTGCAGCGCACCCTGGAGGTGGCCGGTCGCTGCTCGTTCTCCCTGGCGGCGCTGCGCTATCGCTACCCCTCGGAGAGGCTCCCCGACGGTCAGACCACCTCCGGATGGCTGCGCGAGCTGACGGAGCAGGGTGCGCGCCGGCGCTACGGTGGCAGCATCCCGCCGGCTGCCGCGGGGCAACTGCACAAGGAGCTCGACCTCATCGACGAGCTCGACTACTGCGGCTATTTCCTCACCATGTGGGAGATCGTGCGCTTCTGCCGCCGGGAGAACATCCTGTGCCAGGGTCGGGGATCGGCGGCCAACTCGGCGGTGTGCTACTGCCTGGGAATCACCGCGGTGGACCCGGTGCAGATGGGACTGCTGTTCGAGCGCTTCCTGTCCCGGGAGCGGGCCGAACCACCGGACATCGATCTGGACATCGAGCATGATCGCAGGGAGGAGGTCATCCAGCACGTCTACGAGAAGTACGGACGCCGCCACGCCGCCATGGTGTGCAACTTCATCCGCTACCGCCCACGCTCCGCCGCCCGCGACGTGGGCAAGGTGCTGGGGTTGGCCGAGACCGCACTGGACCGGCTGTCCAAGATGCTCCCCCACTACGGCGGCGTCCCTCCTGAGGCGCTGGCCGACGCCGGCCTGGATCCCGACGAGCAGCCCCACACCCATCTGCTGCGCGTGGCCACGGAGATCCTCGACTTCCCGCGGCATCTGTCCATCCACCCCGGCGGCTTCCTGCTGGGCCACGAGCCGGTCTCGGATCTGGTGCCCATCGAGAACGCCACCATGGCCCATCGTACCGTGATCCAGTGGGACAAGAATTGCCTGGAGGAACTGGGGCTGTTCAAGGTGGACCTGCTGGGCCTGGGGGCGCTGCACCTGCTGCATCGCGGCTTCGATCTGCTGGAGAAGCATCGCGGAGCCCGCTACACCATGGCAACGCTGCCTCAGGATGATGCGCCCACCTACGAGATGATCCGCCGGGGCGACACCGTGGGCACGTTCCAGATCGAGAGCCGGGCACAGATGGCCATGCTGCCGCGCCTCAAGCCACGCACCTACTACGACCTGGTCATCGAGATCAGCATCGTGCGCCCCGGCCCCATCGTGGGCGGCATGGTGCATCCGTACCTGCGGCGCCGATCGGGCGAGGATCCGGTGGTCTACCCACACCCGAGCCTGGAGCCGGTGCTGCGCAAGACCCTGGGTGTGCCGCTGTTCCAGGAGCAGGTGATCCGCCTGGCCATGGTGGCCGCCGACTACTCCCCCGGTGAGGCCGACCAGCTTCGCCGGGACATGGCGGCATGGCGGCGCGCCGGAAGGATCGAGCGCCATCACCGCCGCCTGGTGGAGCGCATGATCGCCAAGGGGATCGAGCCGGAGTTCGCCGAGCGGGTGTTCGAGCAGATCCGCGGCTTCGGCGAGTACGGCTTCCCGGAGAGCCATGCCGCCAGCTTTGCCCTCATCGCCTACGCCACCGCCTGGATGAAACGGCACCATCCCGAGGTCTTCGCCTGCGCGCTGCTCAACGCCCAGCCCATGGGCTTCTACTCCCCCGCCACCATCGTCGAGGATGCCAAGCGCCACCACGTGGAGGTGCGGCCGGTGGACGTGGGCCACAGCGACGACGACTGCACCCTGGAGCCGGCATCCACCGGCGAAGCGAGGCTGGCCCTGCGCATGGGGCTGCGCTACGTCAAGGGATTCGCACAACCTCAGCGGGAACGCCTCCTGCGCGCCCGGCGGGAGCGGCCCTTCACGTCACCCGAGGACCTGGTCCAACGGACCGGCCTGGACCAGCGCACCCTCATGCGGCTGGCGGAAGCCGGGGCGCTGTCCAGCCTGGAGCCGAATCGGCGCTCCGCGCTGTGGCAGGTGCGGGGCGAGGCGCGCGCACCCCGGCCTGACCTCGACGTCGGCGAGGAGCCGTTGCCGGCCTTCACCGCTTTGGGCGCACTGGACACCATCAACTGGGACTGCCGTACCACCGGCCACAGCCCCCGGGGACATCCCATGGCCCCGCTGCGCGCCCAGCTCCGGACCTTGAACCTGCCGGATGCGCGGGAGGTGGCGGGCATGCGCCATGGCCGGCGGGTTCGCTATGCCGGCGTGGTCATCGGCCGGCAGCGCCCGGGGACCGCATCAGGCGTGGTGTTCGTTACCCTGGAGGACGAGACCGGCTTCGTGAACCTGATCGTGTGGAGCCGCGTGTTCGAGCGTTACGCGGTGCTCATCAAAACCACCGGGTTTCTGGGCGTCACCGGCAAGCTGCAGACCCAGGACGGCGTGACCCACATCATCGCAGAGACCTTCTGGCGCCCGGAGCCGGATCAGCACCCGGCGAAGGTGGACAGTCGCGACTTCCACTGAAGCAAGAAGAGGTCCGGCCAGCCTCTACTCACATTTCCGGCAGACGGTAGCGCTGCCACGCCTGAAACACCCATCGCTGGCGCAACCGGAACGGGATCTTCTTGAACCAAGGCCGGGTGCTGATCTGCAGACGCAGCACCTCCTCCCGCAGCGCCGTGAAGCGTTGCCGGAAGTCGTCGAACTTCACGGCATCCAGTCCACGGCTTGTGGTCGCGGCGTACCCGCGCAGGAACGCGTCCGCCAGCTTCTTGCGTGCATCGGGCATTCCCGGGGGCGTGCTCTGGAACAGGAAGTGCAGGAACCACAGCACGTCGAAGTAGATCGAACCGTAGGTCCCCAAGGTACCGAGAATGGGTGCCGTGGACCAGTCAACGATCACTAGGGTCCCGTCCGGATCCCGGATGCAGACGTTGTCGGCGGTGAAGTCACCGTGCAGGTACGCGTTGGTGTCCGGGTCCATCCACTCGGGCGGCAACTCCGCTCTCAGAGCGTCCGGTAGCTGTAACGCGTCATGGATGGCGGCCAGCGCGCCCCCGGCCTGCATGAACACTTGCGGCAGCCGGGGATCGTCGGCCACCAGCAACTGCCTCAGCGTCTTGAGATGGGGAACGCGCTCGAACTCGAGTACGCCTTCGTCGGCGTCCAGGCGCACTACTCGCGGCACGTGATAGCGGGCAGTCTGCAGGCCGATGGCTCGCGCCAGCCGGCCCTTCTCGCACTCCAGGGACAGTTGCACCCCGGGCCCGCGCTTGCTTATCGTGTCTCCCGTCTGCTTCACACCTGGACTCGCCGGCAAATCACGATGGGGCTCTCGCTGAAGAAGGAGAGGTAGCGACGCCGCAGCACGAAGTCATCGAGCTTGTGGTTCCACCTGTCGGGCAAGGTAAGTCGCGGCACCGAGCACACCCCCACGGGGTAGACTCTCACGATGATCAATCCCGCCCCTTCCACCAGCCTCTTCATCTCCGCCATGGACATGAAGTTGCAGGTGCCACGGGTCAGCCGGTGGTAGAACAACCACGCCACAACCAGTGGCGAGCTGAGGTTGCGGTGGTTGTTGATGACCAGGTAGCCGTCCTTGGCCAGATGCGACGCGAGCACCGCCATGGTCGCCTCGCGTAATTCCGGCTCGGCATTCAAGAAAAAACGAAACGCTGTGATCAGATCGAACTCGCGTCCCTCCAGCACATCCTTCTCGGTGAGGTTCGCCTCGATCAGCTCGGTCCGTTTCAGCTTGTCCCGGGCCACCTCGAGCATGGCCGGCGACACGTCCACGCCCACGGCCGAGAAAACGCGATCTTCCAGAAAGGAGGTCAGCCGGCCGGTGCCGCAGGCAAAATCCAGCAGGCGGATCTCATGGCCATTGAAGTACTCACGCAGGAACGCATCGAGGATCCGACGCTCACGCTCCCACAAGAACCGGCTCCACGACACGGTCTCATAGTGGCTATCGTAGGCAACGCCCTTGCCCGGGTCCTTGTGTGAGTGCTCGTACGGTACCGTGCTCAAGGGGTGTCCTTTTCTCGCCATGCCCGGCTGTTTTGCGGTGTTGCTCGCCGCGTCATCCGCAGGAACCTCACACGCTCCTCTTGCGTCAACGCGAGAGTCCAGGAACTGACAAGCCAGACGCCGATCACGCTCCCTATCATGATAAGCAGGCGCCCCCAGGAATCAAGCGGGAGGTAGAGTCGCCACAACACGGTGAGAGCGAACGCCGGCAGGCATCCCGCCAGAGCAGGGACCAGCACGGAGCGGATCACCTCGGAGAAGGGAATCCCCATCTTGCGGCAATAGTACACTGGCAGTACTCCTCCGTAGGTTATGATCATGGGCACGACGTTGGCCGTCACCATGCCCAGGAGGCCCAGGTTCAGCACCTTCACCGCCAGCACAGCCAACAGCATCGCCGTCGCTGACACCGAAACGGCGAGAATGCCGAAGATCTTGTGTTCGCCCTTCCCCACCAGAACCAGGAAGCTGCTGTATTGCGATAGACGGATCAGGTGCCCTACGGCCAGCAACGCCAACATGAGGGCCAGGCCCTCGAACTCCGGTCCCATCCACAGGACCAGGAAGTCCCCGCCCAGCACAACCAGGAAGAAGATGCCCGGCAGCAGCATCAGCAGCGTGTACTTCTGCGTCAGCATGGAGAGCAACCGAACATTGCAGCTCTCCGCCCGCGCATCCAGATCGCTCACCGCCGGCTTGATCACCGCGTTCGACGCCTGCACGACTGTCGAGAGCAGCAGCAGTGGCGCCATCATCACGACAAACCGTGTGATCTCCGCCGGACCGAGAAGGACACCGATGACCAACTCGCTCCCCTTCAAGAGGATCACGGTAGCGGTGATGTAGAGGAACGTGTTGATGCCGTACGCCAGCATCTCTCGCAACAGCCCGAAATCCAGGGCGCTCCGCACCAGGGCGGAGCGGCCCAGGGCCCGGCGCGCGAACAGCGCATGCGTAACAACGACGAGCAACTCGGAGGCGGCGAAGATCGCACCCACCGCTAGCAGGCCGTGGCCGGAAAGGAGAGCCCACACCAGCGCCACTGCTCGCAGACAGATGACGACGAAGGGTCCCAGCGCAAGAACGCCGTAGTGCTGCAAGCCGCTGAGCACCGCACTATAGGGGCGCAGCGGCATGCTCACGGCAATCAGGATACCCACCACCAGCAGGAGCGTGCGGGCCGAGCCCTGCAGGTGCTCGGGGAGCAAGAACCATGCATCTAGGTTCCGATGCACGATGAAGGTACTCGCAAGGATGACCACCCCAGCGGCAGCACAGAACGCGCTTCCCGTGGTGACCACCCGGTCGATGCCGCCCGCGTCCTCCTGGGCCGCGAACACCGGCACATGGCGATTGATGGCGCTTTCCAGGCCCAGCGTCAGCGTCGGTGCGTAGATCAGGACCGATCCGATGAGGACCCAGACCCCGTAGACCTCTGCCCCCAGCATGGAGACGAGGAACGGCAGCAGGAAGAACCCGATGGCAGCGCGTCCAATGGTGGAGGACACGTTGACCACGGAGTTGAAGACGATCCTTCGGGAAGTGGTGGGCATGGATCGGAGCGCGACTGCTCCTGGGCCCGGCCTTACGCCGGAAGCCCGGAAGAGGTCAGGAAACCGGACGTCACCGGGGTCGAGGTGCCCCGGCGCTCTCTGTGCCGTAGCTTCCGCCGACCGAGGCGTTGCGCGGAGCCATCACATATACCGCCGGCGTCGGGGAGTGTCAACCCGGGGCAGGACCGGCAGCAGCGCCCGGGACCGAACCGGCCGGCCCCGGCCCGCGCTCAGAATCGCCCCAGATAGCGCTCCAGTTCCCAGGGATGCACCTGGGCGATGAACTCGTGCCAGGCTCCCTCCTTGGCGGCAATGAAGTGCGAGGCGATATGTTCGCCCAGGGCGTCCAGCACCACGCTGTCCTTCTTGAGCGCCTTGACCGCCTCGTTGAGATCCGCCGGCAGGCTGTCGATCTTGTGGCGGCGCTTCTCGCGCTCGCTCATGGTGAAGATGTCCTTGTTCACCGGCTCGCCGGGGTCCAGCTTGCGCTTGATCCCGTCCAGGCCGGAGCACAGCATCACCGCCAGGGCAAGGTACGGGTTGCAGGACGGGTCGGGAATCCTCACCTCCACGCGGGTACCGATGCCGCGGCGATCCGGCACCCGAGCCAGCGGCGAACGGTTGCGTTCGGACCAGGCGATGTTGGTGGGCGCCTCGTATCCGGGTACCAGCCGCTTGAACGAGTTCACCGTGGGGTTGGTCACCGCGCAGAACCCCTTGGCATGCGCGAGGATCCCGCCGATGTAGTGTATCGCCAGCTGGCTCAACTGGTAGGGCGCCTTGGGGTCGTAGAAGGCGTTGTCTTCGCCCTGGAACAGCGACTGATGCGTATGCATCCCCGAGCCGTTCTCGCCGAAGATGGGCTTGGGCATGAACGTGGCATGCAGTCCGTAGTCCAGGGCCACCTTGCGCACCACGAAACGGAACGTGCTGACGTTGTCCGCGGTGGTCAGAGCATCCGCGTACTTGAAGTCGATCTCGTGCTGGCCGGGGGCCACCTCGTGATGTGCCGCCTCCACCTCGAAGCCCATCCTCTCCAGGCTGTTGACGATGGCCCTGCGGCATTCCTCTCCCTGATCGACGGGCGCCAGGTCGAAATAGCCGCCGCGATCGTGCGTTTCCGTGGTGGCGTTGCCGTCGTCATCCATGAGGAACAGGAAGAATTCGGCCTCCGGCCCGGCCATCAAGGCGTAGCCTCCCTGGGCGCATTGTTCGATGGCGCGCCGCAGCGTCAGACGCGGACAGCCGGCGAACGGAGTCTCGTCCGGGTTGTAGACATCGCAGATCAGGCGCGCCACCCGACCGTACTCATCCTCCCAGGGGAAGATACACAAGGTATCCAGGTCCGGCTTCAGGAGCATGTCGGACTCCTGGATGCGCACGAACCCCTCGATGGACGAACCATCGAACATGATCTCGCCGCCCAGTGCCTTCTCGAACTGGCTACCCGGGACCTCGACGTTCTTGTTGTGGCCCTGGATATCGGTGAACATCAGGCGCAGGAAGCGGACCTCCTCCTTGCGCAGAGTGGATAGAGCTTCGCTAGCCGACAGCGCCATCGGAGCAACCTCCTCTTGGGTTCGCGTTGACGGGGGATTTCCCGACGCACCGGACTCTACCTCATGCTGCTCGACAGATCAAGCACTTTATCACGGAAAAAGAGGTCAATATGCAATTCGTCGTGCCTCGATCACCACTAAATTCCATGGATCGCGCACATTGCAACAAGAAACCGGCCAGAAGCTCAGCCGGCATCCTCGTAGCGCTGCCGCAGCTCCTCCACCACCGATGGATCGGCCAGGGTGGAGGTGTCGCCGAGGACGTTGCCCGCCGCAATGTCGCGCAGCAGCCGGCGCATGATCTTGCCGGAGCGCGTCTTGGGAAGATCCGCGGCGAACAGCAACTGATCGGGGCGGGCGATGGCGCCGATGCACTGCACCACCTGCTGGCGGATCTCATCCGCCAGGGCATCGGAGGGATCCACGCCGTCGCACAACGTGACGAAGGCGCCGATGGCCTGCCCCTTCACCTCGTGAGGCACACCCACCACGGCGGCCTCGGCCACTGCCGGATGTTCCACCAGGGCTGACTCCAGCTCCATCGTTCCGAGGCGATGGCCGGCGACGTTGAGGACATCGTCCACCCGCCCCAGGACCCAGAAGTAACCGTCCTCGTCCCGCCGCGCCCCGTCGCCGGGAAAGTAGATGCCATCCCAGCGGCTCCAGTAGGTGTCAAGGAAGCGCTGCTCGTCACCGAAGATGCCGCGCAGCATTCCGGGCCACGGACTGCGCAGCGCCAGAAGCCCGCCGCCCTCGGTGACCTCCTCACCGGAAGGGTCGAGCACGGCGGCATCAATCCCGGGAAACGGACGCGTCACGGAACCCGGCTTGGTGGTGGTGAGCCCGGGTAGCGGCGTGATCAGGATGTGCCCCGTCTCCGTCTGCCACCAGGTATCCACGATGGGGCACCGGCCGCCGCCGATGGTCTGCTGATACCAGATCCAGGCCTCGGGATTGATGGGCTCGCCCACCGTGCCCAGCAGACGCAGGGACCTCAAGTCATGGCGCTCCGGCCACTCCGAGCCCCACTTCATGAACGCACGAACCGCAGTGGGCGCG
>CBDVAL010000012.1:0-28226 GCA_965371955.1 uncultured bacterium | reverse complement strand
CCCGGCGTCATCGAGCTCGCCGTAGGCCTCCTCGGCGTGTCGTGACAGCGCCTCGGACATCGTGCCGATACCCTCATAGTGACCGAGGTCGAGCGGTTCGCCGTCGGCGCGCGCCGCGTCCCAGTGGTCCCAGCTGCGCATGAGGGCGTGCTGCAGGACCGGAAGCTGGTCGGGGTCGTCGCCGACCTCGTTGAGCAGCCGGGTCACGAGGCGCGGGGCGATCTCCCCACCGCCCACGGCCACGGGACCGGTGATGGCGTGGCGCAGCTCCTCGCGCGTCATGCGAGGGATCAGGTACTGCCCTTCATTGATCGCCTCGGGAAGCCCGGGGTACTCCATGCAGTCGCCGATGAAGTCCGACCGCATCGTGAGAACGATGTAGACCGGCATCTCTTCCTGATTCGCGGCGCCGAGGAGAAGTTTGGCGAAGGCGATGGCCTCGTCCCGGGAGCCGTGCTCGCGGCGGCTCTCGCGGAAACGGAACAGCTCCTCGAACTGGTCGACGACGACCAGGAGGTTCTCCTGTGGCGCCATGTGCGAGTGACGAGCACAGTCGGCAAGACCCAGCGAGCTGCGGCGCAGCGAGGTCTCGAGGAGCATCCGGCCGGTCCCGCCCATCTGCTCGTCTCCGCCCAGAACCTCGGGGGCATCGAGCGCCGACGCCAGGTTGCCGATCGGATCCTCGCCCGGGCGCAGGATGGCGACGCGCCAGTCGGAACCGGCCTTGACCATGAAACCGCTGTAGAGCGATGGAATGAGCCCCGAGCGCACCAGCGACGACTTGCCGCTTCCCGAGGTTCCCAGGACCGAGAGGAAGCGGTTGCCCCGCAGGCGCCGCAGCAGCTCGTCGGTCTCGCGCTCGCGGCCGAAGAAGAGATGGTCCTCGTCGGGCTCGAACGGCCTCAGACCCGGGAACGGGTTGAACCGCTCGGTGCGCTCCCGGGCCCTGCCGGCGACGGCTTCCATCGTCCTACCCTCCCGCCTGCGCGCCGCCGAGGGCGTCGAGGAACGGCTGCAGCGGCTCGGCGGATAGCTCTCCCGTGCCGCTCATGATCACCGCCTCCCGGGTGCGCAGCCGCTGCTTCTGCGACGTCGCCGGCGGCGCCGCCCAGATCCCCTTGGCGCGGATCGGGCTCGTGCGCCCGAGACCGGCGCTCTTCTGTACCTCCCGCAGCTTGCGGCGCAGCCAGAGCTCGTTGCCGGCGCCGTAAAAAAGGAGAACGCCGTCGCACAGGCGCAGGTTGTCCTCGTGGTCCTCACGGATCTCGGCCTCGTCGCCCTCGAAGACCGGCAGCGTCACCTCGTAGCCGCGCTCGAACAGGAGATCCGCCAGCCCCCCGACGGCCTTCTGGTCACGCTGATCGCAGATGAGATAGATGCGCGTGACGTCGTCAATCCCCTGTGTCTCCTGGACGCGTGGTTGGGACTGGCGAACGGGAGGCTCGAGGATCTGATGGACGACGGTCTTGAGGTCCTCGAACGGCGTCTCCAGGAGTTCGCAGTGCTGCTGCATTCTGGGGTCGTTCCGCAGCTCCTCGAGAAACGCGCGCTGCCTGTCGTCGGCCGGCTGGCTTCCCGGCTGGACCCAGACGACGCGCTGGAAGCCGCCGCCCGCCGCGCGCGCCAGTGCGAGCTCGTTTTGCAACGCCACGACCGAGTCGCCGGCACCCTCCGGGATGATGCCGTAGTTCTGGCCGATCAGATGAATCGACATCCTGGCGCGGCCAAGCTCGCTGTCGACGAACGGTCGCAGCTCGCTTTCGACCAGCGGCAGCGGATGGTCCGGTAGGATCGTGTAGCCGTGGCGCTGGAGATCACGGCGCACCGCGTCGTGCTCCTCGCGCAGGTCGTGGGTCGTCTGCGCCAGGTAGATCGCGCCCTTCTCCGAGATCGGTGACGCGAGGGAGATCACCGGCTCGGCACCGCCAGCTGCCGCCGGGACTTGCTCCTCCATCTTCTCCAGGAGCTCGACGATGTCATGTGCGAGATCGTCAAGACGCGCCCAGTACTCGCGTTGCGCCTCGGGGCCGAAGATCTGGTCGAGCTCCCGGGGCCGGCCGCTCACGGGATCCATCGTGAAGAACTCGTAGCCCGGCAACGGCTGGATCTCCTGCGGGTGTGTTTCCACCGGCGTGGGCGTCTTGATCACCTTGAAGACGCGATAGCGGCCGCCCCACTTGGGGCCGCCGGTGCCCTCGGACGCCTCCAGGAACTTCTGGAGCTCCTTGTGGCACCACTCGGACTTGGTGTAGCGCGGACTGAGCAAGGTTATCAGCAGAGCCGACTTGGGAATGTGCTCGGCCTGGCTCTCGTCGAGGGCATCGTCGCTGTGGATCTTCGGGTTGCGCCAGATGATCGGCTTCTTCCCCAGGAGCTGTCCGACCCGCACCTCGAGCGAGCGGTGGAACGCCGAGACCCAGCCCTCTTGCCCGGCAAGCTGCGCCTCGTTGTCGAGCTGCGCGTAGCTGATGTAGACGTCGTGGGCGAACGAGACCTTCGCAGGCTTGGCCCCAGGCGCCGGTATCACGCCGCTTGCAGTGGGAATGTTCACGGGCTGACGGGGCAGGGCGTCGAGGGCGGTGTGCACCTCGCGTGCCGTGGCGTAGCGCCGTGCCGGGTCCTTCTCGAGACAGCGCCCGATGACGCGGCTGAGATCGGCGGGCAGCGTTGGGTTGAGCGCCGAGACCGGCGGCGGGATGTCCTTGAGGATCGACGACATGAGCGCCGGCGTGGTCTCACCGTGGAACGGGCGCCGGCCCACCGCCATCTCGTAGAGGACAATTCCCAGCGAGAACAGATCCGACCGCGGCTCGACCGGTTTGCTCTCGATCTGCTCCGGCGACATGTAGGGCAAGGTACCGACGACCGTACGCTCGCCGGTCAACGCTGTGCGCGTCTTGAGCTCCGAGCTGTCCTCGTGCATCTCCTCGGTCTCGACGAACGTCGCCAGTCCGAAATCGAGGACCTTGAGACGGTCGGCATCGCCGAGCATCACGTTCGAGGGCTTGAGGTCGCGATGCACGACCCCCAGCTCGTGGGCCGCCGACAGGGCGTCGACCAGCGGCAGCGCCATCTTCAAGAGCCGATCGATCGCGAAGCCGTCTTCCGGAATGAGTTCCTTCAAAGGGGTGCCCTTGATGAGCTCCATGGTCAGGAAGTGGGTGCCCCCCGACTCCTCGAACGAGTAGATGGTAACGATGTTGGGGTGGTTCATCGCCGCCACGGCCCGGGCCTCGTGGAGGAACCGTCGCAGCCGGTCCTGGTCGGCGGCGAACTCCTCGGGGAGGACCTTCAGCGCGACCTCACGGCCCAGCTTCTCGTCGCGTGCCCGGTAGACCTGGCCCATGCCGCCGGCGCCGATCTTTTCCAGGATCTCGTAGTGCTCCAGACGCTTTCCGACCATGGGCCCCCCGACAGCCACGCTGAATGGAACTTTGCCAGCCGATTGTAGCAGATCTGGATCGGCCCCGGGTGTCAGAAACAGGCGGATAGATAAGGGTTTCAACGTGCAAATCAGCGTCCGATCATGAGTAATATGTCAACCTGCGGGTGCTCTTGGGTGATTTTCGTCCGGGCGGCGGAGGATTCAAACCCGTCGGTGGGGTTGAGGGCTTGTGTGGACGGACGTTTCCGGTCACTGTGCAGACGCCTCGCTTCCGCGCGCCCGTGCCCTAGTCCCGGCAGCTGAGCAGCACGTTCTCCGCCGCACGGAAGCCGGAGCGCACGGCGCCCTCGATGGTGGCGGGTAGCCCGGTGTCGGTCCAGTCGCCGGCCAGGATGAGCGAGCGGATGGGTGTCTCGGGACCCGGCCGCAGACGGTCTGTCCCGGGGCGGGCGGAGAACGTGGCATGGCGCTCCTTGATGACGCGGGAGCCCAGCAGCCGCGCCGGCCGCACGGCGGGGATCAGGCGCCGCAGATCCTCCATGCTCTCCTGGACCAGCGCGTCGGCAGGGAGCTCGGCCTCCTTGTGCGCCGCGCTGTAGTTGACGGTCAGAAGATGTCCCTGCACGTCCCCGGCCAGTTGCCGCCGGTTGAACACCCACTGAGCGGCGGTGCCGAGCAGACCGACGAACGGCAGCTGCAGCGTCTCGCGGTCCAGCCACAGGTGCACCGAGACGATGGGCGAGCTGCCCAGCCGATCCAGGTCCGCGAACGGGCTGCGCACCCGCCACGCCTCCGGCAGGAGTGCCGCCACCGCGTGGTGGGGCACTGCCAGCACGACACCATCCACCTCCAGCCGCTCTCCGCCGGCCAGGATCACCGCGGCCACACGCTCCCCCTCGTCGTGGGCTGCCAGCTCCAGCGTGGTCACTCGCGCCGAGGTGCGCAGCTCACCGTGGTTCTCCTTGAGGACCCGGCCCATGGATGGCTCGAACAGCTTGCTCAGTCCGACGCTGGCCATCCCCATGCGGCTGCGCGCGCGCGTGCCGAGGAACGACTCCGCCAGGGCGCGCGCCAGCGGCCACGCCGAGGCGCGCTCGGAGGTCTCGTTGACGATGGCGACGGTGAGGGGTTCCCACAACATGCGTTGCAGCTTCGGTGTCTGCCCGTTGCGGCGCAGCCAGGCGCCGGCGGTGAGAGTGTCGAGATCCGCAGCGGCGCCGGGACGGAGGGCGCGGCGCAGCGCGCCGCCCATGCGTAGTGCCGCCAGGCGATCCCTGAGGTTCAGCCCCGGCATGCGCAGCAGTCCCATGAGCAGATGCAGCGGCGCCGGTAGGGGCGGACAGCGCAGGGCCGAGGAGCTACCGTCCGCATCAAGCAGGTCCAGGCGCAGCTCCGGCTGCCACTGCACCAGATCCTCGGTGCCCAGCGCGCGTAGCAACTGCAGCATGGCGTCGTAGGCACCGGTGAACACGTGCTGTCCGTTGTCGAGGTGATCGCCCGTGTCGGCGTCGGGCATGGAGTAGGCGCGGCCCCCCAGCCGCTTGCGCTGTTCCAGGAGGATCACCTGCACGCCGAGCCGGGCCAGGCGCACCGAGGCAGCCATGCCGGCGAAGCCGCCGCCGATGACCGCCACCCGAGCCGGCCGCGGGAGATGCGGTCCACCCTTGCCTGCGGCCATCTTGAGCGGCCGTGGGCTCACCCGGCGCCGCCGAGAAGCTTGTACTTGAACCAGATGCTGAACGCGATCAGGGCCTTGCGGAAGCGTGAGATGGTGACGCGCTCGCCCCACACGTCGAAGCCGCGCTCCTCGATGCGCTCCAGGAGGCGCGAGTAGATGCGGCTCATGATCTCGGCGGCATACAGCGCCATGCGATCCTCGCGCGGCAATACAGCGTCGGCGCGGAAGAAGTGGCTGCGGGCCCGCTGGCACTGGAAGGCCATGAGCTCGCGCAGGCGGTCCGAGGACCGGCCTGCGAGGATCTCCTCCTCGGAGACGCCGAAACGCTCCAGGTCCTCGGTGGGCAGATAGATGCGCCCGCGGCGCGCGTCGGCATCGAGATCCCGCAGGATGTTGGTGAGCTGCAGGGCAACCCCCAGCTCCACGGCGTAGTCCCGGGAGCGCGGGTTGCGATGACCGAAGATCTCGATGCACAGCAGTCCTACCGCCGAGGCGACGCGGCGGCAGTAGAGGTGAAGTTCCTCCCACGTGGCATAGCGGGAGCGGTCCAGGTCCATCTCCACACCGTCCAGGATGTCCAGGAACGCCCCCCGAGGAAGGGAGAATCGCTCCACGTGCGGCGCCAGGCGCAGCGCGCGGGCCGATGGCCGGCCACCGTCGTAGAGCGCGGCGATGTCGCGCCGCCAGCGATCCAGCTCGGCCCGGGGGTCGCTGCCCGGGCGGGGGTGGTCCACGATGTCGTCCACCTCGTGGCAGAAGGAGTAGACCTCGAGGACGGCGCCGCGTTGCTCCGACGGCAGGAACAGGAAGGAATAGTAGAAGTTGCTGTGCGCGGCCTCCGCCTCCGGTGCCGGCTGCTCCAGAGTGGTGGCGTTCATGCCGATCCGCCGGCGTGCAGGCGCCGCCCTCCACGCGGTAGAAGGTAGCCGGCCAGGGCGCGCCCTGCCAGGGCCAGGCGGTGGCGCTTCTTCAGTGCCGGCCGGCGGCGGAAGACGTCGTAGCCGCACGCCTCGATGCGGTCCAGGATGCTGTTGCCCCCGAGCCATACCAGGCGCAGATGAAAGCTCAACCCGCCGCGCAGGTATGCCGGCAGTTCCCGCCCCTGCTCGAAGATCTCCCGGGTGCGCGCGATCATCTCCTGCAGGAGCGCCTGGAACGGCTCGCCGGCCTCGGCGTTGCGCAGCGACGCCTCCGTGACGCCGTGTCGTTGCAGCGCGTCGGTGGGCAGGTAAATGCGATCCTTCTCCAGATCCACGGCCACGTCCTGCCAGAAGTTGGCCAGTTGCAGTCCGGTGCAGACGGCATCGGACAGCGGCAGCAGCGCAGGGTCGTGATGGCCGAACACACCCAGGACCAACCGTCCCACCGGGTTGGCCGAGCGCGAGCAGTAGTGCAGCAGCGCGTCCCAGTCGGCATGGCGGGAACGTTCCACGTCCATGCGGTACGCCTCGAGTAGATGGCGCAGCGGCTGCACCGGCAGCGCGCATACGCGCACGGTCTCAGACAGCGCCACGAACACCGGATGATTTGCGCCCCCCTCCAGGCCGGCGTCCAGGTGGTGCTCCCACTCGTCCAGGAGCTCCAGGCGGCGTCCCTCGTGGCGGGCCTCGTCGGCGAAATCGTCGGCGCTACGGGCAAACGCGTAGAGGGCAAACAGGTGGTGCCGCCGGTCCCGGGGCAGGAACCAGGAGGCCACGGGAAAGTTCTCGTAATGCGAGCGAACCATGGCCTCGCAGTAGCGGTAGGCCTGATCCAGTGGGATTGTCATTAGGAAACCACTTCTAACCTCAACTTTACAGAGGACTTAGTGTTCCATATAATAGGAGCGCTGTCAACGCAAAGCGACGGTCCGGAGACCGGATGGGAGGGAGCGCATGCTCGACGCCACCACCTCGCGGCTCACCTGGCTGGGTCATGCCACGGTCCGCATCGAGACCTCGGAAGGCAAGGTGATCTACATCGACCCCTGGCTCCAGGGCAATCCCGCCTGCCCGGAATCCGAGAGGAAGGGCCGCAAGATGGACGCCATCCTGCTCACCCATGCGCACTTCGATCATCTGGGCGATACGGTGGAACTGGCCCGGCAGCACCAGCCGCAGGTGATCTGCAACCATGAGACCTCTGCCTGGCTGGAATCGCAGGGGGTGGAGAACGTCGTGGGGATGAACAAGGGCGGCACCGTGGAGGTGGCCGGTTGCCGCGCCACCATGGTCAGCGCGGACCATTCGTGCGGACTGCAGGACGGCGATCGCATCCTGTACGGTGGCGAGGCCTCGGGTTTCGTCCTCACGCTGCCGGACGGCTTCCGGGTGTATCACGCCGGCGACACCAACGTGTTCGGTGACATGGCCCTTATCGGCGAGCTCTACCAGCCGGACCTGGCATTCCTGCCCATCGGCGGCCACTACACCATGTCTCCGGTGGAGGCCGCCCACGCGTTGAAGCTGCTGCGCACGCGCAGGGTGGTCCCCATCCACTTCGGCACCTTCCCCATCCTCAACGGAACGCCCGCGGAGCTGCGCGAGCGGGTTGCCGGGCTGGACGTGGAGGTCATCGAGATGGAGCGCGGCGGCTCCTGGGGCGGGGGACGCTGAACGTGGACCCCTCCGACCTCCACCAGGAGCTGGATCGAGCGCTGGCGAAGCGCGTCGAGGGCCAGCGTCGCAAGGTTCTGGAGGTGGCGCATCGTCTGGTGCCGTATCTGACTCTGGACGATCTGAAGAACCCGGACGATTACCCGGCATTGCGTCAGAGCGAGGCGTTCAACTACGAGGACGGAACGCTGGCGGGGTTGCTCACGGCGCGCACGTTGCTACACAAACGCTCCCGGGAGCTGGGCCTGGGCAGCGACCCGGCGCCGGATGTGCCGGATGCGCCGGCGGATCTGTTCCACCACGATCACGGTGCCATCCCTTATCGCTTCTGCCCGCGCTGCGGTGGCGAGCTCGAGTTGCGCCTGCTGGTGGCGCACGATCCCCAGCGCCTCACCTGCACGCAATGCGCGTTCGTGTTCTATCTGGACCCCAAGGTGGCCGCCGGCGCCATCCTCGAGATGGATGGGGGCATTGTTCTCGGGCGGCGCAGCATCCCGCCGCGCGTGGGGAGCTGGGGGTTCCCGTCGGGCTACGTGGATCGCGGCGAGCGCATCGAGGATGCGGCGGCGCGCGAGGTGCGCGAGGAGGTGGGCCTGCAGGCCAGCATGGAGCGCTTGATCGGGGTCTACTCCTACTCCGGACGGCCGGTGGTGGTGGTGGTGTTCGCCGGCCGGATCACCGGGGGGCAATTGCAGGCCCTGCACGAGACCGACGAGGTCTCGACCTTCGCCCACGACCGGATTCCGTGGGACGATCTGGCCTTCTCCTCGACCAAGGAGGCGCTCCGGGACTACCTGCAGGCGACCCGGAATAGCAAATAGGGGACAACAGGAGTCCCCTATTTTGATATCCAGTAAGTGTCTTTATATCAGATGCTTACGTTGCTAGCGCCGGGGCTGTTTCGGTTGACAAATCGCCCGCGGAGCAGTATTCTCCCCTATACAGGACCAGCCCAGTCCTCTTTATTGCCGGTATAGCGGCAAATGACTGAAAAAGAAGGGTTAACCCATGATCCGGATGACCAGAGTGACCGACTACGGGATTGTGCTCCTGACGTATCTTGCCAGGAGTCCGGAGGCGACTCTCCACACCGCCCGTGATCTGGCCCGGGACGCCCGTCTGCCGCTGCCCACGGTGAACAAGGTGCTCAAGACGCTGACCCGTCACGGCCTGCTGGAATCGCACCGCGGCGTGAAGGGGGGCTACACGCTGGCCCGCCACCCGGAGGAGATCTCGGTGGCGGAGATCATCAGTGCCACCGAGGGACCGGTGGCCATGACCGAGTGCACGGTGGATGGTCCGGGCGGTTGCGACCATGAATCCGAGTGCCCGGTGAGCGACAACTGGCAACGGATCAATCAGGCCATCCAGGAGGCGCTGGATGGGATCACGCTGGCCGAGATGACCCGGCCGGTGGCCCCGTGCGACGACCGCGGATCCTCCGGATTGCTGAACGTGCAGGGGCTGCAACCATCGTAGGGAAGCTGACCGCGGCAGCCGGGAGAGAGACCATGAGCACGAGCAAGAAGACCATCCAGGACCTCGCCGACAAGGAGTACGAGTACGGCTTCGTCACGGAGATCGAGGCGGACACCATCCCCCGTGGGCTCAGCGAGGAGATCATCCGGATCATCTCCGCCAAGAAGGAAGAGCCGGAGTTCATGCTGGAATGGCGCCTCAAGGCATATCGCCACTTCCTTACCATCCAGGATCGCGAGCCGCACTGGGCCAACGTCCACTACCCGCCCATCGACTACCAGGACATGATCTACTACTCGGCGCCCAAGAGCCTGGAGGACCGCCCCCAGAGCCTGGACGAGGTGGACCCCAAGCTGGTGGAGACCTACAACAAGCTGGGCATCCCGCTGGAGGAGCAGAAGATGCTCGCCGGAGTCGCCGTCGACGCGGTCTTCGACAGCGTGTCGGTGGCCACCACGTTCAAGAAGACCCTGGGGGAGCTCGGCATCATCTTCTGCTCGTTCTCCGAGGCGGTGAAGGAGCATCCGGAGCTCATCCGGAAATACCTGGGCTCGGTGGTGCCGTACACCGACAACTTCTACGCCACGCTGAACTCGGCGGTGTTCACCGACGGCTCGTTCTGCTACATCCCCAAGGGCGTGCGTTGTCCCATGGAGCTGTCCACGTACTTCCGCATCAACCAGGCGGATACCGGGCAGTTCGAACGCACCCTGATCATCGCCGACGAGGGTAGCCGGGTCAGCTACCTGGAGGGTTGCACGGCGCCCATGCGCGACACCAACCAGCTGCACGCAGCGGTGGTGGAGCTGGTGGCACTGGAGAACGCCACCATCAAGTATTCCACGGTGCAGAACTGGTATCCCGGCGACAAGGACGGTAAGGGCGGTATCTACAACTTTGTCACCAAGCGCGGCAAGTGTGCCGGCGCGGATTCCAAGATCTCGTGGACGCAGGTGGAGACCGGCTCTTCCATCACCTGGAAGTACCCCAGTTGCATCCTGCTGGGCGACCGCTCGGTGGGGGAGTTCTACTCGGTAGCGCTGACCAACAATCGCCAGCAGGCCGACACCGGCACGAAGATGATCCACATCGGCAAGGACACCAAGAGCACCATCATCACCAAGGGGATCTCCGCCGGCCACGGCCAGCAGACCTACCGCGGGATGGTGCGCATCGGCAAGGGCGCCGACGGCGCACGCAACTACTCGCAGTGCGACTCCATGTTGCTGGGGGACCGCTGCGGCGCGCACACCTTCCCGTACATCGAGGTCAAGAACAGCACCGCACAGCTGGAGCACGAGGCCAGCACGTCCAAGATCGGTGAGGACCAGCTGTTCTACTGCCACCAGCGTGGGCTGTCCACCGAGGACGCGGTATCCATGATCGTCAACGGTTTCTGCAAGGAAGTCTTCCGGGAGCTGCCCATGGAATTTGCCGTGGAGGCGCAGAAGCTCCTGGAAGTGAGCCTGGAAGGGAGTGTCGGTTAGCCGCCGGCTTCAGGGGGAAGACATCGTGTTGGAAATCAAGAATCTTCACGCCAGCATTCAGGGGAAGGAGATCCTCCGCGGCATCAACCTGTCGGTGAAGGCCGGCGAGGTGCACGCCATCATGGGACCCAACGGGTCGGGGAAGAGCACCCTGGCGCACGTGCTGGCCGGCCGGCCCGCCTACGACGTCACTGCCGGCGAGGTGATCTTCGAGGGCAAGAACATCGTGGATCTGCCGCCGGAAGAGCGCGCCCGGCAGGGCATCTTCCTGGCCTTCCAGTATCCGGTGGAGATCCCGGGGGTGAGCAACCTCTACTTCCTGAAGGCCGGCCTCAACGCAAGGCGCAAGCATGAGGGCCTTCCGGAGCTGGATGCCATGGATTTCCTGGCCCTCTCCAAGGAGAAGATGAAGCTGCTGGAGATGGATGAGTCGCTGCTCAGCCGCTCCGTGAACGAGGGATTCTCCGGCGGCGAGAAGAAGCGCAACGAGGTGTTCCAGATGGCAGTGCTGCAGCCCAAGCTGGCGATTCTGGATGAGACCGACTCGGGGCTGGACATCGACGCCCTCAAGGTCGTCGCCAACGGGGTGAACTCGCTGCGCGGCCCGCAGCGCGCCATCGTGGCGGTGACCCACTACCAGCGCCTGCTGGACTACATCGTTCCGGATCAGGTCCACGTGCTCTCGGAGGGCCGTATCGTGCGATCGGGCGGCAAGGAGCTGGCGCTGGAGCTGGAGGAGCGCGGTTACTCCTGGCTGGAGCCGGAGGTCGCTGCGGGTTGAGCGCCACCGAGGGGAGCAATTCATGAGCCAGCAAGACCTCCATCTGTCGCACTACGCGAGCTTCGAGCAGGGCCGCGCGGGGGTGGACCCCGACTGGCTGGGGCCACTGCGCCGCCGGGCGCTGGATCGGTTCGGCTCTCTGGGCTTTCCGACGCTGCGCCACGAGGACTGGAAGTACACGAGCGTGGCCGCCATCTCCGGTGGGGAGTTCCATCCGTTCACCGGCCGGCGGCCGGAGGCCGACGTGGATGCCCTGGGCTACGGTGACTGGCCGTGCGCCCGTCTGGTGTTCGTCAACGGCCGCTTCGCGCCGCAGTCCTCGTCCATCGAAGGGCTGCCGGATGGCGTGCGTGCCGGCAGCCTGGCCGCCATGCTGGACTCGGACCCGGACGATCTCGAGGGCCATCTGGGGCGCTACGCGGCGTTCGAGGAGCAGGCGTTCACGGCCCTGAATACCGCCTTCCTGGAGGACGGCGCCTTTCTGTCCATACCGGACGGCGTGCACGTCGAGCTGCCCGTTCATCTTCTGTTCCTCTCAGCCACCAACGGCCGGCCGTTCGTGGCACATCCGCGCAACCTGATCCTGGTGGGGAAGGGTAGCCAGGTGACGCTGTACGAGTCCTACCTGTCGTCCGCCGCCGGCGCCTACTGGACCAACGCGGTGACCGAGATCGTCGGCGCCGAGGGCGCACGCATCGAGCACATCCGCGTGCAGCGCGAGGGCGCCCTCGGCCACCACGTGGCCACGGTGCAGACGCAGCTGGGTCGCAATGCGGGCTACACCTCGCATGCGGTGTCACTGGGGGGGGCCCTGGTGCGCAACGATCTCAATGTGATCCTCGCTGACCAGGGGAGCGAGTGCACCCTGAACGGCCTCTACCTGGCCGGCGGCAAGGAGCACGTGGACAACCACACGCTGGTGGACCATACGAAGCCCCACGCCAGCAGCCGGGAGCTCTACAAGGGCATCCTGACCGATGAGGCCCACGGCGTGTTCAACGGCCGGATCATCGTGCGCGAGGACGCCCAGAAGACCGACTCGCGCCAGACCAACAAGAACCTGCTGCTGTCCCGCGATGCGCTGGTGGACACCAAGCCGCAGCTGGAGATCTTCGCCAACGATGTGAAGTGCGCCCACGGTGCCACGGTGGGGCAGCTCGACCGCGACGCGATGTTCTACCTGCGGACCCGGGGCATCGGTGAGGAGGAGTCCCGCCACATGCTGGTGCGCGCCTTCGCCTCGGAGCTGGTGGACGCCATCCCGGCAGAGCCGGTGCGCGCGGCGCTGACGGCGGCACTGGTGGACCGCCTGGCCCTGTCGGGGGCGGCCGCATGAGCAAAGCGGTGAAGTCGCTACCCACTCCTGCGAAGCCACGGCTGGCGACGCCGCGACACTGCGTCGAGGAGATCCGCAAGGACTTCCCGGCGCTGCACCAGAGCGTGCGCGGCGGCAAGCCGCTGGTCTACCTGGACAACGCGGCCACCATCCAGAAGCCGCAGGCGGTGCTGGACGCCATCCAGTGCTTCTACAGCACGGACAACTCCAACGTCCATCGCGGCCTGCACGAGCTCAGCGAGCGTGCCACTCGGGCCTTTGAGGGGGCCCGGGAGACGGCGCAGCGCTTCCTGGGCGCCGCCGACAGCCGCCAGATCATCTTCACCCGCAGCACCACCGAGGCCATCAACCTGGTGGCACAGAGCTATGCCCGCACCAACCTGGAGGCGGGCGACGAGATCATCCTCTCGGCCATGGAGCATCACTCGAACATCGTGCCCTGGCAGATGGTGTGTGGGCAGGTGGATGCCGTGCTGCGCGTCATCCCGATGAACGATGCCGGCGAGCTGCTCATGGACGAGTACGACAAGCTACTGAACGAGCGCACGCGCTTCGTGTCCATCGTGCATCTGTCCAACTCCCTGGGCACCATCAACCCCGTGCAGGAGATCATCCGCCGGGCCCATGCCCGCCACGTCCCGGTGCTGGTGGATGGGGCACAGGCGGTGCATCACCTGGTGGTGGACGTGAAGGACCTGGACTGTGACTTCTACGTCTTCTCCGGGCACAAGATGTACGGCCCCACCGGCATCGGCGTGCTCTACGGCAAGACGGAACTGCTGGAGGCCATGCCGCCCTACCAGGGTGGCGGCGACATGATCCGCACGGTGACCTTCGAGAAGACCAGCTATGCGCCCCTCCCGGCCAAGTTCGAGGCCGGAACACCCAACATCGCCGGGGCCATCGGTCTGGCAGCCGCGCTGGACTACTTCACGCAGTTCGACCGAGCGGCCATCCAGGCGCAGGAGCATGAGTTGCTGGCCTACACCCACGAGCGGCTGGCGGAGATTCCCGGCCTGCGCTTCATCGGAACGGCCAAGGAGAAGGCCGCCATCGTGTCGTTCGTCCTGGAGGGTATCCACCCGCACGATATCGGCACCATCCTGGACCTGGAGGGCATTGCCGTGCGCGCCGGGCACCATTGCACCCAGCCGGTGATGGATCGCTTCGGCGTGCCCGCCACCGTGCGGGCATCACTGGCCCTGTACACCACCCACGAGGAGATCGACGCGCTGGCAGCCGGGATCCGCAAGGTGCTGGAGGTGCTGGGATGAACGATCTGCGCGAGCTCTACCAGGAGGTCATCCTCGACCACCGCAAGCAGCCGCGCAACTTCCGCGAGATGGAGGGGGCCAACCGCCGTCTGGAAGGCTACAACCCACTGTGCGGTGACAGGGTCACGGTCTATCTCCAGGTGAAGGACGATGTGGTGCAGGATGTGACCTTCCAGGGCACGGGCTGCGCCATCTCCACGGCCTCGGCTTCCATGATGACCGAGCTACTGCAGGGAAAGACGGTGGAGGAGGCGGAGATCGTTTTCCAGCACTTCCAGGATCTGGTGACGGGCAAGTCGGACGGATCCGGCGAGGTGGGCAAGCTGGTGGTGTTCGCCGGGGTGAGCGAGTTCCCGCTGCGGGTCAAATGTGCGACGCTGCCGTGGCACACGCTGCGCGCCGCGCTCAAGCAGCAGGCCGAGGCCGTCACCACCGAGTGACGAGCACGAGAGGAGAGCCATGACCACCGAGCCGGAAGAGAAGGAACAGGCCGCCGCTGCCACGCTGGATCCCGAGAAGCGCAAGGAGCTGGAGGAGAAGATCGTCAAGCTCCTCAAGACCTGCTACGACCCGGAGATCCCCGTGGACATCTACGAGCTGGGCCTGATCTACGACATCGGCGTGAAGAGCGAGGACACGGTGCACATCAAGATGACCCTCACGTCACCCATGTGCCCTGTGGCCGAGTCCCTGCCGCCGGAGGTGGAGCGCAAGGTCAAAACCCTGCCGGAGATCCACACCGCCAAGGTGGATGTGGTCTGGGATCCGCCCTGGGCGCCCACCATGATGTCCGAGGCGGCCAAGCTGCAACTCAACATGATGTAGCTCGCCGGGCGGCTCCCTCCCACCGAGTCGCCCGCCGGCAACTCACGGAGAATCCATGCTCGACACCCGCGCGGTACGCCTCCTGTTTCCCGCCGCGGCGGAGCGCACCTACCTGGACGCCGCCAGCCTCGGGTTGGTGTCGACCCGCAGCGCCGACGCGCTGCGCAACCTGGTGGAACTGGCCACGCACCCGCCACAGGGCGACACCGGCGAGCAGCACGTGCGCCTGGCTCGCCTGCGCGCGGCGGCCCGCCCTGCCCTGGCCTCCTATCTGAACACCGATGCCGCATCCATCGCGCTGGTGGAGAACACCAGCCAGGGGCTCTCCCTGGCGGCCGCGGCCATTCCGCTCCAGGCCGGCGACAACGTCGTGCTGGCACGCAGTGACTACCTGCAGACCGCGCTGCCCTGGGCGCGCCGCCGGGAGCGCGACGGCATCGAGCTGCGCTTCGTGGAGCCCCGGAGAGGCCGCATCGATCTCGACTCCGTGGCAGGGTGGATGGACCACAAGACCCGTGTCGTGTGCCTCTCGTCGGTGCAATGGACCAGCGGACAGCGCCTGGATCTGCATGGCGTGTCGCAACTGGCCCGGGATCACGGCGCCTGGCTGGTGGTGGACGGGGCGCAGCATGTGGGTTCGGTGCGCCTCGACCTGTCGCGCACGCCGGTGGACTTCCTGGCCTGCTCCGGGCACAAGTGGCTCAACAGCCCGTTCGGCGCAGGTTTCCTGCACGTGGGACCCCGAGCGGCCGCGGAACTGGAGCCGCCGCTGCCGGGATTCCTGGGGGCCCGGCCGCCGGAGGGAGGCTGGGGCGCCTACTTTGCCGACCCGGCGGCGTCGGCCGAGGACGTGCTGGAGTTTCCCCACAACGCCCGCCCATGGGAAAGCGGTGGCACGCCCAACTTCCCCGGGGCCGTGGCGCTGCACGCCTCGGTGGAGCTGCTGCTGGAGCTGGGTCCCGAGGCGGTGGAGGCGCATATCCTGGAGCTCTCCGACCGGCTGCTGGAAGGCCTTGCCGAGCTGGGAGCCGAGGTCGTCACGCCGGCCGAGCCCGGGCAACGCGGCGGCATCGTCTCGTTCCACTGGGGCGCCGGGATCGAGGACGAGCAGGTTGCCTGGCGTGCCCTCAAGGACGCCGGCGTGCAGTTGTCGCTGCGCTATGGCGGCGGGATCGGCGGGTTGCGCGCTGCGGTTCACCTCTATAACGATGAGAACGACGTGGATCGCCTGCTGGAGGAGCTGCGGCTACTCTGAGTTCGTGGAGATCAACTCGAGGGTGTGCTGTGAGTAGTCCACCAGCGGCTCCATGCGCTCGAAGCGGTCGGATTGCACCACGTAGGTGATGTTGATCCCGATACCCTCGTGGAAGTAGATGAATCGCCGCACGGTGAGCGCCCCGGATTCCACGAGGAAGGTGAGCACACGCGCGCGCAGCTTACCGTGCTTGAACCTGCGGTTGGAGAGCAGTTCGAAGTCCGCCACGTTGGAGCGCGCCACCGATAGCACCAGATCGACATACGTCTCCAGCGAGTCCGCCTCGTATCCGGACCTATCCAGACGCTCCTCGGAGATCACCAGCTGGCCGTCCTCGGGATCGAGGAACGTGGCGGTGACGTCGGGGTTGGGAGGCCCCTCCCGCCAGTCGGCCGGGTACTCGAACCGGAAGGGTGCGCGCTTGCCGCGGTAGACGGCCATGGTCCCGAAAGGGCTCTGGATGCGCTCCTCCTGCACCGCCACCGGCGGCGCGCTGATCCGGACCGGCTGGCCGAGGCCGAACACGCGCACCTCGTAGACCTGCCGTACCGTCTCCATCTCGGCAGGAAGCATGGGCGCGAACCGGGAGGCAGCCACCGACGCCTCCACCCGGATCTTGCGGATGCGCTGGTCGGCGTCAGCCACCCACAAGGTGACCTGCACGGGAGAACCGTCCCCGGCAGCCGTCCCCTGGATGCGCAACACCGGCTCGCCGTTCAAGAAGCCCCCTCTGCCCGAGGCCAACCCGGAGAGCGCCAGTTGCCCCAGGAGGGCGTCGTTGAGCACCCTATCGGGAGAGTCCTCGTCGGGGCTGGGCCGGATGTACCACTTTTCGCTGTTCGGCCCTCGGACGTAACGGACGCCCCCCACCGAGCGGGTCTCCATGGTGAACGAGCGGTCCTCCGGAGCCGACACCACGTTCACCAGCAGCCGGCCATCGCCGTTGTTGCGCCCCACACCCGTCAGGCGTGCCATCACGATGTTCGCATGACTCGCGCCGTCTTCGTCGAGGTACAGTTCGCCGGCCACCTGGAATGTGGCCGCCGCCCGCATGGCGCGGTTGATGCGCTCGAGGAGCCTCGCGTCGAAGTCGGCGAAGGTGAACCGTGCCGCCAGGAGGAACAGCAGCAGGGCGGCAGCAGGGAAGGGTTTCGGTCTCAAGAGATCGCTCCAGGAGCTTTGCACCGGTGATTATGCGGCTCTGGGGCCGGTCTGTCAAAGAAACCTCGAGGTTGCGATGATACGCTAGAGGCGACACGAATGGGAGGTGGAGATGGCTCGAACACGGTGGATGACGCTGGCGCTGCTACTGCTGACATCCCCGGCCATGGCGCAGATGGCTGACGCTCACCACTCCGACTATGCGGGGATGGAGAGCCGGGAGATCAAGACGCTCTCCGCGCAGGATATTGCGGAGCTACGTTCCGGTCACGGATGGGGTCTGTCACTGGTGGCGGAGTTGAACGGTGTCCCGGGACCCCGGCATCTGCTGGACATGCGCAACGAGCTGGGGCTCACCTCCCGGCAGGTGGCGCAGATCCAGACAATCTACGATGAGATGAAGAAGCAGGCTGTCCCGTTGGGCAACGAGATCATCGAGGGCGAGAGAGCTCTCGAGGAGGCCTTTGCCGACGGCAGCCTGGACGCAAAGGAATTGCGCCGCCGGCTCCACCGCGTCGCCCGCATCCGCGCGGATCTGCGCTACGTGCACCTGTCCGCGCATCTGAAGACCCCGTCCCTGCTCAGCGAGGAACAGATCCGCAGCTACAGTCGCCTGCGGGGTTACGACGGGCAGGACCCCTGCCGCTCCGTTCCCCCGGGTCACGACCCGGAGATGTGGAGACGGCACAACCGCTGCGACGACTAGCATCCCGCCAGCAAGAAACGTGTTGTCGCGCAGGAAGCGATGGACGAGGTCTACTACGCGCGCCAGATCGGGCCCACGCGCCCATTCGAGCAGGTCAGAACCGCGTTTCGCCCATCCGAAACCGCGCCAGCGCGCGCAGGCGGACGAAAATGAGGTGTTGCGCTGGGCGTGATGGATAGTGAACCGCGCCGGGTTTCCCGGGGACCCTGGGGCACACCACCCCAAAGTTTGAGAGGATGGGGCCATGTCGAAGAATCACGATGCAGAGAGATTGCCCGCAATACTGAAGGTTGCCGGTATTGGAGCCGCTCTTGGTTTTCTTGGGGCCGTTGGCATCTACTACGTTCCCGATGAGCCCTACCCCGGATACATCACGTTGGCTGGAACGCTCAGCGGTGTCACGATCGCATTGCTGATATCCACCGCCATCACGCGCGATTCTTCCCTCGGCAAGTGCCTCGGATGGGGTGCCTCCATGGGGCTCTTGGCATCGGCCACAGTCTTCCTCGCGAAGGGAGCGTGGACGAGTTGGGATGCGCCCTTCGTGGTGCCAACAGGAATCGTGACAGGCGCTATTCTGGGTCCAGCAATCCGGTGGCTCTGCCGGTTGCAACGGGGGTCAGCCTCTTAACGGAAGTCATCAGGTGGTCGCCCTCGCGCCCGGGAACTGTTCGACGCTTTTCACGACCCGGCCGGCTTCCAGAAGGAGAGGTCCGTGTCGATGGGGTTCTCCAGGGAGCGGCGTTCCCCGACGAACTCCAGAAGCGCCGCGTCACCCCGCACGGCGAGGCGCTCGCGCAGCTCCTCCGAGTCGGGGTATTGCTTGCGTCCGTCCCGCCACACGCCCCGGGCCTCCTCGTAGGAGCCCAGCTTGGTCAGGGCATCGCCCAGCAGGATGTAGCTCCTGACGTAGTAGTCCGGCCTGAGGTCGCCGTCGTGGCCGTCCTGCAACTCCAGGCAGCGGCGGAAGTCGGCCACGGCGTCGTCGGAATGGCGCAGGGCACGGGGCCAGTGCAGGTGGTTCACGCCGCGCGCGTAGTGGGCCAGCCAGGAGTCGTCGTCCTGTGCCAGGACCTGGTCCAGCTGGTCCAGGGACCTCCTGGCCAGCATGCCCTTGCTCACCACCGCCGCGATCCCGCCACGGCTGGGCATCTTGTCCACGTAGGCCACCGATAGCTCCAGCCTGGCCCATGTGTCGTCGGGGTCCGCGGCCACGAACTCCTGGAAGAAGGCGATGGAACGGTCGTAACGCTTGTGATCCACGCAGCGCCGGCGATAGGCGTGCGCCAGCGCGTGGCTGCCCGGATGCGCGCGCAGTCCGGATTCCATCTCGCCCAGCATCCGGTCCAGTTCCTCCGCCGGCATCTGCGGCACGACCCTGGCCGGCGCCACCTTGCTGGGCTCGCGGCGGACCGGGCGCGCAACGGCGGTGCGCGGCGCGCCCACGTAGGATGCCGGATCCTGGCGCACGGTCAGGATCCCATCCACGGCCACGTCCTCCAGGTATTGCAGGCCCCCATCCGGCCAGCGCACCTCCACGAGGCGGATCCGCGCCGCGTCCCCCAGCCCGAAGTGCAACCTCGGATCGCTCTGACCGGCGTAACCGTTGCCGCCGTCCCGTTCGCGGAACTGGCTGCCCTGGTCCGTGACCACCGTGACCCGTGCGCCCACGGCATCCCTGTTGATGCCGGCGGCAGGATCGGTCCGGAGCTGCACCAGCAGCCAGTGAGCGCCGGGCGCACCGGAGTTGCGGAACAGTTGCGGCGCATGGTCCTGGTTGGCCACGAACACGTCCAGGTCGCCGTCGTTATCGTAGTCCAGGTACACTACCCCGCGTCCGTCACGGTCGCTGTCCAGGCCGACGTCGGCGGCGACCTCGGTGAAGAACTCGAAGCCATCGTTGCGCCACAAGCGGAAGCGCTCGTAGCCCGAGAACGATCGCCCGCCGATGTCCGGCCAGTTGCGCGAGTCGGTGACGTCCACGCCCTCCACCGTCCAGGAGGCCAGGTCGTACCAGTACGAGCCCTTGCCGGCGCTGATGAAGCCGTTGACAGCGAAGATATCGAGGTCACCGTCGTTGTCATAGTCCAGGAACTTGGCGCCCCAGCCCCAGCCGCCATCGAACGGCCCGGCCTCCAGAGCGATGTCGAGGAACCGCACGCGCCCATCGGCGTCCGGCCCGTTGTTGCGCCACAGCATGTTGCCCTCATAAAGGTAGCGTGACGTGGTGATGTTGCTCACGTAGATGTCCGTCCATCCGTCGTTGTTGAAGTCGCCGAAGTCGACGTTCATGCCCTTCTTGGTGTCATAGCCCAGGGAGACCTCGGTGACGTTCACGAACGTTCCGTCGCTCTCGTTGAGGAAGATCTGGTCGGGACCGAAGTCGTTGGCGCAGTAGAGGTCGGGCCAGCCGTCATTGTCCACATCCGCCGAGCCCACCCCGAGGGTCCAGCCGGTGTCCTGCAAACCCACGGCTTCGGCCCGCTCGGTGAACGTCCCGTCGGCCTGCTGATGGTAAAAGAAGTTCTTGCCGGCATTGCGCGAACGCTCGAAGTCATCGTGCATGATGTGAGTGTCCGTGAGGTTCCACAGATCCACTTCACGGAAGTAGTTCCCGATGTAGAGATCCAACCGTCCATCCAGATCGTGGTCCAGGGCCACCACGCCGTTGCCATTGGCCCAGTCGGTACCCGGAGAGCCGTCGCGTCTGCGGAAACGCGCCTGGGTCTGGTCGGTGAAGGTGCCGTCCCCGTTGTTGTGAAACAGCAGGTCGCGGCCCCAGCGCACGACATAGAGATCGACCCAGCCGTCATTGTCGAGGTCCGCCCAGATGCAGTCCATGCTGACGCCGCCATCGTCGTTGACCATGGCCACACCCGCTTTGCCGGCCACATCCGTGAACGTGCCGTCGCCGTTGTTGCGGTACAGAAAGTTCGGCGTTCCCCGGCGTGAGTTGGTCACGTAGAGATCGACCCAGCCGTCGTTGTCGTAGTCACCTGCGGCCGCCGCGGCGCCGACGCTGGCCATCCAGGCCATGATGTTGCCGAGGGCCGGATCCAGTTGCGGTTTGGCGTGCCGGTGACGGATGCCGGCGGCCTGTGTGACCTCTTGATAGGGCCGACCCGCCGAACCGGACCGCGGGCTTTCGGTGCCGCCATGGGCGCCGGCGAGGGGCAGGCACAGCACGGCCATCCCCATGCGCAGCCATGCGGAAAGGCGCTTGCCGGAGGCCGCGGTACACACGGGCTATCCTCCCTCCGAGACGTCCTGGTCCCCGGACATCACCGCTTCGATCTCGTCGGCGGTGTAGAGGCGCCCGCGGCCCACGCCGGGACAGAAGGATGCGATCTCGTCCTGCCAGACCTGCGGGTCGAGGTTCTCCTCCCAGAACGGCCAGGTGCGGCATTGCCGCGGACGGGTCTCGTAGATGGAGCACTGGCGGTCACGCAGGAAGGTGCAGTCGCCGCCGGGGAAGCGCAGGCTGCGTTCCTGTGCGAACGGGTGGTAGGTGTGACGGCGGCGGAACTGGCACAGCGTGAGGCTCAACCCCTCTGCGATGCGCCGTTCCTCGTCCCGGGTCAGGAACACGTAGGCATGGTCGCCGTGAACGGTGCAGCACTTCCCCGAACCGGTGCAGGAAAACCGCAGGCCGCCGGCGTACCAGGGGCCGTCGCCCGGGGCCGGCTGGCCCAGGACCTTGAGAGGACGACTCACTCCACGCCCTCCGTCGACCTGCCGGTCGGCGGCAGCGGCTTGCCGTCGGATGCCGCCAGCCGGCGCACCAGCGGCAGGTCGGCCTCGAGCCAGTCCACGGTTGCCAGCTCGTGCGGCGGTAGCCAGCGCAACTCGTCGAAGCACAGGTTCTGCGGTTCCTGGTGGAACGCCCGGATCTCGAAGAAGCGGATCTCCACAGGAGGGTGGCCGGGATACGCGTGCCGGACGCACTCGACCTCGGGACCTGGGTGCACCACGATGCCGAGCTCTTCCTGCAGTTCCCGCACCAACGCCTGGGGCGGTGTCTCGGAGGCGCGGATCTTGCCGCCGGGGAACTCCCACTTGCCGCCGAACGGGTCGTCCGGCCGGCGACGGCAGGCCAGGATCAACCCGTTGCGCCGCAGGACGCCGGCAGCGACGCGCATCATTCAGTTCACCATGGCCTGACGGCGGCGCACCTGCTGCAGCAGGCTGCGGACGTCGTCGGCATCCTCGGCCTGGCTGCGGTTGAGCAGGTAGGCCTCGAGGTCCGCCGCGGCGCCCATCAGATCCCCCTGGCTGTGGCGCAGCTTGCCGCGATCGCGCCGATCCAGCCAGCTGCCCGGGTCCAGCAGCAACAGCGCGTCCAGCACGTCGCCGGCGCGCCCGGCATCGTTCTTCGACAGGAAGATCACCTTGAGGTTGCGCAGCATGCGGGCCAGGATGCCGCGTGGTCCCACCGGCGCGAGGAATCGTCCCTCCAGGGCCACCCGCGGGCCCAGCGCGCGCTCCAGCAAGGATTGGCATTCCTCCCGGTCCAGGGTACGGCCGCCCCGAAACGGGTCCAGGAAGCAATCCTGCCGGTCGTCGCGCACCCGCACCAGGAAGTTGCCGGGGAAGCTCACACCTTCCAGCGGCAACTCCAGCCGGCGCCCCACCTCCAGCAGCACCACCCCCAGCGCAATGGGGATGCCGGTGCGGCGCTGCAGCACGTCGTTCAGGTAGGAGTTACGCGGGTCGTAGTAGTCATCATGATTGCCCTGAAACCCCTCCTCGCCGAACAGGAACCGCGTGAGTTGATCCACCCGGTCCCTTTGGTCCGGGCCCGCCGCCGGTCGTGCCCGCAGGCGGGCGGCCAGGGCATCGAGCTGGGCAATGGATGGCTCCGGATCCAGATCCGGATAGCCGATACGGGCGATCTCCAGGGCGCCGTGGTCGAGCCGGAGGTCCGCCTCGTTCTGCTCTGCCAGGCTTTGAAATCGCTCCATGTTCACGGGCGGGAGATCCTCGACCGGGCACCAGCGGACCGCCCGGGACGGTGTGACCTGAGGTGAGAACCGCCCCAGGATAGCACAGGAACACGCGGCGCAGAACCGGCCGGCAACAGCGTGCCGGACCAGCGCTATAATGCGGGGCGCCCACCCCGGCAGGCTCCGGTCGTGGGTTACCGCACGGTGCCCGGCTCCCGTGCGATCCGGAGCTGCGCCACAGAATGCCATCCCGATCCCCGTTCTCTCTGTGCGTCTTCTATTTCGCGACGTTCGCGCTGCTCGGCGCTTACTTGCCGTACTTCAGCCTGTACCTGAAGTCGCTGGGCTTCTCCGGCGTACAGATCGGGATCCTGGCGGCGGCAGTGCCGGTGGGAAAGGTGTTCTTCGGCCCACTCTGGGCCTATCTCTCCGACCGGCTGGGCTCGCGCCGGGGCGTGGCGCTGGTCTCCATCAGCGCGGCCACCGCGGCGTTCGGCCTGGCCTTCGGCTGGAACACGTTTCCCGCCCTGTGTGTCGTCCTGTACGCCTATGCCGCCGTCCGTGCGGGCCAGCTCCCGCTGGTGGAGGCCACCACGCTGGATCTCTCGGAACAGCACGGCTGGCAGTACGGAAGGATCCGCGTATGGGGCTCGGTGGGGTTCGTGGCCACGGCCGTGCTGCTGGGGCCGTTGTTCGACCGGGTCTCCATCCGCTATGTCCTTCACGCCGTGCTGGTGCTGCTGCTGCTCAACGTTGTCGCCACAGCGCGGATCCCCGCCACGCGGCCACATCCGGAGCAGCGCGCCGCCCGGCTGGCGCCGGTGCTGCGGCGGCCGGTGGTGATGGTCTTCTTCGCCTCCGCGTTCCTGATGCAGGTCAGCCACGGGGCCTATTACGGCTTCTTTTCCATCTTCATGAAGGACGCAGGATATCGCCCGTTCACCATCGGCCTGCTATGGTCCCTCGGGGTGGTGGCGGAGATGTTCACGCTCCTCGGCGCCTCCTGGTTGCTGCGCCGGCTGGGCGTGTCCGGGGTCATCACGGTCTGCCTGGCGCTGGCGTTTGTGCGCTGGTGGTCGTACGCGGGCAGCCACTGGTTGCCGGTGCTCCTGGGCGCTCAGGTGCTGCACGCCTTCACCTTCGGGGCTTTTCATGTGGCCGCGGTGACCGGAACCCATCGCCTGTTTCCCGAGCAGCTGCGCGCCTCCGGTCAGAGCATCTATTCCGGCGTGACCTTCGGCGCCGGTAGCGTAGTGGGATTCGTGGCGGCCGGGAGGCTCTACGAGGAGTGGGGGAGCAGCGGCCTGTTCCAGGCGTCGGCCTGGGTGGCGCTGGCGGCTACGCTGCTGAGCGTCTTCCTGTGGCGGGAACCGGCGCTGCGGCGGGGGAGCGGCGCGGCAAGCGCCGAGGTGTTGCTGCAGGAAGGGGATTCCGTTGGATCGTAGGGCGCTGGCGATTCCCTTCCTCACGTTGCTGCTGGTGATGCTCTCCTTCGGCATCATCATCCCGAACCTGGCGTACTACGCCGAGGATCTGCACGCCAGCGAGTCGCAGGTGGGATGGCTGATGGCCACCTACTCACTGTTCCAGTTCGCGTTCTCGCCGCTGTGGGGGCGGTTCTCCGACCGCTTCGGCCGCCGGCCCGCCATCCTCGTGGGTCTGGTGGGGAACGCCTTCGGCCTGTTGCTCTTCGGCCTGGCCGACTCGTTGTGGATGCTGTTCGTCGCGCGCGCCGCCTCGGGGATGCTCACCGCGGCAGCGCTGCCCGCCTGCATGGCCTACGTCGCCGATCTCACGGACCGGAATCAGCGCAGCGGAGGGATGGCGTTGATGGGGGCGGCGATGGGCCTGGGGTTCATTCTCGGCCCGCCGGTGGGCGGCATGGTGGGGGTGCTGGGCCACCACGTTCCCTTCCTGCTGGCCGCAGCGGTGAGCGGCTGCACCGCCGTGTTCGCTGCCGTCTACCTGCGCGAGTCTCTGCAACGTCGCGTCCGCCCGCGCCACTGGAATCTGCGCGGGGTCCATCTGTTGCGCAACCCGCTGGCGCCGTACTTCCTGGTGGCCCTGTTCGCCAACTTCACCATGGCGGGGCTGGAGACCACGTTCCCGTTCCTGGTGAAACAGGTTCTGGGCATCGGGTCGTCCACTCTGGGCTGGATGCTGGGGATCATGGGTGTGGCCGTGGCTGCCTTCCAGGGCGGCCTGCTGGGCCGGCTGATGACCCGCTACGGCGACGAGATCGTCCTCATGGCCGGCATCCTCGCCAATGCTGCCGGCTTCCTGTTCATCGCGTCGGCCACGGGCCTGACCGGGATGACCCTGTATCTCACCGTGGCCGGCGTGGGCAATCAGATGCTGCGCCCCACTCTGGCTGCCATCATCTCCAAGCGCACCACGGCCGGGCAGGGCGAGGCCATCGGTGTCCTGGACTCCACGGGCGCTCTGGGGCGTGTGGTGGGGCCGTTCGCCGCCGGCTACCTCTACGAGATCAGCGGCTCATTGCCGTACTATCTCGGAGCCCTGCTGCTGTCGCTGACCTTCGTGGGGGTCGGCCTGACCCAGGGAGCGCCGCCGGGTCGCCGTACATAGCGGCCACCTTCGCCCGCCCAGGTGCGAGAATCAGTCGAAGCAGACACAGGGGGCCGAACTCAACTTGAACTGGCCTCCGGTATTCCCGGGCCGGTTCAGAGCAGGTGATCGCCCACTAGGTGCGTTGGTTCGACCCCATACACGCCCACTCAGAAACCGTCGTACTTCCAAGTCGGCCGCATGCTGCAGCCACGAACATCATCAGCATCTCTGATGCTCTGCTTCACATCCTGGTCAATAATGATGAGCTTGGGTGCCTCATGGAGTCTGAATAGACGGAAGCCCTTCGTGGCTACGGGATCCACATGAAAGGACTTTAAGCGCCCTCTCCCACCGGAGGCACGAGGCACTATCGTCGTTCGATCTGCGTCCACGCACTCGACATTCCCAAGTATGTTCACCAGCGAGTATCCGCTCTCAACCGATTTGGTCTCAGGGTGCTCAAGCTCGACAGGAAAGTAGTCGATGTTGTCGATACCTAGGGTGGTCAATAGCTTCTTGAGAGAGTCTGAGAATACGGTTACCAGCCCGGAGATGATGGCTCCGCGATAGTTACCTCCGCTTCGCGCCAATTGAAGTCTCAGGGGTTGGGTGGGTGCTGCCACTTTCTTGCCAAGAATCCAGTCGAACGGGTCCATGTGGTCCGGAACTTCGCTGACCGCGGTGATGTCGGGGATTCGCAGATCCTGTTCCAGAAGGAAATAGTCCATTATTCGGTCTCCAGGCTTCACGTCAACTCAAGCGTCTATTGGGTTGTCGTCATCAACGACGATGGGTTCCTTGTTTCTGGCGTAATCAAATGCCTTTCGAGAAACGAAAAGTGGCGCACTTGACGAGGGGTTGCCGGCCTTGAATTTTTCAAGTTTATCCTTAATCTCTTTGCTTATCTCATCCATATCTTGTTTGAATTTGTCCTCTGGCTTGTCCTCTTCGCACAGTCCGCCGGGAACAAGTGAAGCCAACAGGTCCATCAACATCCCGATTATCGTGGTGTCATAGGACACGTGATGCCCATTGTCACTTCCATCCTGCTCCTCCGACCCCCCGCTGTCCCAGAAATCCTTGTTCAGGAGACCCAGATCGACTTCGAATGCGTGGTGACCCACATGCCATTGTGCGCCGAGCTCTTCCATCAGGGCAAATGCCACTTTTTGCTTCCCATCAGGATCGCTCAGGTCGCCGTACTTCTTGCGCTCGCCGCCCTCGGGATATTTTAGAGTGTAATGTGTCGTTGGCAGTCCAATTCCATTATTAGGGCAATTAATATCGTATCCGACCATATTGCCCATGCGGACGAGTCGTCTTATCCTGGAGTAACACTGTATCGCAGAAATGAGATGGTGTGCCGCAGTCGTATGCGGAAGATCTCCGGTCTTGCGCCTGACTATATTGCATCCCAAGCCGCTCGGCTTGCTGGTCACTTGGTCATCGACGTCTTTGGGATCATCGGAATTATGCCCAGGTGGCTTCTTGTGGCAGAAGGGGCACAGGTCGTCTGCTGCGAAGTCGGCAATGTTTGCGGCGGAAACCAATTCCAAGAGTTCGGTCATGTTCTGCTCAGTCTCGGTGTGTTGTTCAAGAACTCGTCGCAGATTCTGGCGCAATTATTGTGTCGATAGTTCGGCCCTGTCATTCCGATTGAAATCATCTTGTCAGCCAGTCTTTGGATCGCCGACACCTCCTCTTGTGCCATCTGCAGTTTCTTTGTGGAGACATCAGATCTCCCATCCGACAGATTTCTTCCTTCAAGCTCTATACTCGCATATTCGGATAAGTGAAACAAGATCGGCGGGCAGGACAATCAAGCTGCGTTCCACCCGGGAGGTCCTGTACTAACTTGCTGGGCGGCCACAAGTTCGGCCGAACGGCGGGTTGATATTGCTCCTCTGGACCCCCAGCCGCTGCAGCAATTCCCGGACCCGCGGTACGCGCCTCCGGCAACGTCCAACAAGAGTCAAAGCTCCGACCCCGATCTGCGCTAAAATTAGACCCGAGGAGGGCGAATCGTGCCTCATGTTGTGCTGGAAGGTGCGGTGGATCTGCAGCGGCTGTGTGAGCGCTTCGAGCCTGTGCTCGAGCGCTGGGGAGACGACCTGCTCAAGATCCAGCACCTCTACAGGAACCAGCAAGGAGGAGAAGTGCTGCTGGATACGCTGGTGGTGGAGTCGGGCCACCTGCAGCGGTTCTTCATCCAGCTGACACGGCGCGAGGGCGGCGCGATGCTGCGGCTGCTGCCGCAGACGGACCCCGAGAAGACGGACGGCGTCAAGCGCGCTCTGGCCCGGGTGGCGGCCCTGGTGCGCGAGCACGCGGCGGGGGAGTGCCGCTACGGCGCCACCAACCTGTCGGAGTTTCTTCGCTAACTACGCCAGAAGCGGGTCAGGAACAGTGCCGCGATGGCGTAGACCTCCAACCGTCCGATCAGCATCAGCAGCACCATGATGGCCTTCTCGCCGGCGCCGAACAGGGCGTAGTGCAGCTTGGGGCCGACGGCGCCCAGGCCGGGTCCGACATTGCCGAGGGTGGCGATGGACGCCGTGGCCGCAGTGATCAGATCCGTGCCTCCGAAGGTGAGGGCCAGCAAGCCCGCCAGCCAGGAGAGCAGGAACAGGATGACGAAGCCCACCACGCTCGTCACCACGGGGTTGGGCACCGCGCGCCCGCCCACGAACACGGAGGCCACGGTGCTGGGGCTGAACAGCAGCCGGACCTCCCGCAGCGCGGCCTTGGTGC
>CBDVAL010000011.1:0-29102 GCA_965371955.1 uncultured bacterium | reverse complement strand
GATGGTGGTCAGGCCCCCGTCCCGCACCGATCCCACGACACCTCCGTCCAGCAGGATCCGGGCTCCCACGGAGCGGGAGAGAATGGCCAGCGAACTGTACTCCGTGGCAAGCTCCTTGTCTCGCAGGACTTCCACGCGGACGAACACATCGTGCAGTCCCAGCCGATCCCGCTCCTCGGGCCCCGCCACGAACGCAGGCACGATGAGTCGGCGGTCGAAGTCGAAATACAGATCCCTCTGTCGCACGGAGGATGCCGCTTCCTCGCCCGCAGTCTGTGAGGAGAGCTCCACCTCGAGGTGAGAGTCCCCCGGACGCGACCGTGTACGCAATGTCGCGGCCGTCCGGATCACAAGATCCCCGTCGCTTGCGCGTGGAGTCGCTTCGAGTCCGGAGGCGCGCTCATTCCCGCAATCCATCTCGAGTCCGTCTTCACCGGGAGAAAGCACTACCCACCACGCAGATGTCTCGTTCCTGGTGAGGTCGCGGCTCGCCACGCAACGAGTTAGCGCTGCGGCTTCGGTGGGATGAACCACCAGCTCCAGCGAAACCGTCACCTGCTCCACCTGGGCAGCCGCGCCGGTCCCACTCAGGACGGCGGCCAGCAACAGCAAAACCACGAACCGGGGGGCCTCGTTCATCGGACGACCTCCTCCGGGACATCCTGGGCACAGCGGAAACCTTGATTCACGTAAAGCGACGACGGAACGGCCTTGTGCCGGTACGCAGGACGCAACCAGTTGGCCTGGTTCAGCCAGGCTCCCCCGCGCACCACACGCTGCTTGCCTTCCTCGGGGCCCCGGGGATCGCGCGCCGGGCTTGCCTCGTAGTAGTCGCCGCCATACCAGTCGGCTGTCCACTCCCACATGCTTCCCGGCAGGTCCAGCACACCATACGGACTCAGACACTCAGGGTAGCTGCCCGCACCGCCGGGTCGATGCGGACCCCCCTCCCAGCAGTTGCATCGTCCGGGAATCCACCGCTCTCCCCAGATGTGCTTCCTGCCGTCGGTGCCGCGAGCAGCCTTCTCCCATTCCGCCTCGGTGGGCAGGCGTCCGCCCGCCCAGGAGCAGTAGCCGCTTGCCAGCTCGAAGTTCACGCCGGAGGCGGGAAAGTCGTCGGGCGTTCCCCAGAGGGGATCCTTCGGAAGGGGCTCGCCGGTGGCCTTGGAGAACTTGCGCAACTGCCGCCATGTCACCTCGGTCTTGTCGATGAAGAACTCCGAGACGTGGATGCTGCGCTGCGGGTGTTCATCCTCAGGGGCACGCTCCTCGCTGCTGCCGCGCAGGAATTCACCGGCAGGGATGCGCACCACCAGTGCTCCGTCCTTGACGCGCCAGTACTCCTGTCCGCCTTGCGGGTTGGCGTCCAGGGCCACGAGCCCATCCTGGGCCGCGGAGGGCCGTGGGACCAGCACCAGCAGGCGAGCGATTGCTGTCCGGCCTTCCTTCACCTGAACCTTGGCTGTGGCCTCGCGCCCCGAGTAGTCGCGCACGCGGATCTCCCTGCTTCCCACCGGAACATGTGCGATCTCGAAGGGTCCGTCTTCCAGCGTTCGTCCCACGGGGCCGCCATCCAGCAGGATTTCCGCGTTGGGGACGTCGGCGCTCACCGCCACGGCGCCGTAGGTGACCGGAGCGCGCACGGCAACCCGCACAGCCACACGCAGGAGAACCTCGTGCAGGCCCAGGGCCTCTGCTTCGGCGCCCTCCGGCAGGAACAGCGGCAGGATCACCTCACCACGTTGGTCCAGGAGGAGGACGCGACGCTCGGTTCGCTCGGCATAGATCGGCCTTCCCTTGGGGCTGAAGCTCGTGAGCTCCTGGAGTCTCACGAACACTTCCACCTCTAGTTTGCCCTTCTTCCTCGCGGGCGTGGTGCGCAGGTCCACGAGGAGTCTGGGTGTCCCCAGCGTCCGTCCGGCGTTCTCGACGGCCTGCTGGAACGATCCGGGGCCGCAGTAGGTGGGCCCTGCAGTGACATCCAGCAAGCCCTCCGTGTCGGGCAGGACGTTTCCGAAGGCGATCCACCAGCGGCCCGGGGCGCGGGCGGTGACCTCGCGCTGATCTCGACAACCGGAACGCACTGAACCGTCGCGCGCGTTCTCCAGCGTCTCCACCTCTACCAGCAGGCTCACCTGCTTCGCACCGCTGTTCGATTCGCGGGCTGCTCCGGCGAAGAAGAACAAAAGGCAGAGCAGCGGCATTATCTTGCGGTGAGGTCGCATGGGGAATCCATTCTCGGCGGCACCGGGAGCGCGCCAGTCGCAGCATCCTACCAATCCGAACATTCCCCCTGTCGACCGGGTCGAAGAAGCTGCCGCGGGTGAACCTGGTGGAGCCAGGCGCCCAACAGAAATTATCACCAATTCTCCGCTTTTTCGGACTTTTTCGCTTGCTTACAAGTGCCCCGCGGGACTCCGTCCCCTGGCAGCTCGAAAGTCCTTTGATCACCGGCTTCTTGCACAGCAGGAAGCCCATTGCGTTGTATCCATTTCGGAGTATACTTCTGGGGTTCCATCCGTGTGGGTATTTTGTACTTCCGAATCAGCGGAATTCGCCGTTCCGCTGTGGCGGGGATCATCGTTGCCCCTGAGCAATCATGTGGAGCAATTGCGCCCGCTGGAAACAGCGCGGGTGCTGGTGGTGGATGACCACCCGTTGGTTCGCCACGGCCTGGTGGCGCTTATCGGCTCGGAGCCGGGCTTCGAGGTCTGCGCCCAGGCCGAGTGCAAGGACTCCGCCGTGCGGGCCATCAGGGAGTCGCAACCGGATCTGGCGGTCATCGGGCTGTCGGATCGGAGGAGCAGCACGCTGGAACTGGTGCGCCGCGTTCACATAGTCGCTCCCGAGGTCCGGGTGCTGGTTTCCTCTCCGCACGAGGATCCGCTCTACGCCGAGCGCGCCCTCAAGGCCGGCGCCATGGCGTACGTCTCCAACTCCGAGACGATGGAACACACCCTCGACGCCCTCCACAGGGTGCGCAGCGGAAAGATCTACCTGAGCGACGCGCTCTCCGAGCGCCTGCTCCATCGGGTGGCAGCGGGCGACGGAGACGACTCGACGTCCCCCTTCGAACTTCTCAGCTGCCGGGAGCTGCAGGTGTTCGAGCGCTACGGGCAGGGCATGACCACCCAGGAGATTGCCGAGCAGCTACACCTCAGTTCCAAGACCGTCGACACCCACCGTCAGAGGATCAAACACAAACTGGGGCTCCGCAACACCAACCAGGTTGTGAGGTCTGCGGCCGTGTCCGCCCGTATCGCGTAGAATAGCGGCTGGTCATCATATCGTAGGTTATCGGACGCGCGCCACTCCAAGGCAATCTGGCTACAAACTTCGTCCCCAGGCTGACTCCGTGCACCCGGAAAACGAGAGGATCATGGCCCCACAGCGCGCAACGAAACTGGTCCTGGCGTCACTTCTGGCAGGTTTCGCCGGTCAGCCCTGCGCTGCCGGCGCGAAAGCAGCGGGGGAGGCCGGGATCCGGAGCAGGGAGTTCCTGACCACCGTCCGTTTCATCGACGCCAAGTACAAGTCCATGCAGGGACCGTTCACCTCGCAGCGCGTCTTCCTGGTGGACGCACCCAGCCGCGAGCTGCTGTGGATGACGGGCTTCGAGACCACCATGGTAGACCAGGCCGGCACGGAACCGATCTCCCAGCAGTTCCTCTGCCATGGCAACCTGCCGGTGTTCAAGGACCATAACTACGAGATGATCACCGTCTACGACAACACGACGGAGGAAAAGCAGGACTCCATGGCCGTGATGTTCCTGTACCTGCTGGACAAGGAGTTCCGGCGCGAGGCATTCATCGCCCGCGCGGGCGTAGAATAATACCGTGGGTGGCTTGCAGCAGCGGATCGATGCGAAGCTACGCCGGAGTTTCTTGCCCAGCCACATGGAACTCGTCAACGAGAGCAGCATGCACAACGTCCCGCCCGACTCCGAGTCGCACTTCCGGCTGGTCATCGTCTCCGAGACCTTCGAGGGGAGATCCCGGGTGCAGCGCCATCAGTCGGTGTACCGGGCGCTGGCGGACGAACTGGCGGGTCCGGTCCACGCGCTGGGTCTGCAGACCTTCACGGCTGCCGAGTGGGATCAGGAACAGAGCCGGCTGGATTCCCCGCCCTGTCTCGGGGGTGACGGCACGCTGAGCTAACGCCGGTAGGTCACAGATTCCCCCATACCACCACATATAGATACATCCCTGCCGCCAGCGCGTTGAAGAGGATCCCCAGGACGGCAACGACCCGGTCCGCGCGGCGCGGCTGGAACTCGGCCTCGGGGATCTGCCGGGTCACGCAGTGGTAGTTGAACCAGCAATAGAACGGCGAGAGCACTAGCGACAGCGCCGCCACGCTGGTGACCATGATCACCGGCCGCGGGATGAGCACGAGAAACACGATGGCCAGAGAATAGATCAGCAGAAGGAATCTCCAGTAGGCGGAGTTGGGCTCCAGGATGGCCGTGCGCTCCCGGCCGCGCAGAACCCGGACGGTCTCGGCATACGCGCGCGGGAAGCCGTCCATCACCGTGTACGACGTGGAGAACATGGCGAAGAACGCCGCGGTGAGGAACACCGGATACATCCAGTCGCCCAGGATGTGGGTGTAGACCCGCGACAGCGTGACGGCCACGTCCGCCCCGCGAGGCGTCAGCCCCTCGGGATGCAGGACGCGCGCACCCAGCATGAGGAACATGATGCCCAGGACGACAGTGAGACCGTAGCCCACCCGCATGTCCGCCAGGGCGCGTCGCAGGCTGTCGCGCCGCGCCGGCAACGACCCGTTGTCGCCGCTGTCGCTCCAGCGCTTGCGGTCGCGCAGCGCCCACAGCGAATGCCATACGGAGACGTCGATGCCGGCCGGCATCCAGCCGATGAGCGCGGCCACCAGGACGATGGAGCCGGCGGGGATCTGCGGCATCACCAGATGGCGGAAGGCGCTCAGCGGCGGCGGGCTGGCGGCGAAGGCCCGCAGCGTGGCCAGCGCCAGCACCAGCATCATGACCTTGTTGAGGACGTCCATGGCGCGGTAGCGCCCGAAGAACAGCAGCAGCAGGATGGCCGTGGCCACGGCGCTGCCCCACAGGGGGAGCGAGCCCACTCCCAGTCCGGCGTAGAGAACCGCGCCGGCCACGCCCACCACCGCGGACAGCACGCCGACGCCCTGCAGGACCGTCCCGAGGAGGAACAGGATCAGCGCCCAGTTGCGCGGCCCCGGCACGCGGCCGTAGCCCTCCAGCAGGGAGGTGCCGGTGGCGATGGCGAAGCGCGGGCCGAACTCGAAGGCGTGATAGCGCAGCGCGCAGGCCAGCGGCACGAGCCACAGCAACTGGTAGCCGAAGGCGGCGCCGGCGCTGGGGCTGATCACCAGGTGGCTGCCGCCCACGGCGGCTGCCGCCAACAGGATGCCCGGGCCGAGCAGCTTCCAGAAGCGTCCCATCATCCTCCGAACGATTGGCGCTCACTCCGAAGGCGCGTAGTAGCCCTTGCGGGAGGTCACCACGGAGTCCTCCAGCGTGGACAGCAGTCGGATCTTGCGCCACGTGCCATCGCGCCGCGAGTTGGTGGAAGAATACCCGATGTTGTACTGATGGCGCAGCGCAGCGGCCACCGTCTCGTAGGCCCGGCGTAGCTGGCGCGGGCGGGTGGCGAAGAAGGCGTTGCCGCCGGTTTCCTCTGCGAAGCTGGTGAGCAGGGCCCCCACGGTGCGCACGCCGTGGAAGTCCATCTGGCTCGCGATGTTCTTGCCCAGGCCGATGGTGTAGACGATGACGTCGGACTGGTGCGCCCGCTGCAGCGCCTCCTCGAAGGTGTGGAACGAACCCGGGCGGAAGCCATCGCCGCTCTCGTCGCGCCCATCGGTGAGCAGAATGGCCGCCTTGCGCCCGTCGATGAGGCGCAGCGCCTCCACCGCCAGGATCAGGCCGTCGTAGAGCGCCGTTCCTCCAGGCTCCTCCTTCGCCGAGCGGATGGCGGTGAGGATGGCCTCGCGGCTGTCGGAGAGCGGCATCACCTCCCGCGGCTTGCCGGCGAAGGTGACTACCATGGCGCGGTCGCGCGAGAAGTCCAGCGAGCGCGCAAAACGCTCCGCTGCCTCCCGGGCGGTGGCCAGGCGGTCGCCGCGCATGGTGAGGCTCACGTCCAGGACGAAGGCCACGTGCAGGGGCAGATTCTCGTAGGCGAAGTGCGTCAGCCGCTGCTCGACACCGTCCTCGAACAGCCGGAAGTGGTCCACGGTCAGGCCGCCGGCATAGGAGCCGGCGTAGTCACGCACCGTGGCGAACACGTTGACCACCGAGACCTCGGCGCGGTAGTCCACACGGATCTCCTCGGTGGTGACGTTGGCCTCGTAGGTGTTGCCGTCGGAGCCGTAGGCCACGGCGCGGATCTGGCGGCTGCGCAGGCTCTTGCCCGCGTCCCAGTCCAGACGGTAGGGGGGACCGTCGCGCCAGCCGATACGCTTGCCGTCCACGTAGAAGTCGACCTTGAAGGTTCCCAGAGGCCCGTGCGGGATCACCGCCACCTCCAGGGTGGTGAGGCCCTCCAGGACATCGCTGGGTGCCGGCGAGACCCAGCGCACTTCCAGGCTTCCCGCCGGCGCTGTGTCGGATTGTGCGAAGGCCGCGGAGAACGCGGTCACGAGGGCCAGGATCGCGATGGTGAGGGCGCGTCTCATGTTCGCTGCGGCCGGGTCTCCTTCCGGTGGCGGGGCCGGCTAGTAGGCGCGGGCGAAGATCACCCGGCGCGAGGATGGACCCTTGCAGGACACGCAGGTTCCCGATTCCTCCGGGGCGTCCAGCGGGATGCAACGGATGGTGGCCTTGGTCTCCGCCTTGACCTTGGCCTCGCACTCCGCCCCGCCGCACCAATGCGACAGCAGGAACCCGCCATCGCCGTCCAGGATCGCGTTGAAGCGCCCGTAGTCATCCACCTGGTGAGTGTGGTCGCTTTGCATCTTGCGGTAGTTCTCCAGCAGGGTGGCCTGCAGCTCGTCCAGTATCTCCGGCACTCGGTCCGCCACCTGGTCCAGGGGGATGTCTTGTTTGGAGCGGTCCAGCCGCGACACCGCGGTGACCTGGCCGGCGGCGACATCCCGGGGGCCCAGCTCGAGGCGCAGGCAGGCACCCTTGAGCTCCCACTCGTTGAACTTCCAGCCCGGCGAGACCTCGAACCGGCGATCCACCTTGAGCCTCACCCGGCCCTTGAGCGAGGCCTCCAGCTGGTCCACGACCTGCAGCACCCGGGCGCGCTCGTCATCCTTGCGGGCGATGGGGATCAGCACCACCTGCACCGGTGCCAGCCGCGGTGGCGCCACCAGGCCGTTGTCGTCGCTGTGGGCCATGATCAACGCACCCACCAGGCGGGTGGACACGCCCCAGGAGGTGTTCCAGACGTATTCCATCTGTCCGTCCTCGGACTGGTACTTGACGTCGAAGGCCTTGGCGAAGTTCTGCCCCAGGTTGTGCGATGTGCCGGCCTGCAGCGCGCGATGATCCTGCATCATGGCCTCGATGCAGTAGGTGCGCACCGCACCGGCAAACCTCTCGCTGTCGGTCTTCAGGCCGCGGATGGGATCGATGGCCATGAAGTCCCGCGCGAAGCGGTAGTAGACGTCCAGCATCTGGAGTGTCTCCTCCTCCGCCTCGGCGTCCGTGGCGTGCGCCGTGTGACCCTCTTGCCAGAGGAACTCGGTGGTGCGCAGGAACAACCGGGTGCGCATCTCCCAGCGCACCACGTTGGCCCACTGGTTGAGCAGCAGGGGCAGGTCGCGGTATGACTGAATCCACTTGGAGTACATATAGTAGATGATGGTCTCGGACGTGGGCCGGATGTACAGCGGCTCCTCCAGCTTCTTGCCGCCCCCGTGGGTCACCACCGCGCACTCCGGCGCGAAGCCCTCCACGTGATCCGCCTCTTTCTTCATGAAACTCTCGGGGATGAGCAGCGGGAAGTAGGCGTTGGAGTGTCCGGTCTCCTTGAACATGCCGTCCAGGCCGCGCTGGATGTTCTCCCACAAGGCATAGCCGTGCGGCCGGATCACCATGCACCCTTTCACCGGGGCGTAGTCCGCCAGCTCGGCCTGCTGCACCAGGTCGTTGTACCAGCGTGAGTAATCCTCGCTCCGGGCCGTCAGATTCTTCGCCATGCAAAGCTCCCTTGGAGGCCCCACTCGAAGGCGCAACACTCTAGCACACCGGGGTTTCCGGCTGGACAGGCTTATTGCTGGGCCTCACCGGTCATGGGCACGAAGCGCACCGGGATGGAGCGCCGCGAGATCAGCCCGTTGGCGGTCTTTTCCAGCACCAGCAACTCCTGGTAGGCCGTTCCCACCGGGATGACCATGCGGCCACCCTGGGCCAGCTGCTCCACCAGCGGCTGCGGCACGTGCGGCGGCGCCGCGGTGACCACGATAGCGTCGAAGGGGGCGGCCTCCGGCCAGCCGCGATAGCCGTCCCCCACGCGGAACTCGATGTTGTCCCGGCCGGTGTCGTGCAGCACCCTCTGGGCGCGCAACGACAACTCTTCGAGGATCTCGATGCTGTAGACCCTTTGCGCCAGGACCGACAGGACCGCGGCCTGGTAGCCCGAGCCGGTGCCGATCTCCAGGACGCGATCGCCGGGGCCGACGTCCGCCAGCGCCGTCATCAAGGCGACGATGTACGGCTGGCTGATGGTCTGCTGCAGACCGATGGGCAGTGGTCGGTCCTCGTAGGCGTGGGGGCGCAGTGCCTCCGGGACGAAGAGATGACGTGGGACCTGGCGCATGGCCTCCAGGACCCGCGGATCTTCCACACCCCGGGCGGTGAGGTCCCGCTGCACCATCCGCAGCCGCGCATCCCGGTAGGTCGTGTCCCCATCCGGGCTCTCCTGCAGGCCGGGGGAGGGCGCGACGGTCTCTCCGGAACCGCAGGACGCCGCCGGCCACAGTGCCACGGCCGCCAACAGCCATCCGGCGAGCAACAGCCGTTCAGTGCAGCGTACCGCCATGCGGCCCCTTCTCCAGCAGTGGCACGAAGCGCACCGCGGTGAGCAAGGTCTGTTTCAGACCGGAGGGAGTATCCTGCAGCAGGACCAGCTCCTGCGAAGCGCTGCCCACCGGGAGCACCATCCGTCCGCCCGGGGCGAGCTGGGCAACCAGACTCTCGGGGATCTCCCGGGGAGCCGCGGTGACGACGATGCCGGCGAACGGCGCAGCTTCCGGCCACCCCTCGCGTCCGTCCCCTACACGGAAGTGGGCACGGTAGCCCAGATCCTCCATCAGTTCCTGCGCTCGATGCGACAGCTGCTCGACGATCTCGATGGTGTACAGCGTTGCCCCCATCTCCACCAGCACCGCGCTCTGGTAGCCGGAGCCGCTGCCGACCTCGAGGACGCGATGGGACGGCGCCGGGTCCAGCGCCTCGGTCATGAGGGCGACGATGTACGGCTGGCTGATGGTGGCGTCGTGGCCGATGGACAGCGGACCGTCGTCGTAGGCGCGATCGCGGTCTGCAGCGAGGACGAACCGCTCCCGCGGCACCCGGGACATGGCTTCCAGGACGCGGCGGTTGCGGATGCCCCGGGCTTCGAGCTGCGATTGGACCATCCTCCGGCGGGCTTCGTTGCCGTCCATGGGCGCTTTCTCCAGGGTCACTATCCAGCGTAGCACCTGCCGGGGAGTTCCGGCAACAGATGGGTTAGAATGACCACGGCATGGAAGGCGCGAGGAAATGACGGGAATGCAACCGCTACGGGGGATTTTGCTGCTGCTGCTGATCTCCGCGTGCGTGAACCCGCGGGAGGAGCGCATCCGGGAGGACACGGACGAGTACATCATCGGCGTGCAGTACGAGGATACGCGCGGTCTGGTGAAGCGGATGGGCCCGTTCCGTGCCGAGATCGCCAGTCGCCCGCAGGAGGAGTGGACCTCCATCCGGGACCGCTACGAGCAGGCGGTCACCGCAGCGTTCGCCGCGTACGAGGACGCCAAGACGAGCGGGAGTTTCCCGCTCGATGACGACGGTATCGCGCTGCTGCAGGCGCTTGCGGTGGGCAAGGGCGTCTACTATGTCTTCGAGGACACGCAGATCGAGGACGGCGGAGCCTCTGCAACCGCCCCCATGGTGGTGACCCTCGACTACTCGGCGCATCAGTTCGACTCGTTGCCGCTGGACACCAAGGTCTTCCTGGTGGGCGAGCCGCTGGGAACCGTGCAGGTGGTGACGGTGGGGATCCTTCCGGATCAGCCGTTGCAAGTGCTGGAGAGTATCGTCCTGGAGTGGCGATTGACCTGGTACCCGGCAGTGGATGTCTACCCGGCGGGCTGGTCGGTGGACTCCATCCGTCCGCTTCCGGAGCGCGCCCGCTTCGTGTCGTGGGAGCCGCCGTTGTGATGGGGCGCGCGTCCTGATGCTTGCCGGCCAGCCCTCGCGCACTCCTCGCCGCGGACGCCGGAGCGTCCCGCAGCGCGCGCAGGAGGTCCTGTCCCGCCTGCAGGCGGCGTATGGAAGACCACGCAACACGGCCCGGCGGCCACCGCTGGACGAGCTCATCCTCACCGTGCTGTCGCAGAACACCAACGATCGCAATCGCGACCGGGCGTACGCGCTGCTGCGCCGCCGCTACCCGCGCTGGGAGGATGTGCTGGCCGCCACCGACCGCGCCGTCGCCGGGATCATCCGGCCCGGCGGCCTGGCGAACCAGAAGGCGGCGCGCATCCGGCGGATCCTGCGCCAGATCCAGGACGAGCACGGCGAACTGGACCTGGAGTTCCTGCGCCGATGGCCGCTCGAGCGCGCCGCGGATTACCTCAGGAGCTTCAAGGGAGTGGGGGAGAAGACGGTGAACTGCGTCCTGCTGTTCTCCCTGAACAAACGGGCCTTTCCGGTGGACACGCACATTCACCGCCTGGCGCTGCGGCTGGGCCTCGCTCCGCAGAGCGCCGACGCCGCGGAGGCGCACCGGCTCATGCACGATCTGGTGCCACAACGCGACTACTTCCCGGCCCACATGAATTTCATCCGCCACGGACGCGAGGTCTGCCACGCACGCAATCCCGCCTGCGGCGAGTGCCTGTTGCTGGATCGCTGTCCCGCCGGTCACAACAACGTGCGCGCCGTCGGCGGGAAAGGGTAGGCGAGTCGTGCTGGAGAACATCCGTATCGGTCTGGCCCTGGGAGGCGGCGCCGCCCGCGGGCTGGCGCACATCGGGGTGTTGCAGGAGCTGGACGGCGCGGGCATTCCCATTCACATCCTCACCGGTACCAGCATCGGCGCGCTGGTGGGCGCTGCGTATGCCACCTGCAAGAACACCCGGGAGCTGGAGGAGAATTTCAGCGCGTTCGTGCGCAGCCGCGAGTTCCGGCGCGCCGAGTTCGACTTCCTCAAGCAGTCCAAGGTGGAGAAGCCCGGCATTCTCTACAATGTCTCCAATCTCGTGAAGCGCGGCATCTTCTACAGCGTTCAGATGACGCGTTCGTCGTTCGTGTCCATGGAGAACTTTCGCCACAACATCCACCGGCTGGTGCCGGAGATGCGCATCGAGAACACAAAAATCCGTCTGGTGCCGGTTGCCACGGACCTGGACTCCGGTGAGGAGGTGCTGCTAACCAAGGGCCCGCTACGGCAGGTGGTGATGGCGTCGTGCGCCATCCCGGGTATCCTGCCGCCGGTGAAGTACGGCGGCCGCCGCTTCATTGACGGTGGGTGGGTGAGCAGGATTCCGGTGCTGGCGGCGTTCCGCGAAGGTGCTGACGTGGTCATCGCCGTGGATGTCTCCAACGACATCGGGGATGCCTCGGGCATGAAGACCGGCATCGACGTCATGGCGCGCGGTAGCGCCATCAAGTCCGAGGCGCTGAAGAGCTTCCAGTTGCGCTTTGCCGATGCCGTGATCACGCCTGACGTACGCGACCATCACTGGGCCGACTTCGCCTCGGCGCTGCCGCTGATCGCACGCGGCAGGGAAGCGGCGAAAGCGTGCATCCCGGCCATCCAGAGGGCGCTGGACCGGGCCAAGCTGTCGGCCATCTTCGGCACCACCCGGGGCCGCAAGCTGGCGCGGCATTTCTTCTAGTGATGACGACCTTCGCCCTGGGCATCGACCGTTTGCTGTCGGAGCCGGAGCTGCGTGCGCCTCTGCGTGGGCGCCGGTTGGGTCTGCTGGGTCATGCCGGCTCGTTGACGCAGCAGTTCGAGCATTCTCTGGATGCCCTGGCCGGCTGTGACGACCTGCGCCTGACGTGCGCCTTCGGTCCGCAGCACGGCATGCGCGGCGAGAAGCAGGACAACATGGTGGAATCGGGCGACTACGCCGACCCGCTGCATGGCATCCCGGTCTACAGCCTCTACGGGCGGGTGCGCCGTCCCACGGCCGACATGCTGGACGGAGTCGATGTGCTGCTGGTGGACCTTCAGGACCTGGGATGCCGGGTCTACACGTTCCTCACCACGGTGCTGCACGCACTGGAGGATTGCGCCGCTGCCGGCGTGGAAGTGTGGATCCTCGATCGTCCCAACCCTGCCGGGCGGCCGGTGGAGGGGAGCTTGCTGCAGCCGGGGGAGGAGAGTTTCGTGGGGGCGGGGCGGCTTCCCATGCGGCACGGCTTGACGCTGGGCGAGGCGGCGCGCTGGTACGCGCAGCACCGGCGGCTCGACCTGGAGCTCACCGTCCTCGCCATGCAGGGTTACTCACCGGAGGGCGGCCCCGGGTTCGGCTGGCCCCTGGGTGTGCTCCCGTGGGTGAATCCCAGCCCCAACGCCTCCAGCCAGAACATGGCGCGCTGCTACGCTGGAACCGTGCTGCTGGAGGGCACCACGCTCTCGGAGGGTCGCGGGACCACGGTGCCGCTGGAGGCGGTGGGAGCCCCCGGTCTGGATGTCCGCGCCCTCTTGGCGTTCCTGGAGGAGACCGCGCCGCAGTGGCTGGAGGGTTGCAAGCTGCGCCCATGCGCCTTCGAACCCACGTTTCACAAGCATGCCGGGCAGGTGTGTGAGGGCGTGCAGATTCACGCCACGGCGCCGTTCTACCGGCATGAGCGCTTCCGGCCCTACCGGCTGATGGCGTTGCTTCTGAAGGCCGTGCGGCAGATCCACCCCGAGCTGGATCTGTGGCGGTCGCCCCCGTACGAGTACGAGACTCACCGCCTCCCGATAGACGTCATCAACGGCGGACCCTCATTGAGGGAATGGGTGGACGCCGCCGAGCCGCAGGTGGATCTTCTGGAGGCAGCCCTGCAGACCGATGAGAGGGAATGGACGGGGGCCCGGAAACCGTTCCTCATGTACTAGAGCGGGCAGGAGGACCCCTTGGTGGGCCGAGGGGGTCCAATCCGCGTAGAGTCAGGTTCCCGTCCCGGGCGGATTTCGTTTGAATCGAGGCGTTGGGGAGCCTATCCTATAGGCATATGAGTCGCATCCTGAGCAAACACCCTCCCCGCGGCTGGGTCTGTGCCGGCGCCCTGACGGCGATCCTGCTGGCGTCGGCGTCCCTCCCGCCGGCCCGGGCCAGGATCGATGCGCCCACCCTGTGGAAGAAGACTTTCCAGGCCTCCCTGGTGGCGCGGGTCACCGTGCTGGACGGCGACAACCGCATGGCCGTGCTGGCCGTGAACGAGGTCATCAAGGGGCAATACGACCGGGAGCAGCTCAAGGTGGTCTTCCGGGCGGTGAACTGGTCGCGGGATCTGTGGGAGGACAGGATCGTCTTCCCCGAGAGCGCCCGGCTGGTGCTGTTCCTGCAGCCGTTCATCAAGAAGGGAAAGGTGAACGCCCCCGATCAGTTCGAGTTGGTGGGCGGCTACCACGGTATCGAGGACGTTCCTCCCGAGGGCAACGATGCCTACCTGCAGGCCATCCGCCGCTTCGTGACCATCCAGTCGCAGCCGTCCCAGCTCGCCATCTGGAAGCAGGCGCGCGCCCTCCTCGAGGAGGACAACCCCTACCTGGTGCAGGCCGGATTCGAGCAGGTGCTGCGCTTCCGCCTGGCGGACGAGGCCCTGGTTCCCGTGCTCCTCGAGCGCATGGAGGATGAGACCGTGGCCTTCCGCACGCAGTCGGCCCAATGCCTGGGCGATGTGCTGGAGGATGCGCGGCGCGACGACAAGACCCTCCTGGGCGAGGATCACATGCGCGATCTACTGCTGTTCACCGCCACCAACGACGCGGACGTCCACGTCCGCGTGGAGGCCATTCGAGCGCTGGAGGCCGGCCGGGACATCAACCTGGTGCCCACCTTCCGGCGCATCGCCATGGAGGACCCGTCCCAGGCGGTGCGTTACCAGGCCGAGCGCGCCATCCACGAGATCCAGGGCGCCGCCGCATCGACTCAGGACAACTAGCGAAGATCGGAAGATCGGGGTCGGAGCCAAGACCTATACCTCGGTGATCAGCTATGGCCCGAACAACTCCGCCGAGCGAGGTATAGGTCTTGGCTCCGACCCCGATCTACGACCCCGATCTGTCAGCGATTCTTCTTCTTGCCCTTGGAGGATTTTGAGCCGGAGCGCGAGCGCGACTTGTGCGCCGACGACTTGCCCTTGGAGGAGCTCGGGCGGCTCACCTTGCCCTGGGAGGCGGGGCGCTTCGGCCCCTGCGGCTGCACGCTGGCGCCGTGCTGCTGCGGCTTGCCGCCGGACGGCTGCGAGGTGCCGGTGCGGCTGTTGCGCTGGCGGAGGATGTGCTGCATCAGCTTGGCGCGGTCCTCCGACCGGATGGCCCGGGGCCTCGAACCGCCGGGCGTGGCGGTCTTGGCTCCGTTCTGCTCTTCAGGGCGGATCACCCGCGTTCTGGGCCGGCGCGTCGGGCTGGGCGTCGCCTGTGATTCCTTGCGCGCCGGGGAAGGGCGCTGGGCGGAGGGCGGCTCCTGGCTGCGCCGGACCCGGCCCGAATCGGCACGGTCACGCGGCTCCCACCGGGGGACATCGCTGCTCAGTTTTCCCGAGGCCGGTGCGTCGGAGGGGCGCGTCCGGCGCGCTGGTGCGCCGCGCATATCGATCCGGCGCACCGACGGGTCGCTACGCACTGCACGCCCATCCCGGGGCGTCTCACGCGCGTTGCGGACCCGGCCTTTTCCCTCCAGGGTGCGGAAGGAGACACGGTCACCGTGGGATCCGGTCTTGGTAACCCGTCCGGAGTCGGTGCCCAGGTCGCCGGAGGCACGCCGCGTGCGCGGCACCGCCACCACGCTCTTGGTGCGGATCTCCGCGGTGCGCAGCGGATCTACCGCCACCTGGTGCACGTGCTTGTGGTGGATGTGATGCTTGTCCACGAACACCCAGGAGCGGTGCGGATAGTAGTGGTGGCCGAAGTGGACGGAGCTCACCACGACGGGGTAGTTGTAGTAGTTTGTCGGGCACCAGCCCACGTACGTGGGCGTGTACGCCCACTGGACCCAGCCGCCGGAGTAGACCCTACCGGGTATCCATACCCAGCCCACGCCCAGCGACACCTCCCAGCGCCCGTAGTGATACGGCGCCCAGCCCCAGGGCTCGTAGGAGACCCAGGTCAGGCCCGCCGGTGCCTGGTACCAGTGGCCCATCAGATACGGCGTCCACTCCCGATCGATATCGTCCGGCCGCCATACCCAGCCGTAGTCGGGGTCGTCGATCCAGTCGCCGTAGTACGCGAGCTCGGCCACATAGGGGCGCACCTCCCCGGGCACTTCCTGCGTGGGAAGGTTGTCGTAGGGTCGCACGTAGGCGCCCTGCCGGCCACGGTTCCAGCGGTCGAACTCGTCCTGGCGAAAATAGTTGAACGACCATGGCTGGCTGGGCGAGTGCTGGGCGATGACGTTGGTGCGCTCACCGCTACGCACCAGCACCGAGGCCTCCTCGGCCACCACCTCGGCGACACCGCTGTAGGAGGACATCGTGGTGCGCTCGCCGTCGGTGGAAGCATCCACGCGGAAGACCCCACGGGTCAGGATGAACACCGAGGCCGTGGGCGTATCCACGCGGAACACGTCGTCCTCGGAGGCGATGTTCTCCACCAGCAGGATGACGCTGCCGGAGGACAGCCGGAGGACGGTGCGGTTCTCCCACTGATTCGCCAGGTCAGCGATGACCACCACATCAATCTCGGTGTGCTGGTCGAGGCGCAGGAAGGAGCCGTCGGGGAACTGGATCTCGGCGCGGCCCTCGCCGGTGAAGATGCGGTCGCCGGCCAGGATGGGGACGTTCAACTCCAACTGCTCGCCGGCGCGCATGCCGTCCAGCCCTTCCATGGTGACCTGGCCCTCGAGATAGCGCAGCCGGCCATAGCGGGAGCCGTCCTCCTCGCCCACCACGGTCGGTTCCAACGGGATGTCTTGCGCCAGGGCACCGGCCGGCCAAACGGTCAGGAAGGTGACTAGGATGAGGAGGAGGCGGCGTGGCGACACGGACTCCAGGATGTTCATTGCCAGCCTCCTCTCTGTGGTCGGTCGATGCTCTGGCCACCGTTCTCATTGCCAGGATTGTGCCAGCCCAAGAATACGATGTTTTCATTTGAAATCAAGGGGTTAACGGAACCGGAGTGGCCTCGGAAGTGCCCCCATTGGGGGTCGGGCTGTCCGCCAGGAAGGACACCTCCAGAGGACAGCCGCATTGGCTCGAGCTCCCCCCCCGGTGCCGGTCCGCGCCGAAGCGGCCCGCCGGCTTCCTTGACCGGCTCGCTGGTTGTGTGCTAAATTCTTGATTCCCGGTAGTTTAGGGCTAGATCGAAGGGCCTGGAGAGGGCCGCAGCCGGGCGAGAGAGACACCATGGCCGTGCGCGACATTGTCATCTATCCCGAGGAGGTGCTGGCCACCCGGGGCGAGAGCGTGGAGGAGATCACCCCCGAGATCCGCGAGCTCGTGGCGGACTTGGTGGAGACCATGTACGCCGCTCCCGGCGTGGGCCTGGCCGCCCAGCAGGTGGGCGTGGCCCTGCAGGTGGCGGTGGTGGACGTCACCGCGGGCGAGGAGCCGGATCAGCTCCTGGTGCTCATCAACCCCGAGATCACCGCCCAGGAGGGCAGCCAGGTGGATGAGGAGGGTTGCCTGTCGTTTCCCGGCATCACCGAGATGCTGGAGCGCCCCATGAAGGTAACCCTCAGGGCCCGGGACCTCGAGGGTGAGGAGTTCGAGGTAGAAGGCGAGGGCTTCCTGGCCCGGGCGTTCTGCCACGAGATCGATCACCTCAACGGCGTTCTGTTCATCGACAGGATGTCCAGCCTCAAGAGGCAATTCGTGCGCCGTAAGATCCGCAAGGCCGTGCGCGCCGGCGAGTGGGCCGGGACCTGCCAGTGAGGGTCCTGTTCCTCGGGACTCCTGCATTCGCCGTTCCAACCCTGCAACATCTCATCGACAGCCATCACGAGGTCGTGGGGGTGATGACCCGCCGGGATCGCCGGCGCGGCCGCCGCGGGCGGCCCACTCCGGCGCCGGTGATCGAGATCCTCCCGGGCGATTCCCTGCCGGTACTGCAACCGGAACGGGTGAACGAACAGGCCACCTACGCGAAAGTTCGTGAGCTGCGGCCGGACGTGGCGGTGGTGGTGGCCTTCGGCACCATCCTGTCCACAGAATTCCTGGCTCTGCCGCGGCACGGCTGTGTCAACCTGCACGCCTCGCTGCTGCCGCACCTGCGCGGCGCCGCGCCCATCCAGTGGGCAGTGGCCAGGGGCGACGAGGAGACCGGGCTGACCACCATGCAGATGGACGCCGGCATGGACACCGGGGACATCCTCCTGCAGGAGCGCACTCCCATCGGGCCGCAGGAGAACGCGCTGCAGCTGGCGCAGCGCCTGGCCCCCATGGGCGGACCGTTGATGATCCGTACCCTGGACGGATTGCAGGAGGGGACCCTGGAGGCACGGCCGCAGCCGCCGTTGGGGGCGTCACTGGCGCCGTTGTTGCGCAAGGAAGACGGCCGCATCGACTGGAGCCTGGGGGGACAGCGTATCGTGAACCTGGTGCGCGGCATGCAGCCCTGGCCGGTGGCCCACTCAGGTCTGGGCAATTCGTTGCTGCGCATCTTGCGCGCGTCCGCGCAGCCTTGCGACGCGCCGAAGGCGGAGCCGGGGACCGTCTGCGGTCTCGAGGGCGATGCCCTCCTGGTGCGATGCGGTGATGGGTTGGTGCAGGTGCACGAACTGCAGCCGCCGTCCCGCCGGCGCATGAGCGGCCGCGAGGCCTTGAACGGGCGCGCCCTGCAGCAGGGCGATCGGTTGGTCTGACAGGATGCAACGCACTCCCAGCGCGCGCGAGCTGGCCCACCGGATCCTGGTCCGCGTGGAAGTCTCGGACGGTTACTCCAACCTGTTGCTGCGCACCTTGCCCCCGGAGATGGAGCGACGCGAGCGTGCGCTGTGTACCCAGCTGGTGCTGGGGACGCTGCGCTGGCGCGGCCGCCTGGATCATGCCCTGGCGCAGTGCTCCCGCCGTCCGCTGCAAGAGGTGGACCCGGCGCTGCTCACCACGCTGCGCATGGGTGCGTATCAACTGCTCTACCTGGACCGGGTGCCGGACTCGGCGGCGGTGAACGAGTCGGTGCGGCTGGCCCACCGGGCTGCCGGACGGGGCGCGGGAGGCTTCGTCAACGCCGTGTTGCGCGCGCTGTTGCGCCAGGACATCCGCTGGCCGGGAGACGATGCCGATCCGGTGCAGCGCCTGGCGGTGCAGACCTCTCATCCGCCGTGGCTGGCGCAACGCTGGTTGGACCGCCTGGGTCCGCAGCAGGCGGAACAGGCCCTGCTGGCTCACAATCAGCCGGCACCGCTGGTGTTGCGGGTCAACCGGCTGCGCACGGATCCCGGCGCGCTACGGACCCGCCTGGAGGCCGAGGGGGTCCAGACGGAAGCAGGAGTCTGGAGCGATGACGCCCTTCAAGTATCCCAGGGGAATCCACTGGCCGGCGACGCCTTCCGGGAAGGTCTGTTCTATGTGCAAGGGGAAGCCTCCATGCTGGTGGCGGAACTGGTGGGCGCGCAGCCCGGCGAGCGCATCGCTGACCTCTGCGCCGCGCCGGGAGGCAAGGCGACCCAGCTGGCGGCCATGATGCACACGCGTGGGCTTCTGCTGGCCTGTGACCTGCAGTCCGGGCGGCTGGCGCTGGTGCGTGACAATGCCCGCAGACTCGGGCTCGATCGGATCCGGCTGGTGGTCCACGATGCCGGCCAGCCCGCCATCCGTCCGGGTAGCCTGGACCGGGCGCTTCTGGACGCTCCGTGCAGCGGCACCGGCGTGCTGCAGCGCCACCCCGAGATCCGCTGGCGCAGGGAACTGGAAGATGTGCGCCGGCTGGCCTCGCTGCAGGCCCGGCTGCTGGACGCTGCGGCGCAAACGGTGCGGCCGGGGGGCAGGCTGGTCTACAGCGTCTGCTCGCTGGAACCGGAGGAAGGTTCGCAGGTGGTGCAGCAGTTTCTCCAGCGCCGGCCGGATTATCACATCGACGAGCCAGGGGACGTTCCGGAGGCCCTGGTGGACCGCAGTGGTGGCTTGCCGTTCCTGCGCACCCATCCGCAGCGGCACGGCCTGGACGGGTTCTTTGCCGCGGTCCTGCAGCGCCATCCAAGCTAAAGGCCCGACCTGGGCATGCGGTAGTTGCGAGCCGTGAGTAGAGCGGAGGAGCCCGGCGCAACGCCGGGCGGCGGAGCGTGCGCGCAACCACCGCATGCCAAGGCGGGGTTTCCAGGGTTGGGCAACTGGTTGCGTTGTGTGGCTTTTTCCCCTGTGCTACCATCCCGCCGAAACCCCGGTCTGCGGGCTCTGAACGCCGGAAAAGGCGCCTGTCCCGGCGGGGTCCCGTCGTCCCCGGTCCATCACCACCGGCCGAAGCCCGGAAGGTGTCGTGAAGGCGTATCTCCAATCCCTGCTCTCCATGAAGGCGCGCATCCGCATCGCCGGCGGCCTGCTCACCGCGGTGCAGGCGGTGCTGGTGCTGGGCCTGGCCGGAGCGATCTTCGCCGTGACCGCGTACTTCTCCATGCAGAAGGCGATCTTCGGCAGCGAGGTGCGTGTGCCCCGGGTTCTGGAGATGGAACTGGAGACGGCACACCAGACCCTCGAGCCGCTGGATCTCCGGCTGGTGGAGATTTCGTCCCGCCACGACGATCTCGTTCCGGCGGGCCAGATTCTCTCCCAGGAGCCGGCGCCGAACTCGAAGTTCAAGCGGGGGCGCAAGGTGAAGGTGTACGTGAGCCTGGGGCCCGAGCAGCATCTGGTCCCCGATCTGCAGGGCATGCCCATCCCCCGGGCCAACGTGTTGCTGCGCCAGGACAAGCTGCGGATGGGTCGGGTGGCCTACACCTACACCGAGACCAACGACGAGAACCTGGTGATGGCGCAGGACCCGCCGGCCGGAGCCAGCATCGAGGAGGACGGCCCGGTGGATTTCCTGGTCAGCCGCGGCAAGCCGCGGCGGGCCTGGGTGATGCCCGATCTCGGCGGCCAGTCACTGGATCAGGCACGCAGCTTCCTGGCCCGGCAGGGCTTCCGCGTGGGTAACGTGCGTCGCGTGGCGGATTCCGGCCTGGCCCCGGGGCGCGTGCAGCGACAGTACCCGCTGGCCGGGTATCCTGTGCACCGTGACGATCTCATCTCCCTGGTGGTGGCCGGTGCGGAGGAGCAGACCCCATGATGCAACGAGGGCCGGGCAAGGGGCCGCTGCTGGCGCCATCCATCCTGTCGGCGGACTTCGCCCATCTGGGCGAGGCCATGAAGCTGGTGCGGGAGGCCGGTGCCGGGCTCATCCATGTGGATGTGATGGACGGTCATTTCGTCCCGAATATCACCATCGGCGTGCCGGTGGTGGCCTCGCTGCGGGAGTCCACGGACATGGTCCTGGACGTGCACCTGATGATCGAGGAACCCGGCCGCTGGGTGGACCAGTTCGTCCAGGCGGGAGCGGACATGATCTCCGTGCATGCCGAGGCCGAGCGTCACCTGCACCGCACGGTGGAGCGCATCCGGTCGCTGGGCGCCCGTGCCGGCGTGGCCATCAACCCCGGGACTCCGGTGTCGGTGCTGGACGACTTGCTGCCGGATCTGGACCACGTTCTGGTGATGTCGGTGAACCCCGGGTTCGCCGCGCAGCAGTTCTTGCCCCACAGCAAGGACAAGCTCACCGCCCTGCGACGCAGCGCCGAGGAGCGCGGCCTGGACCTCGCCCTGGAGGTGGACGGCGGCGTGAAGCTGTCCAACGCGGCGGAGCTCGTGGCCGCCGGGGCGGACTACCTGGTGGCCGGCTCGGCGGTCTATGGCGTGGCCGACCCGGCCGCGGCGGTGCAGGAGTTCCGGGCCGCCATGGCCCGCGGGGTGACGCCGTGAGCCCGGCCGCGGCCACCGAGGTGGTCACCAGCGAGGTGCGGGTGCGCTACCAGGAGACCGACCGCATGGGGGTGGTCTACCACGCCAACTTCCTGGTCTGGTTCGAGGTGGGACGGATCGAGTTCCTGCGCGCCCTCGGCAACAGCTACCGCGAGATGGAGGAGGACGGCGTGCACTTCCCGGTCCTGGAGGTGAGTTGCAAGTACCGCCGGCCGGCGCGTTTCGATGATCGCATCCAGGTGCGCACCCGGGCTGAGCGCATTCGCTGGGCGCGGCTGCGCTTCCACTACGAGGTCCTGCGTGCCGAGGACGGGACGCTGCTAGCCGAGGGCTCGACCACGCACGCGGCCACGGACGCCAACGGTTCGCCCCGCCGCCTGCCCGAGGCGGTGCTGGACCGCATCGAGCCTGTGGCCGAGGGCGGGGAGGGGGCTCGATGAGACGGCCGGTGAGCTATCTTCTGGCCGTCATGCTCGTGCTCGCACTACCGGGGTGCGCGGCGAAGAAATCCCGCTCATCGGCCAAGCCGGACAAGGCACTCTACGAGCAGGCCCTGAAGCTCATGGAGAAGGGCAACTACTTCAAGGCTCGGGGAAAGCTGGAGGAGATTGTTTCCAGTGGCAACCAGGATCCGGAGCTGGCCGACGAGGTGCAGCTTGCCATGGCGGACACCTACTTCGGAAAGCGCGGGCTGCTGAACCTGACCGATGCCATGAGTCGCTACTCCACCTTCCTCACGTTCTATCCCACGCACGAGAAGGCAGACTACGCCCAGTACCGGCTGGCCATGTGCCACCTGAAGCAGGTCTATTCGCCGGATCGCGACCAGCATGAGACGTTCACTGCGCTGGCCGAGTTCCGCAAGGTGCTGGTCCTCTACCCCGACAGCCCCTATGTCGACCTGGCCGGGGAGAAGATCAACGAATGTCTGGAGCTTCTGGCCGATCACGACTACAAGGTGGGCAAGTTCTACCACCGCAAGGCGGCCTACCTGGGCGCGGTGGATCGCTTCATGGACATCCTCGATGACTTCCCGCGCTACTCGCGCAAGGACCGGATCTATTACTACCTGTCCGAGTCCCTCGTCCGGACCCATCGGACGGAGGAGGCGGACGTTTACCTGCGCAAGCTGGCCGAGACCTACCCGGACAGCGAATTCGTCAAGAAGGCGAACCTCCTTCTGGCGGAGATCCGGGAGAGCTCGTAGGATGGCGATGATCGGCAAGAACCGCTATGCCCTGCGGGAATCGCGGGACAGGTTCCTCAGCCGTGTGAGCAAGAGGCTGTTCTATCGCCGGATTCCCGAGTTTCCCCGGTCCGTGCAGATCCAGACGCGTACGGGCTGCAACGCGGACTGCATCTGGTGCCCCTATGGCGAGACGTTTCCCACCCAGGCGAAGGGGATCATGGAGTGGGATCTGTTCGAGCGCATCATCGAGGAGTGCGCCCGCCACAAGGTACGCCGCCTGAGCCCGTACCTGATGAACGAGCCGTTTCTCGACCGGGACCTTCCCAAGAAGATTCGTTTCATGCACGAGAACTGCCCCAGCGCCAAGGTTGTCGTGACCACCAATGGATCGCGCCTGTTCCCGGACATGATCAAGGAGATCCTGGATCTGGGTCCTGCGCTGCACGCCATGTACATCTCGTTCCAGGGTATCGACAAGGAAGGCTATGAGAAGACCATGCGCGGCACCATGAACCTCGAGCAGACCATGGAGAACGTGAACGGCCTGCTGGACGAGATGAAGCGCCGCAACGCCTCCCATCCGCAGATCTGGATCACCATGGTGGACACCAACGTCATCGATGCCAAGAAGGCAGTCAAGTACTGGCAGAAGCGCGGCGTCCACTCGAAGTACACCACGCTGGAGAACCGTGGCGGCAACATCCGGGATGCCGCATCCATCGCGCATACCGCCATGGACTACTACACCACGTGCACCCGCCTGATGAAGCAGGCCTACATCCTGTTCAACGGCGACATGGTCATCTGCTGCACGGATTATTCACGCCAGATGGTCCTGGGCAACATGGCCCAATCCTCGGTGCGCGCGGTCTGGAACGGCGAGCAGGCGGTGGCCTACCGCCGCGCCTACCTGAACCACGAGTTCGACGACCTCGTGCTGTGCAAGGACTGCAAGGTGGATCGCGTGCGCGAGGTGGAGTTCCTGCCGTGGAAGGGTGTTGAAGAGAGCATCACCAACTAGCCGGGCCCGAAAAAGCTCCGCGGGTCCCGATTGTTACGTTTGCCTGTTCCCCCCGCCGCACGTATATTTTCCCTCGAACAGCATCTCTCCTGATTCGGTTCATGGTCGACCGGCCGGGTGTCGTGCTTTCCCCACAAAGGAAGCTCATGGCCTCTGGTTCACCGAGCCCGCGTCCCCGCGGATATATCACCGGCGGCGTTGCCCTGGCTGCCATGCTGGTGATCCTCTTGCTCGGTGCCGTGCAGAACGCGCTCGGCCTGGAGATCGCCGGTCTGCAAGCGCTGCGCGAGAGGATCCTGCTGGATCCCACCATGGTCGCCGTGATGCTGCTGTCGCTGGTCCTGCTATTCCGCCGGCGTGATCAGGGGAACCTCGTGAAGCCGCCGGCAGGTAGCATTCCCCTGATGGACCTGGCGCCCCTGGCGGTGGCGGTGCTGGGTGTGCAGATCGTGGTGGAACACGCCTGGTCGATGCTGGGCAACTGGACCGCGTCACCGCCCGTGTCGCAGGAACTGGCAGGGCCGCTGCACAGGCTGGGGATGGGAGGTGCGCTGCTGCTGGCGCTGGCGGCGCTCATCCTCCTGGTCCCGCGCTTCCGCAAGCGGTTGCGCGAATGCGCAACGGCGGGGCAGCTGCGCTCGGGCCTGTACTTCACCGTGGCCGTCCTGGTCGTGGTCTACGGCATCCTGGTCTGGGTGGGTGTCCTGGTGGCCGGTCCCAGGCAGGTCCATCTGAACATGCCGCCGCTATTCACCGCCACCGCCATGCTGATCCTGGGCCAGGCGGTGATCGCCCTGGGGGAGGAGATCTTCTACCGCGGCATCCTGCAGGGCGAGGTGTCCCGGATGCTGGTGAAGGCCGGCATGGCAAACCCCAGGAATCGCCGCATGCTGGCGCTGGGGACCGTGTCGCTGCTGTTCGGCCTGGAGCACGTGGGCCCCGGCATGACCCGGGAGATGTTCCTGGCGACGTTCCTCTACGCCTTCTGCATGTCGCTGCTGTTCGGCTTCCTGTTCGAGCTCACCGGGAACCTGGCGGTGTGCTCCCTGGCGCACTTCTTCAACAACCTCATCGTCCTGGGGCTGGGGCCGGCCGTGTCCCTTCCCGGCTCGTTGCCGGCGTTCGGGGATGGTGTGTACCTGATGGCGTTCCTGTCCATCACGTTCGTCTTCCTGTTCCTTCTGAACCGGGATCCCAGCAAGTCCCTCGCCCCCATCCGTCCACGCTAGGGGCCAAGGAATAGCCGGTCCCTGAGAGGATACGATCGAGCCGTACCAAGACTGGTTGCCATACCTAGTGCAGAATCATCCGACAACTCATGTCAAGGCGAGACGCGGAGTAGCCGGAGCGCACTCTGCACAGGCAGGCTGTCGGGCCTGATCTCCAGGGCCAGGAGGTATGCGTCTCGCGCGGCGTCGAACTGTTGCAGCTTCTCATGGGCCTGGCCGAGCCACCAATACGTATCCAATCCGGTAGCCAAGGGATGATCATGTTCCATGTGATCGCGCAACATGTCCACCGCCACATCCAACTCATAGTCTCCCAGGACTCTCATCCTCGCCCGGTCGACGAAGACGCATCGCGTGAGGCCTCGCACCGTCGTTCCTTCCTCCATCAAGGTCTTTAGCTGTGTGTCGGCTTCACGGTACTGCTTCAAGCCAACGAGGGAGTCGACGACCTCCCACCTGCTTTCAGTGAGCTCCTTCTTGGCGTCAGCCTCCTGGAGCAAGGAGAACGCCTCCGTATAGGATCGCTTGCCGTCGTCATGTCTGCCTAGTGCGAGCCAGTGCGTGGCGCTGTCGATGAGCAGCTTCGCGAGATTCACGATATTCTCTCGGATCTCGGGCGCCCCGGGTGGGAGTTGCTCCTGTCGCAGGACGAGGCTTCTCCGAGACATGTCTTCCCTGATCCGGTTGTCCAGCTCATCCAGGTTGTACAGCAGATCGACCATCCCTGGCGCCTCGGGATCGCCGCGCGACAGCGCATCCTCGACGAGCCCGACGATCTCGTTGAACCACCGGTCAAATGTCTGCTTCGTGCGGTCGCTCTCAAACAAGGGTTCGGCCATTCCCGCCAGTCCGCGGTACTTGGACAAGGTCACGAATAGCGCGCGGCTGTTTCCAGGCTCCAGTTGGCGCTGAATTGCGAGGATCTTTTCCACCGTCTCCAGGAAGTCCTCGCTCACTGGCTGAGAGAGATCCATCCAGAGACGCATCAACTCCTCGAATGCCACTGCCTCCAATCGATTCCTCTCGGCCTCCATCTCTGCATTTGCCCGTGCGCGTTCCGCGCGGAGATAGAGCGCCGTGCTGGTGATCAAACCGGCGATCAGGATGACGAGAACCAGGGACCCGGCGGCGACGAATCCCACGTGCCGTCGCGCCAGCTTGCCCAGCCGGTAGGCCAATCCAGGAGGGCTCGCGAGAACAGGCTCATCGCGGAGATGCCGGCCGATATCGGCGGAGAGCTCCGAGGCCGACGCGTAGCGGCGGGCGGGGTCCTTGTCCATCGCACGCATCGTGATCCATTCGAGCTCACCGCGGAGGTGCCTCGCCAGGGAACGCACATCCGTGTGACGCCGCTTCGCGACCTCGGATGCTGTGTCACCCAGGCTGCTGAACCGCGTCGTTGGCTTTGGGGGGTCCTCCTCCCGGATGATGCGCATCATCTCCAGGAGGCCTGCGTCTCGTAGAGTCTTCGGATCGAAGGGGAGCGAGCCCACAAGTAGCTCGTACAGGAGCACGCCCAACGAGTAAATATCGGTGCGCGTATCGACATCCAGGGCGGTTGTTCCCGCCTGCTCGGGGCTCATATACTCCGGCGTTCCGATCAATACACCTTGCTGTGTATAGAGAGTTCGCTCGGTCAGGCGTTGACTCGTCGCCTTGGCGACGCCGAAATCGATAACCTTGGGAACGGGCTTCCCATCCTCCACAGCGACGAGAACATTCGAGGGCTTGACGTCTCGGTGAATGATTCCCTTCTGGTGTGCGTGATGGATCGCCTGGCACACGGGGATGAACAATTCCAACCGTTCCCGGTTCGTCAGACGACGCCGGTCGCAGTAGTCTGTAATCGGAATGCCCTTCACGTACTCCATCACGAAGTAGGGTCGGCCCTGATCCGTGGATCCAGCGTCGTGAACCTTGGCGATGTTGGGGTGATTCATGATCGCGAGGGCCTGGCGCTCGGACTCGAAGCGAGCCAGTACCTGCTTCGTATCCATCCCCAGCTTGACCAGCTTCAGGGCGACTCGCCGGCGGAGAGGACGCTCCTGGTCCGCGAGGTAGACCACCCCCATCCCGCCTTCGCCGATCTTTTCCAGTAGCTTGTATGGGCCTATCCGGCCGCCAGGCAACCCGCCAACCGACAGAGACAGGGTCGGGACGTCGAGGAAGTCGCTCGTCGGGATGGCGTCGTCACCAGAGCCAGTGGGGGGCGTTTCGGGAGGCTTCTCGTCCGGCATCTTGCTGCTCCTGAGGGGGTTATGACGCCGGGATCCTATGCCGCCTTGTCGGTCTGGGTCAACGTCTTGCGCTTTGGATTATGATCCCGCTGGGTGCTGCTGCGGCGCTTCGTCGCCAGGGGGAACGATGACGACAAATTCTGTCCGGCGCTGGCTGTGCGCCGCCCTTGCCGTCGCAACGCTGTCCTGCGCGGATTCCACCGGGCCCGAGCGCGCCTCCGGGGAGGCGGCGCGGCATCTGCTCCTGGTCACGTTCGATACCACCCGGGCCGATCACCTGTCCGTCTACGGCGGCCGGGCGCAGGTCCCCCACCTGGAACGGATGGCAGCGGACGGCGTGCGGTTCGACCAGGTGCTGGCTCCGACGCCGCTCACGCTGCCGTCGCATGTCAGCCTGTTCACCGGCCGCTACCCGCCGGCGCACGGCGTGCACAACAACGGCACCTACGTCCTCGGCGACGAGGCGGTGAGCCTCACCGAGATCCTGCGTGCCGGCGGCTTCCGGACGGCAGCCATCCTCGGCAGCCTGGTGCTGGACTCGCGCTACGGTCTGGACCAGGGCTTCGAGCTCTACGACGATCAGATGACATCCCAGCAGGCCTCCGGGACGCTGCACGTGGAACGGCAGGCCGGGGAGGTGGCGGACAGGGCGCTGGCGTGGCTGGAGGCTCGCGGCGAGGAGCGCTGGTTTCTGTGGCTGCATTTCTTCGATCCGCACTGGGAATACCGCGCGCCGGAGCCCTATCGCTCCGACCACGGCGCCACGCCATACGACGGCGAGATCGCCTATGCGGACGCGCAGCTGGGCCGGGTCCTGGAACGGCTGTCGCAGCGCGGCTGGCTCGATGACACGCTGGTGGTGCTGACCTCCGACCACGGTGAGAGCCTGGATGAGCACGGCGAATCCACCCATGGCCTGTTCGTCTACGATGCCACCCTGCGCATCCCTCTGCTGATGCGTCACCCGGGCCGGCTCGGCGAGGGACGCACGGTGGAATCCCTGGCCTCGTTGGTGGACGTGGCGCCCACCATCCTCCATATCCTGGGTCTGCCACGCAGCGATCTTCCGGCCGCCGGCAGGTCGCTGCTGCCGGCGCTGGAGGGGGAGGACGACGAGCCACCGGCAGTCTTCCTGGAGACCTGGGCGCCGCGCCTGGACTACGGCTGGAGTGAGCTGACTGCCATCCGCGATGCGCGCTGGAAGTACATCCGGGCTCCCCGGCCGGAACTCTATGATCTGCAGGCCGACCCGTTGGAGCTCACCGACCTGGCAGCCGTCCAGCCGGGACGGGTCCGGGAGTACGCCGGCAAGCTGGAGGCGCTGGAGTCGTCCATCAGCAACGGCGATCCCACGGCCGCGCGGCGGCAGCTCGACCCGCAGGTGCGCAAGGAGCTGGAAAGCCTGGGCTACCTGTCCACCGGGACGGTCGGCAGCGGCAGCGGCGCCGACCCCAAGGACAAGGTGATGGAGATGGAGGCCATCCAGGATGCCGTGGGGATGGCGTTCCACGGCAGGTACGACGAGGCCATCCTGGGGCTGCAGACGCTGCTGTTGAACAACCCCGACAGCACCACGCTGCGCCGGCATCTGGGGGACGCTCTGCTGCAGACCGGCCGTATCCAGGAGGCCATCGCCGAGTTCGAACGCAGCGTGCAGCTCGCCCCGGAGGATTTCGGGCTGCGCACCAGCCTGGGGAGCGCCTACATGAGAGCCGGCGATCCGGCCCGGGCAGAGCGCAGCTTCCTGGCCGTCCTCGCCATCAACGCGCACGTGGCCGAGGTGCATCACAACCTGGGCTTGCTGGCGCAGGGGCGTGACGATCTCGCCGCGGCCATGGCGTCGTACGAGAGAGCGCTGGCCGAGGACCCCACGTTGCTGCGGGCCGCCGTGAACCTGGGGCTACTCTACGAGAAGGCCAACCGCCCGCGGGACGCGGTGCGCATGTACCTGCGCGTGGCGCAGCTGGAGCCGCAGAACGTGCCCGCGTTGTTCAGCGCCGCGTTCCTACTGGTGCAGAACGGGGCCTATCAGGAGGCGCTGGTGGTCCTGGACCAGGCAGGCCTCTCCGATCCGCAGTCACCCTTGCCCCACGTTTACCGGTCGCAGGTCTACCAGCGCATGGGGGACCTGGAGGCCGCCGAGCGGGAGCTGCAG
>CBDVAL010000010.1:0-29670 GCA_965371955.1 uncultured bacterium | reverse complement strand
CGAACCTTTCCAGGAGCCATCCGATGCGCAGGGCGCTGGCGTCCTGGATCGAGGAAAGGGAGTGATGCCGAGTCAAGACAAGATCATCGTGGCGGGTATCAAGTTTCACGGCTACCATGGATTCACCCCGTTGGAGCGCCAGGTGGGTGTGCGCTGCTCCATCGATGTGGAGCTGATGCTCGACCTGGAGGCTGCCGGTCGTTCCGACTCACTGGAAGACACCATCGACTACCGCAAGGTGCACGACCTGGTGCTGAGTGTCGGCACGAAAGGGCGTTCGTTCCATCTCATCGAGGCGCTGGCGCTGCACATGGCCGATCGCCTCCTGAAGGAATTCCGCGTGCAGCAGGTCACCGTGCGGGTGCGCAAGGAGACGCCCGTGCTCGACGGCATCGTCGATTCCGTGGGTGCGGAGGTCACACGTTCTGGTTGAGGATCTCCACCCGTTGCGGCAGCTCGTCGAGACTGTGCATCGGAGAGTCCTGGGCGTCGCCGGGCTCCTCGGTCTGCAGGGGCGACGAACCGTTGGCCGGTCGTGCCAGGCGCACCGCCGACATTCCCAGCGCACGCGCACCTTGCACGTCATCGTGGCAATCATCGCCCACCATGAGGACCGTCTCCGGCGCCAGGTTGAGCCGCCGGAGGACGCTGCGGAAGATCTCCGCCCGGGGCTTGAGCGCCCCCACCTCGAACGAGAAAGCGGAGGCGTCCAGGTGTTGCCACAGCCCCTCACGCTCCAGGAACTCCAGGCCGAAGGACTGCGTGTTGGAGCACAGGCCGATACGAAAACGTGCATGCAGCCGCCTCAGGATCGGCAGGACGTCGGGATACAACACGGCCTTCCGGCAGGCGTCCTGCCAGCAACGGAGCACCGCCGCGCGTCCCTCGCCCTCGGGAAGCTGCAGGCCTTCGCGCGCCTCCAGCTGGCGCAGGCCCGCCTCGATACCGGCCGCCGGGGCGAGCATCATGCCGCGCTCGAGGCGGCGCTTCCAGCCCTCCTCCCCGGTGATGCCCAGGGTTTCGCCCAGCACGCGGATGGGACTGGGCCCGCCCGGGTCGTGGGCCAAGCTGTTCCACAGGTCAAAGACGATGCCACGGATCATTGCGGTCATTATGCGCCGCCAGGGGGAGTTTTGAAAGAAGCACTGCGCAGGGCGGTGTTCCTCGCCGTCCTGGCAGGCGGGTGGGGGCACGCCGTGGCCGCGTCGCCTCCGTTCCGGGTGCGCATCACCACCGACGAGGTGGCGGCCACGGTCAGCGCGCCCGGCGGCCTGCGCGTCCTGGATCGCGGCGGCCGCCCGGTCTGGCGCGATCGGCCAGGCGACAAGCTGACCTTCGTCGCCGAGTCGACACACAGCGGCCCGGTGGTGTACCGCGTGCAGGTTGCCTCCCTGGCCTCCGAGGCCAAGGCGCGTCGGTTGGCTGCGGAGCTGGGGAAACGCCTGGGGGTTCCTGCGCGGGTGCATTACCACCCGGACCGCAGCGCGTGGCGGGTGCGCGTGGGTGAAGGCAGTACCCCGCAGGCGCTGGACTCGCTGGTGCAGTCCCTGGCGGAGCTGGGATACGAGGGCGTCTGGGTGACCGAGGACGCCCCGCTGGCGCAGCGTGGCCATCTCCGGCTGGTAGACGCGGCGTGGAACGATCATCTGGCAACCCAGGACGTCCTGCGGGTGGTGCCGGTGCGAAGCTCGGATCTGTTGCAGGTGGGGGAGGGCTCCTATCGTGGTGTTCTCGATGTGATGCTTGATCGCCGCGGCCGTCTGGCGGTGATCAACGAGCTTCCGCTGGAGCAGTATCTGCGCGGCGTGGTGCCCAACGAGCTCGGACCGGACCTGTTCCCCGAGGTGGAGGCGCTCAAGGCGCAGGCCGTGGCGGCGCGCACCTACGCCTGGCGCAATCGCGGACAGTTCGGCGAGGACGGCTACGATCTGTGCGATACACCACGGTGCCAGGTGTATGGGGGTGCAGGCACCGAACATCCCGTCAGCGACAAGGCGCTTCGCGACACCGCCGGTCTGGTGCTGACCCACGGCGGCGAGCTCATCAACGCCATGTACACGTCCACGTGTGGCGGCCACACCGAGGACGGCCGGTTGGTGTTCTCGGAGGAGAGCGGATCGTACCTGACCGGCGTGCCCTGCTACCCCGAGCGCAAGCAACGACGCGAGCGTACACTGTTGCTGCGCGGCCGCGAGCCCGGCCCCCCGCTGCACGACGTGTCCGGGCGGCCGCTGGGTCGAGAGCTCTGGCTGCTGGCCTCGCTGGGGATCCTGCAGCCCGATGAGTGGACCCAGGAGACCCTGGACGACGTCGCGGATTCCCGAGAGGTTTCCGCGTGGCTGGACGCCATGCTGGAACTGGTGGGAAAAGGGTCGGGTGGCGGCAAGCCCTACCGCGGCAAGGACCGCAGGGACCTGGTGCAGGCGCTGGTGGCACGGCTGGACTGGGCGGAGCGGGCGCGGTTGCGGGTCAATGCCGCCGACCTGGACTATCTGCTCGACTTTCCCGATGGCGCCCGGATCCGGGGTGGGCAGCGCATGGGCTGGGCGCTGCTGTTGAAGGACGGCATCATCGAACCGCTGCCGGACAACCGCTTGCAACCCACCCGTCACCCGGCCCGGGAGGAATGGGTGCGCACGCTGCACAACATAGTGGCCTACTACGATGCCGACGGCCTGATACGCGGTGATCTGCGCGGCGCGCGCGCTGGCGGCCTGCTGGTGCAGGTGGACCAGGAGGAGCGCGTCCTGGAACTGGCTCCTCAGCTGCGCTTGGTGAAGCGCCTGCGCGGCGTCGGCTACCCGGTGATCGGCCTGGAGGCGCTGGTAGGCGACCCGGTGGCGTTTCACACGCGCGCCGATTCCCAGGGGGTGGAGCAGATCACCTACATGGAGGTGTCCGTGAACCCCAAGTCCGCCTCGGATGACCGCTACGTCAAGCGCTTCGAGTGGGTGGAGGTGGCAAGCAGGGAGGAGATCGCGCGGCGCCTGGCCTCGAGCATCCGCGGCATCGGCGATCTGGTGGATCTGGTACCGCTGGAGCATGGGGTGTCGGGCCGCATCACCTTGCTGGAGGTGGTGGGAAGCCTGGGCAAACAGATCATCCGCGGCTTCGATATCCGCCAGGCGCTGGATCTTCCCGAGACCCGCTTCGCTATCGATCGACAGCGCGACGCGGCGGGGCAAATCCGGACCTTCCGTTTCACCGGCAAGGGCTGGGGCCACGGTGTCGGCATGTGTCAGGTGGGAGCCTACGGAATGGCGTTGCGGGGTGAGGATTTTCGCAGCATCCTGCACCATTATTACACGGACGTGAAGCTGGAGAACGCGTATCCCTGACGCGCGCGCTGCGCGGCATTGACAGCCCTGGGCACCGCGCCTATTCTTTGGGGAGTTCCGGTCCCGGTACCCGGGCCATCCCGGAGGCACACTTGGAGCCGCAAGCGCTACAGCAACAAATCCGGGGTCTGGCTCTCATCGCCGCGGTGGTCTTGCTGATTGTTGCAGTTCGCTACTTTCTGCGCTGGATCTGAGCACGGTCATGGGTAGCTTGCTTCGCAACCTGGGAATCGCCACCATCGCCGCCTGGGCGGTGATGCTGCTGGTGCTGGAGTACATGGGCAAGGAGCGCGTTGCGTGGCACCTGCAGATGTTCTCCGTGGGGCTGGTGCTGATTCTCCTGGGGACGCTGATCCAGTTTCTGGGGCGAGCCCGGGGCGCCATCGTTCGCCGTCGCTGCGTCCGTTGCGGTCATCGTGTGATGCAGGGGCAGGTCTACTGTGCCGATCACTTCAACGAATCCGTGGACCAGGCCCGCGAAAAACTGAGACCGGGCTCGCCCTGACGGCGGCAGCGCCGGTTCCAACAGGTGCTCCGTGCTCCTCGTCATCCTCGGGCCCACCGGCGCGGGAAAATCTGCGGTTGCGGAGTACCTGGCGCCGCGCCTGGATGGCGAGGTGGTGGGCGTGGACTCCATGCAGGTCTACCGTGGCCTGGAGGTAGGCACCGCCAAACCCGCACGCGAGGTGCGCTCCCGTGTGCCGTACCATCTGGTGGATGTGGCCGATCCCGCCGTGGACTTCAACCTCGGGGACTTCGTTCGCTCGGCCGAGGCCGCGGTGGAGGACATCCGATGGCGAGGCAAGATCCCCATCCTGTGCGGCGGGACCGGGATGTACTTGCGCGGCTTCCTCAAGGGCATCGACCCGGCGCCGCCGCGCGACCCGGCCACCCGGAGCGCTCTGGAGGCGCTGGCCAGGCGCCGGGGCGATGCGCATCTGCACTGGCTGCTCTCCGCGCTGGACCCGGAGGCCGCCGGCGCCGTCGGTGCGGCGGATCGAATGCGTCTGGTGCGGGCGCTGGAGCGGGTCTTGCTCAGCGGCCGTCCGGTGCGCGCCTCGAGCTGGGCGGGCGCAGATCGTTACCCATCGGTAAAGATCGGGCTGGAATGGGAGCCGGATGCTCTTCGGCGCCGCATCGACGAGCGAGTGGAGAAAATGTTCCGCGATGGCCTGGTGCAAGAGACCGCTGCCCTGATGAAGCGTCTACCCGACGGCGCCTCGGCACTGAAGGCCCTGGGCTATCGCGAGGTGGTGGGCCATCTGCGCGGTGAGGCCGACCTGGAGCAGACGATCCAGGCGGTCCGGCGCAACACCTGGAGATTCTCGCGCCGCCAGATGACCTGGTTTCGCCGCGAGACGGCGGTGCGGTGGTTCCCGGTGGACCCGGCCCGGCCTGAGGCAGTCTGCCGGGAAGTGGAGAAATATGCTAAACTCGGTCTCTCCAGCGGTTAGGCCGCGACAAGGCATCGCCTGGAGCGGGGGAGCCATGGAAACTCCGGTCAACATCCAGAACAGCTTCTTCAACCAGGCCAGGAAGGATCGGGCCAAGGTGGTGGTCTACCTGGCCAACGGGACCAAGCTGGTGGGACGGATCAAGTCGTTCGACAAGTTCACCGTGATCCTCGAGTCGGGCAATGGGGACCAGATGATCTTCAAGCACGCCATCTCCACGGTCTCCGCCCACCGCTCCTTCGGCAACTACATCCCCATGGACAAGGCGCGCTCCACCGAGGCCCGCGCCACCGAGGGCAAGGCCCAGGCGGCCCAGGCCTCGAGCCCTCCGACCCCACCGTCCGGTAGCGACCGCGGCTAGAGGCCCCCCTCCGGAGCCGTGACCCCATGAGCGAGGCCGGGACCGTTCACTTGCGCAAGACACGGGCCCCGCGCGTGCGTCAGGGGCATCCCTGGATCTTCAGCAATGAGGTCGCCTCGCTGGATGGCGATGCCGGCCCGGGGGAGGTGGTGGAGGTCCGTCTGGCCGGCGGGGGGTTCCTCGGGCGGGGGTTCTATCATCCCCATTCCCTCATTGCGGTGCGGTTGCTCACCCGCGATCCGGCCGAGGCGGTGGACGATGCGTTCTTCCGCTTGCGGCTCGAGCGCGCGCTGCGCTACCGCGAGCGGTTGCTGCCGAAGGTGTCCGCCTATCGCATGGTGCACGGCGAGGGGGATTTCCTGCCCGGCCTGGTGGTGGACCGCTACGCCGACCATCTGGTGCTGCAGGCATTCTCCGCCGGGATGGACCATCGCCGGGAGAGCCTCGCCGCCCTTCTGGAGGAACTGGTCTCACCGGTGGCCATCGTGGAGCGCAGCGACTCACCGCTGCGGGCGCTGGAGGGGCTACCGCCCCGGGTGGGCATGCTGCGCGGGGAGGAGCCCGGGCCGGTGCCCATCGAGGAGGACGGCGTGAAGCTGGAGGTGGACCTGCTCGCCGGACAGAAGACCGGGGCGTTCCTGGACCAGCGGGAGAACCGGCGGCTGGTGCGACGCCACGCCGAGGGGGCCCGGGTCCTGGATGTGTTCTGCCATGACGGCTGGTTCGGCCTGCAGGCCGCCGCCGGTGGCGCGGCGAAGGTCCTGGCGGTGGACGCGAACGCCGACTGTCTGGCACGGGCCCAGGGCAACGCGAAGCGCAACGGATTCTCCTCGCGCCATGAGGTGCGACACGGCGACGGCGTGGAGGTGTTGCAGCGGCTGCGCAAGGAGCGGCGCCGGTTTGATCTGGTGATCCTGGATCCGCCGTCGTTCACCCGCAACCGGAAGCATGTGCCACAGGCGCGCCGGGCGTACCGGGAACTGCACCGGGAGGCATTGCGGCTGCTGGAGCCGGGGGGGATGCTGGCGACCTCCTGTTGCTCGCACCACATTCGCGAGGACACGTTCTTCGAGACCGTGATCCAGGCGTCGCACGAGACCGGCCGTCCGCTGCAATGGGTTGCGCGCGGGATGCAGTCCCCGGACCATCCGGTGCTGCTGGACGTTCCGGAGACTGGTTATCTGAAGTTCGGTCTGTTCCGCTGTTCCGCGGCTGGTGGCCGTTCTTCGTGCTGAGGCTGGATGCCCGATGGATGCGCTGAGCACAGACGCCCTGGCAGCCCTGGAGTGGCGGGCGATCCGCGAGATGGTACGGGAGCACACGGCCACGGCTGTGGGCGCGGACCAGGCGGCGGATCTGTTGCCGCAGGCGGGCCTGGAGGGAGTGCGCCGGGAACAGCAACTCACCGTGGAGTCGGTGACTCTGCTGCGCGCCGGCGATGCGTTGCCGTTCCAGTCGCTGAAGGACCTGAGATCCCATCTGCAGCGCCTGGAGGTGGAACGGGTGCGGCTGGAAGGTCAGGAACTCTACGACCTTTGCCTGCTGCTGCGCAACGCCGAGGACCTACGTGGCTTCATCACGGTACAGAACGGCGGGCACGTGGAGATCCCGCAGCTGGCGGAACTCTCCGCCGCCCTACCGGATCTTTCCGAGCTGCGCCGGGAAGTGGGGGAGCATCTATCGCCGTCGGGGGATGTGCTGGATTCCGCCTCGCGGGAACTTCGCAAGCTTCGTCGCCGCCTGGGGCACCTATCGGAGAAGCTGACACGCGAGCTACAGGCCATCATCGACCGTGCCAATGCGAACATCTTTCTGCGCGACGAGTACATCACGGTGCGCAACGGGCGCTTCGTCCTGCCTATTCGCACCGACTCGCCCATCCCGGTGCCCGGCATCCTGCACGGCCGCTCGTCCACCGGCCTGACCCACTTCGTCGAGCCGCTCACCACGGTGACCATCAACAACGAGATGGTGTCGCTGCGCGAGGCGGAAGAGGAGGAGGTGGATCGCATCCTGCGCGACTACACCCGGCAGTTCCAGGCGGCGCGGCAGGCGGTGTGCGACACGGCCGCGCTGGTGGGACGATTCGACCTCATCCAGGCCCGGGGCCATCTGGCCGTGGAGATGGACGCGGTGCCCGCCGCGGAGGACGACCACCTCAGCCTGGACGATGCCCGTCACCCCATCCTGGAGAGATCGTTGGCGGAGCACGGCAAACGCCCGGTTCCCATCAGCATGGAACTGGGCGGGGACTACCCGGTGCTCATCATCTCCGGGCCCAACACCGGCGGCAAGACCGTGGCGCTGAAGACCGTGGGCCTACTGGTGCTGATGCACCAGGCGGGGCTGCTCATCCCGGCGCGCGCGGCAAGGTTGCCGGTGTTCCGGCGCGTGCTGGTGGACATCGGCGATCATCAATCCATTGCCGCCAACCTGTCCACGTTCTCCGCCCACATGAAGAACATCGGATGGATGACGGGACAGGTGGAACTCCCCACCCTGGTGCTGCTCGACGAGATCGGCACCGGGACGGATCCCGGCGAGGGTGCCGCGCTGGGCGTGGCCATTCTGGAGCACTTCCGCGGCCAGGGTGCGCTGCTGGTGGTCACCACGCACATGTCGGACATCAAGTCACACGGTTACTCCACCCGGGGCGTCAAGAATGCTTGCGTGGAGTTCGACGAGGACACGCTGCAGCCCACCTTCCGCTTGCTGCTGGGCGTGGCGGGCTCCTCCAGCGGCATCGAGATCGCCCGCAGGCTGGGGCTTCCCGGAGAGCTGGTGGATGACGCCCGGCGGCGGCTGGGGACCGCCGGCGGTCAGGTGGACGACTACCTGCGGCGTGTGAAGGAAACGCTGGAGGAGACGGCGCAGCAGCGCGAGCGTGCCGCCGAGGAGCAGCGTGGAGCGCAACGCGACCGTGCCCGGGCCGAGGTTGAGGTCGCGCGCCGGGAGAAGGAGCGCGCCCGCATCTTTCGCGAGGAGCTGCAGGCGGCGGTGGAGCGTTACGACAGGGCGCTCAAAGAGCAGCTTCGCACCGTGCGGGACAAGGCGCTGCGGCGCAAGCTGGAGCGCGAGGGCAGCCGTCGGCGCGATCGGATCCAGGTGAGCATGGACCAGGAACTGGGCCGGCGTTTCGACTCCGGGGTGGCCGAGTCGTTCACACCGCCCAAGGAGGTGAGGCCGGGCGATCGCGTGCGCATTCCCTCTCTCGGGCAGTCCGGCGTGGTGGAGACCGCCGCAGCGCCGGATCGGATCCGGGTGCAGGTCGAAGGCAAGACCCTCAACGTGGCGCTGGCGGACCTGGTGCTGGCGGAACCCTCGCCGGATGACCAGCCCTCGCAGCGCCGGCCGGCGGTCCGGGTCCTGTTCGACTCGCCTGCCAAGGAGCCACCCGGCCGCGAGATGAACCTGGTGGGCTGCACGGTGGACGAGGCGCTACCGCGGCTGGACAAGTTCCTGGACGAGGCCTTCCTCGCCGACTACGACACGGTGCGCCTGGTGCACGGCCACGGGACGGGCACCCTGCGCCGTGCCATCGCCGAGTTCCTCAAGAGCCACCCGCATGTGGCCAACTACCGCCTCGCTGACGACCGCGAAGGCGGTACCGCGGTCACCCAGGTCCAGTTACGCTAGAGGCCCGCCGAGCCGCTAGTCGTTGGCCTGGTCTTGGAGGAGCTTGCGGATGAGCCAGGTGCCGTCCTTGACGGGGCTCGCGCTGCCGGCCTTGACCTTGCTCAGGGCCAAGCGCGCCATCGGGTTGTCGGGGTCCCAGCCAAGCGCCTCTTGCAGGGCCTTGGACGCCTTCTCGGTCTGGCCGGTCTTGAAGTAGTACAGCCCCAGGCGCAGGACGGCCGTCGCGCCGGCCGGCGTCAGCTTGCAGGCTTTCCTCAGGGTTCGCTCCGCCGCCTCCTTGAACCGCGGGTTGAGGCTCTGCACCATGCCCAGGGTCTCGAAGTATTCTGCCTTGGACTCGTCGGCACGCACCGCGTTTTGCAGAAACGGTAGCGCCTTGATGTACTGGCCCATGGTCACGAGTTCGCAGCCGCGGCGGTAGTTTTCCCGTCCCACCTCCGCGGCCGCTGCCCGCTGTACCTTGCTGGTGTCGAGATTCCCCTTCGACAGGATACGGTCATATTCCTTCCGTCTCTCCGGGCCCTTCAGCGTATGGAATGCCTGGTTGACCCGGGCGAACAGCATTTCCATGGCCGGCTGGAGGTCGACCACATCCGGCGTGTGGAAGCGATCCGGGTGGTAACGCCGGGCCAGGGAGTAGTAACTCTTCTGGATCACGTCTTCCGAGGCTCCTGTCTCCACCTCCAGCAGTTGGTAATAATTCTGTCCCTCCGAACCCCGTAGTCGGTCGAGCAGCATGCCGCGAACCGAGGAAGCTTTCGCAGGCGCTTCCGTCCCCCTCGCCGCTGCTGCAGCCACATCGATCTTCACCGCGGGACGCCGTGCACCCTCCCCGGATGCGGCGGGTGCCGTGCCTTTCGTCTTCTTGAGGAAGCCCTGCAGTCTGGCCATGGGATCGTCGGCCGGCGGCGCGGCCGCAGCCGGCGTCTCGTCGTCGGCGCCGATCTGCAGCAAGCCGGCCGCCGTGAGCCCCAGCATGGTGCACAGCGTCTCGTCCTCGCCGCTGGGGCTCATCTGGCAAATCCCACGCGAAGTGCCCACGCCATCCACGCTTGACAGCAGGAAGCTCTCCTGGGCACTGAGCGAGGTTCCCGCGATGAGCCGGTCGTGGCCGGCGTCGGTGATGGTCAGCGGCGCATCCAGGTTTCCCAGCGCGGAACGCACCTGGTCCATGGAGGGAATGGCGCGCGCGGCGATCAGCACCAGCCGCAGCAGCGAAGATGCCGCCGCGCCAGGTGGGGGTCCCGGCTCCAGGGTGTAGCGGCCCTTTCCCAGCGACACGGTCCGGCGCACCTCGGCCTCCGGGTCCCCTGCGGGAGAGCTGGCCAGCCCGTTCTCCACGTGCAGCTCCAGAGGGGGAACCCCCGCGGCCTGCACGCTCAGCAGGCCCTTCAGGCTGCGGCGGTAGATCTCGCCCAGTACGTCCGCCAGCGAACGCTGACTCAGGTCGCCCTCGAATGTGGTGTCACTCATGGAGTGTCCCCACTCACCAGCGCCTCTCCCCAGTCACGAAACAATCGGTCGGTGTTCACACCCAACACATGACGCAGGGCTTGATCCTCGTCCCGTCCACGCCCCTCCTGCTCCAGGATCTGCACCAGCGAATAGTAGCCGTAGCGACCCACCAGGAAGTGTACCAGGGCCAGGGAGGAAGCATAGTCCAGCTCTTCTCCCCAGCTCGAGCCGCCACTGCGATAGGTCCGGCCGAGGGCTGTGAGCGCCCCGCGGGACGGACTCTTTCCCTCCTCGAGCTGGGCCAGCCCCTCCTGCATCCAGCGTGAGGCGTTGCCTCCGCTCTTGGAGGTCACGAACGAGTGCGTCAGCTCATGGGTCAGGACGCGCCGCAAGCTGTCGGTCATCCGGTGCAGGCCGCCGATGGGCACACGGATCTTCCCGTCGAAGATCCCTCCGGTCCAGGACGGTGTCCCGGTGACCTCGTGGAATTCCCGTGCCGGATAGAGGATCACCACGATGACCGAAGGAGGCAGGTGATTGTAGCGCCGCACCAGGCCATCGAACTGTTGCTCCAGAAAGGCCAGGACCTCACGCCCCACATTGCCCTCGGTGACCGCGCCGTCGTAGCGCAGCGTGAAGTGCGTGCCGTCGGAGCGCACGAACTCGCCGCCCACCTGGCGTTCGCGCTGTGCCTTCTCCAGGCGCTGTGCCGTTCTCGGCGAGGGGGCGATCTCATGCGCCCGGGTCCAGGCCACGATGGCGGCATCCAGGCGCTCCACCCGGTAGAGAGCCTCACCTCGCAGGAGGAGGGCATCCACATCCGTGGAGCGGGCATCCAGCACCTGATCCGCCTCGCGCAGCGCCTGCTCGCTGCGCCCCACGGAAAGGTAGGCCGATGCCAGGTTCAATCGTGCTTCCAGAAGCGTGGGGTCGAGACCCAGGGCGGTCTGGTAGGCCGCGAGGGCGCCGGAGACATCCTCGTGGTGGTAGCGTTGGTTACCGGCCGTCGCCCACAACAAGGCCATCTGCTGGTGCAGTTCGGCGCGCTCGGCGGGGTTTTTCCGCAGGCGGGACTCCAGCCGTTCCAGGTCGTGCTGCCAGTCCTCCTGGCCGGAGGTCGCCGGTGGCGGCAATACCGCCGCTCCGCCCGGATAGCCGCTGGCGCCTGTGGATGTCTGCCGCTCATCGGAGCCGTCCTCCCCCTCCAGGATGCCGGTCACCGATCCGAACGGAATGCCGACGGTGCCGCCGTACTTGCGGTACATCAGCCGATCTCCGTCGCGCCACCATTGTTCCACCTCGATGCGGCGGCCTCCCCGCAGCACCAGCGTGTCGGCGGCGAGGCACGGCGCCAGGGCCAGCAGCACCCATAGGCCCAGTCCGGCACGAGAAGGCCGGTTCACCGTCGTTCCCATCCCGTCCACATCGCCATTCCTACCACGGCACACCTCGTTCGACCTCGACCGAAGGCACAAGGCCGCAACCATCGTAAAGGAACTCCGGCAGAGGCCCGGCCCTCTAGGGCACGAGGCTGGCGAGGGGGACCGGCCAGGGACTATCGCCCCCTGACGTGAACAGCGCGGGGACCGTGGACGCAGCACTTTCGGCCTCAGGCCGGCTGGCGTAGGTGCCCCACAACACCTTGTAGCAGGTGCTGTCGTTCACCCGCACCGGGGCGAGGAACAGGCGGTCCGGGGTGGGGATGCGCGGGAGCAGAGTCCGCAGGGTTGCTTCCTGGCAGGCCACCATCACCTGCAGCGTGAAACCACCCGGACGTCGGGACTGCCAGTCCCGCTGCCACAATGCGGCCGCCTTGCCGAAATCCCCGGCCTGGAACGCATCGAACCCGGCCTGGTAGCCGGAACTCGATCCCAATGTACCCTCCGGCTTGGGGATTGCAACGTCCCCCGGCGGGGTGCGCGGAACCTGCACAGGTGCGTCGCGAGCCGGCTCCGGCGCGGGGGATGGGGAGAAGGCCTCGCCTGCAGGCGGGTCCGACGGCGCGCCCGGGGGTGCCTCGGGGCCGAGGGATTCGTCGCCGGTGGTCGCGTTCAGGGGCGGCGGGCTGTCGCCGCCGCTGAACAGGAACACCAGCAGGAGCGCCACCAACGGGAGTGCCGCGGCCAGAATCCAGCCGCGGCGTCCACGCGGGCCTTCGCCCCCGGGTGGAGGCATTTCGTCCTCGGGCGGCAGGCCGCCCCCCTCGTCCGGGCTGTCTGCCGCCAGGTGGCGGTCGAAGCTGCCTTGCTCGTCGAAGGGGAGTTGCGAGTGCGCTGCTTGCGCGCTTTCCTCATCCAGGGTGCGGGGTAGATCCCGGCGCGGCACGGTGGCCGTTTCCTGATGCGAAACCAGGGACGGGCTTGCAGAGGGTGTGTGCGTGCCGAGCGGTTCGGGCTCGTCCTCCGGGGCACGCTCCTCGGCATCGACATCCGCAAGAGACCCCGCGCCCTGTTGCGGCGCGTCGTCCGGCTCGTCCATCGCGGCAACGGTCGCTGCCGCAACGGCCTGCCCCTCTACCACAATGCCCAGCGCCTTGAAACCCAGCACCATGCGCGCGGCCTGCGCCGGATCCAACTCGACCTGAGCGTACACCGAGTCCAGATCGCGGCTGCCGTCCAGAAGGTCGAGGAGCCTGGCAGCTCCGTTGCCCAGCGGGTTGTTGCCGGCATCAGGCAGCGCGTACAGCGCACGATCGCGGCGGCCCAGAAGCTCTGCCACCGTCTCGTCATCCTGGATGTGCTGCACGCAGGCCATCAGCACCGGGCCCAGCTCCAGCTTCAGGTTCACTGCGCGTTCCGGCAGGGGGCCGGGCCGCGAACGGAACGCCCCTGCCTTCCACAGGAGGATGGAGCCGAGGACTCCCTCCACCTGCAGACGCGCACCCTGCATCAGGTCCGCCGATTCGATGTAGCCGAGGTTGATCAGCACGCTACCCAGAGCCTCTCCGGGGAGTGCGCGGTCCTGCGCCGTCTCCAGCTGCTGTGCCGTGATCAGGCCTTCCCGCTCCAGCAGGGTGCCCAGGCGATCCTCGCGGTCCGTGCTGCTGGCGCATGCCAGCAGCCCGTCACAGAGGTAGAGCACCTTCACGACACCTCCCTGCTCGGCACGAAACGATCCGGAGAAGCGCTCGGCGGTTAGCTGCCGCAGCTGTGCCGCGATGTCATGGAAGGAGGTGGGGGACTGCGGGTAGGAGGGCATGGATCTCCATGGTTACAGGGAGCCGACGACCCCGAAAGCGACGCGATTATACGCATTTCGCGAACAGGGTGTCAAGGCGCGACGGGCCGGGGCTGGGCAGGAGCATTGCTATGTTAGACTGGCGTGGGTCAGACGAAATGCCCGGGACCAGCTTGAGGCCTTCATGAGCAAAGAGAACCGACCCGAGGACGAATGGTTTGCGCGGCACGAGGAGGAGCTTCTCCGTCAGGCGCGCCGGAAGCGACAGCGCGCGGAGGAGAAAGCCCGCCAGGAGCAGGAGATCGCTGCGCTGCCCAAGTGCCCGAAGTGCGCCAACGACCTGAAGGAAGAGAACATCGCCGGCGTCACCATCGATCGCTGCATCGCCTGCGAGGGAATCTTCCTCGATCGTGGCGAACTCGAGGAGATCATGCTGCGCAACACCACCGAGCGCCGCGGCATCTTCCGCAAGTTGCTCGGTTTCGGCCCCGACTGACCGATCCGTCCCCCACACAGAGGCAGGAGTCCTGAGCGATGCGCGTGGAGACCACCGACTACCTGGTGGCGGGCAGCGGCATCGCCGGGCTGCGTGCGGCCATCGAGCTGGCCGAAGCCGGCCGTCGCGTGGTGGTCCTGGCCAAGGACGCGCCCATCGATTCCAATACCTGGGAGGCGCAGGGTGGGATCGCGGTGGTGCTCAGCGAGGAGGATCGCGTCGGCCTGCACTACCAGGATACCCTGGAGGCCGGGGACGGGCTGTGCGATACCGAGGCGGTGCGCATCCTGGTGGAGGAGGGGCCTGCGTTCATCCGTGAGCTCATCTCCTGGGGCATGGCGTTCGACCGTCAGGGTAGCAAGCTCGCTTTCACCCGAGAGGGCGCGCACAGTGCCAGCCGTGTCCTGCACGCCGGCGGGGATTCCACCGGGCGCGCGGTGGGGCGGGCGCTGCTGGCCAAGGCGCGCAGCTACCCTGACCTGACCCTGCGCCCGCGCTCGTTCACCGCCGATCTGCTGCAGGCGTCCGACGGCCGTTGTGTGGGGATGCGCTGCCTCGACGAGGAGACCGGCGAGGAACTGGAGCTGCGTGCGCGCGCTGTTTGCCTGGCCACCGGCGGTCTTGGCCGGCTGTACCGCGAGACCACCAACCCGCCCCAGGCCACCGGGGACGGTATGGCCATGGCGCTGCGCGGCGGTGCCCGGCTCACCGACATGGAGTTCGTGCAGTTTCATCCCACCGCGCTGCACCTGAAGGGCGCGCCCACGTTCCTGCTCTCCGAAGCGCTGCGCGGTGAGGGAGCCCAGCTGCGCAACCAGGAGGGAGAGCGTTTCATGCCGGCGCACCATGCACGGGCGGAACTGGCCCCCCGGGACGTGGTGAGTCGCGCCATCGTCCAGGAGGTGGCACGCACCGGTGGCGACTGCGTCTACCTGGATCTCACCCACCTGGACGCCGACCTGCTCCCACGGCGCTTCCCGAAGATCTTCCGTACCTGTCTGGAACTGGGTGTGGACATCCGCAGCCATCGCATCCCGGTATACCCGGCAGCCCACTACGCCATGGGAGGCGTGCGTACGGATCTTTGGGGACGCACCGACCTTCCCGGCCTCTACGCCGCCGGCGAGGTGGCCGGCTGTGGCGTGCACGGAGCCAACCGCCTGGCCAGCAACTCGCTGCTCGAGGGGCTGGTCTACGGAGGGCGGGCCGGCAAGGCCATGCTGCGCGATGAGTCCGGCGTGGCGGTGGGCGAGCCGAGTCCTGCGCAGTCGACCGCGGTGGCGCCGGGCAAGGCGGCCGAGGTCAAGGAGCGGGTGCGGGGGATCCTCTGGTCGGGTGCCGGTGTGCTGCGGCAGGGAACAGGGTTGCAGGGGGCGTTGGGGGCGCTGGATGCGCTACAGGAACAGGTGGGCGTCCACCCGCTCACCCGTCGCGGCCTGGAGGCAAGGAACCTGCTGGTGCTGGGCGATGCCGTGCTGCGCGCTGCGCTGGCGCGGACCGAGAGCCGCGGCGCCCACTTCCGTCGCGACTTTCCTGCCCGGCAGGATGGGGAGTGGCAGCGCCATTCCATCACGGAACCCGCGGCGGGGCGCCGGCCTCCCTCGCCTGCCAGCTGGCTCAGCGGATCAGGCTGAAGATCCTGCGCCACCGCGTCTTGTCGTGGAAGTGCAACACCTTGTTGAGGATGTTCCAGGCGCGGTCCTTCAGACCAGTCTTGAGATAGGCGCCGCTTTCCTCGTCGAACGAGTACCACACCAGCAGAGCCCGCCCCTTCATGTGCGACGCCGGGACGAACCCCCAGCGACGGCTGTCCGCTGATTCGTCGCGGTTGTCCCCCATGCAGAAGTAGCTGCCCTCGGGAACCGTCACAGGGCCGAAGCTGCCGCGCAACGGCTCGGGGTGCAAGAAGCGCACGTACGGCTCCGCCTGCCGCTCGTCGTTGATGAACACCTGGCCGTGGCGGATCTCGATCCGGTCGCCGGGGATGCCAATCACCCGCTTGATGTAGTCCACCTCCGGCTCTTCCGGGTACTTGAACACCACCACATCGCCGCGCTCGATGGGCTTCATGGGCAGCACCGCACGTTCCAGCGCCGATGCGGACGGCCCGTAGACGAACTTGTTCACCATGATGTAGTCGCCCACCAACAGGGTGTTCTTCATGGACCCGGTGGGGATCTTCGACTGCTGGAACACGAAGGCCCGGGAGAACAGGACGAAGATGACGCAAACCACGATGGTCTCGAAATAGTCCCGGGCCACGCTCTTGGGATAGGGGGTCATCCCGGCTCTCCTCTCGCGCAAAAGTCGTCCCATGATTCCAGAGCGAGGGTCACCAGATCCACTGCCTCCCTCGGCGAAGCGGCCAGCCGGGTGATATGCCGCCGATCCGGGTGCAGGAGGCCGCGCCCCTCCAGGCTTTCCAGCAGTCCCTCCCAGGCCTCGCCGAGGAGCACCACAGGACGCCGCTCCAGCAGCCCGGCGCGGTGCATCGCCCACAGGCCGGTGAGCTCGGCCAGGGTGCCGGAGCGTCCCGGCAGCACCACGAAGCCCTGGGGCCGCTGGAGGAGGGCTCGGGTGCGCAGCAGCAGGTCGGGCTCGCGGATCTCCCGGGTCAGAAAGCGGTTGGCCGCGCTGCGACCGGCGAACGAATCGGTGGTGATGCCCAGCGTCCGGCCTCCGGCCTCCCGGGCGCCGCGGCTGGCGCCCTCCATCACCCCGCCGTAGCCGCCGCTGACCACCAGGAACCCGGCCTCGGCCAGGAGTCGGCCCAGCTGGCGCGCCCGTTCGTACAAGGGCTCGCCGGCTTGCGGCTCGCTGCTGCCGAACACGGCCACCCCCGATGGGGAGTCGGGGGACCGTCCCGTCATGGATCCATCGCCACGGCGCGGCCCGTCAAGGACCGCTGGAAGAAGAGTCGCTCGCCTGTTGCAAGCGATGTTCCAGACGGACCAGCTCACGCTTCACCGAACGCAGCCGGAGGCCCAGGCTCACCACGTAGGTCCCGATCAGGAGCCAGATGGCGTTGTAGGCCCAGAACAGATGTTGCAGTCTGCGTTCCTCCACCTTGGAGACCCGATCGTGCGCCGCCATGCTGTCCTGCCTGGCCTGTGCAGCCGGCGCAGGCGCCGATCGGGCCGGGGAGATGGCCACCGGCAGGACCAGCAGGACCATGGTAGCAAGGAACAGTCGCAGGGATCGCATGGGTTGTCTCCTGCAGGCGGTGCTGCTCACAGGTCCGCCTGCCGTTGCTTGAGCCGGTCCAGCATCAGTCGCGCCTGGCCCAGCCGGAAGCGCAGGCCGAGCAGTACGACGTACAGGAGCAGAAAGGCCAGCATGTTGAACAGGAACACCTTGCGCATGGTGGGGTGCAGGCCGCCGGAGCGCAGGACATTCCTGGGGTGCATCCCACCCCACAGGTACACGGAGAAGTAGACGAACGGCACCACCAGGAATCCCAGGATCCCCAGGGCCGCGGCGAAGCGAGCCTGCTGATCCGGATCCTCCACGTACATGCGCACCATGAGATACGCCATGTAGATCAGCCACAGCAGCAGGGTGAGGGTAAGGCGCGTCTCCCAGGTCCACCAGGCACCCCAGATGGGCTTGGCCCAGATGGGGCCGGTGACCAGGACGATGGTGCAAAACAGCACGCCCAGCTCCGCGGAGGAGCGCGCCAGTAGATCCCAGCTGCGGTTGCGGGTCTTGAGGTAGGCGGCACTGGCCAGGAACACCACCGCGAAGCCCAGGAAGGCGAGCATGGCGGATGGGACGTGAAAATAGAAGATACGCTGCACGTTTCCCATGGTTCGTTCCTTGGGCGCCACCAGGAAAGTGCCGTACAGCGCCAGCATCAGCGCGGCGATGAGCACAACGCTGAGCAGCAGTTCGAGCTTGCCGTAGAGGCTGCGCACGGAATCCTCCAGAGGTCAGAAGCGGGTTCCCACTTCTACTCTTCTATCACATAGGCAAACAGCAAGAGGCTGCCCACCAGGATGATCACGTCGAAACAGGCGCCGACGATCAGGTGCGTCGAGATGTCGCCCAGGGCGCCCCCGCTCACCACCAGGCTCGCCGCCGACACCGAGGACATGATGACCGGCAGCAGGAACGGGAACAGCAGGATGGACAGCAGCGCCTCGCCGCGGCGGGTGGCAGTGGATAGGGCGGCGATGAAGGTCCCCAGGGCGGCGAAGCCGACGGTGTAGAGCAGCATCACGCCCGCCAGCGGCAGCAGCACAGGGCGTAGATCGAAGTTGAACAGGAAGCCCGATAGCGGCAGTACCACCGCCTCCACCACCAGGATGAAGAACCCGTTGGCGGCCACCTTGCCCAGGTAGAGCGCGCTGGCATCGCCGGGGCACAGGCTCAGGCCCTGCAGGCAGCCCTGCTCCCGCTCCAGGGCGAACGAGTGCCCCAGCCCCACGATGCCGGAGAACGTGATGCATACCCACAGCACGCCTACGCCGATGTCGTGGAAGCCCAGGCGAGAGAAGTTGAATGACATGTGCAGCACAACCAGCAGCAGCACCGCGAACAGCAGCATGGACGACAGCTTCTCCATGTTGCGCCACTCCAGACGTAGATCCTTGGCGGCAAGCCAGTAGGCTCTGCGCAGGTAGTCCATCAGACGCCCTGGGTGTGCTGGCGGTAGAGCCTTTCCAGCTGCTGCGCGTCCACCTCCTCCGGGGTCGAATCCAGCGCAACACGGCCGCGAACCAGAATGACGAAGCGGCTGCACAGCGCCCGGCCCAGTGCGAGGTCGTGGGTGGTGAGCAGCACCGTGCGGCCGCGCGAGTGCAGGCGGCGCAGCAGCCGCGCGAGCAGCTCCGCCGCCGACGGGTCCAGACCGGCGAACGGCTCATCCAGCAGCAGCAGGTCCGGGTCCTGCACCAGGGCGCGGGCTGCCGACAGACGCTGCAGCATGCCGTGGGAGTATGAGCGCGCCAGATCGTCGCCGCGCCCGGCCAGGTCCAGCTCCTCCAGCAACTGCCGGGCCCGCCGGTGCGGCTGTGAGACGCCGTACATGCGGGCGTAGAACACCAGGTTCTCCATCCCGGTGAGCCCGAGGTACAGGTACGACAGGTGGCCCATGAGGCCGATGCGCGCCCGGACTGCCGCACCTCGTTCGGTGCCGAGCTCGGCGCCCAGCACCGCGACGGAGCCCCGGGACGGGCGGGTCAGCGTGGCCAGGATCTTGATGAGCGTGGACTTGCCGGCGCCGTTGGGGCCGAAGATGGTGAGGAACTCGCCGCATGCCACGCTCAGCTCCAGTCCACGCAGAGCCGGTCGATCTCCGAACAGGCGGTGCAGGTCGTGGACCTCCACGGCCTGCGCAGCAGCGTGGATCGCAAGTGGAACGCTCATGCCGGTGGCTCCGTACCGCCGCGGGTCCGGCCGCGCACCTGCTCCAGCTTCTGCAGCACCGCCACCGCCTCGCCCTGCAGGCGCCGGCGCATGGTCTGGTGGTCCTCGGGCGAGAGCTTGCCGGTCTGCAACTCGAAGTCCAGGTCCTGCAGCGACAGCAGCAGCTGGCGGTGGCTGGCCTCGAGCTGGTCGGCATCGCTCGGGCCCTGCGGCATTTCACCCGGTTGCCGCCATAGCGGCATCAGAGTCCAGGCGATGGCCGCCAGCAGGATGAGGCTGAGTCCGAGCACGGTCATAAGAGGTTCGCTGCCTAGAAGGCCCGGTGCGGGCGTGGTGGATGCAATCCTACGGTTCCAGCTCTTGCAATTCGCGTTCCAGTTGCTCCAGGTAGCGCCGCTCCGGGGGCGGATCGGTAGCGCCGAGTGCAGCGGCCTCGACGGCGCGACCGCGCCAGCGGCGCAGCACCAGCGCCAGCATCAGCCCGGCGACCAACAGCGCGGCACCCGGCAGGAACCAGCCCAGCAGGTTGAAGCCCTTGCGCGGTGGCTCCAGCAGGATGCGCGCTCCGAAGCGCTCGACCCACGAGTCCACCACCTGTTGCACCGACGCGCCCTCCTCGAGGCTCGCGAGGATCTCGCCACGGGACTTGCTGGCCACGCCGCAGGTGCAACTGGCGATGGACTGGGTGTTGCAGCCGCAGTAACACGCGAGTTGACTGGCCGCCTGTCGGACCCGGGGATCGTTGTCGGCATCCAGCGGCTCCTGAGCCGCGAGAGGAGATGCCCCCAGCAGCAGGGCCAGCACCAGCAGCGCGCGATACTCAGGCACGGGTCACGGCCCCGGGTACAGGCTCACGCACGCGAATCCGCGCGGAAAACCACTGTCCCTCAGGAAGAATGGCCACGCCGGTGCCCAGGATCACCACCATCCAGCCGAGCCAGACGAAACGTATCAGCGGGTTGTGGAACGCCTTGAAGACCGCCTTGCCGTCCTGCGGGTTGTAGTCGATGAAGATCAGATACAGATCGCCTTGCATGGGCGTGTATCGATCGACCTCGGTGGTCGCCTGCTCCGGGTGCTGGTAGAAGCGGCGTTGCGGGTAGAGGGTGTCCACGTGCTCATCGCCCTTCCACACCTTCACCCTCGTGGTCACCTGCTCCAGGTTTGCCGTTCGCTCGGACAGGGTGTTCATGAACTGCATGCGGTACGCGCCGAGCTCGAACGAATCACCCTGCGCCACCGAGGCGGTGATCTCGGTCTGGAACGCGCTCGAGGCCGCCACGCCGATGAACAGCACCATCATTCCCAGGTGGACCAGGTATCCGCCGTATCGTGGTTTGTTCTTCTCGATCAGACCGAGGAAAGAGACCAGGTAGCCCGAGCCGACATTTCGCCGTCGCGCCAGGGTGCCGCGGTAGAACTCCAGCATGATGGTGAAGATGACGAAGGTGCAGAACGCGAACGCTGCCAGCGGCAGGGGGCTGGTCACTCCCAGGGCGAACAGCGCCGTCGCGGTGAGCAGCGTGCCGATCCCCGGGTAGAGGAAGTTGCGCAGCAGGTAGCCCGGGGTGGTCCGGCGCCAGGCGATCAGGGGGCCCACGCCGGTGAGGAGGATCAGGGCCAGCGCAATGGGGATGTTGACCTTGTTGAAGAACGGCGGTCCCACGGTGATCTGTGTGCCGGTGAACAGCTCGGTGACCACCGGGAACATCGTACCCCACAGCACCGAGAACGCCGATCCCACCAGCAGCAGGTTGTTGAACAGGAAGGCCGACTCGCGACTCAAGAGCGAGTCCAGCCGATGTTCGGTGCGCAGCTGCGGCAGGCGGAACAGCAGCAGCCCCACCGACAGTGCCATGGCCACGCCCAGGAAGATGATGAAGATCGGACCGATCCATCCGGACTGGGTGAAGGCGTGCACGGAGGAGACCACGCCGCTGCGGGTGAGGAAGGTGCCGAAGATGGACAGCCCGAAGGTGATGATCACCAGGAGCAAGTTCCAGATCTTCAGCATGCCCCGCTTTTCCTGGATCATCACCGAGTGCAGGAAGGCGGTGCCGGTGATCCACGGCATGAGGGCCGCGTTCTCCACCGGGTCCCAGGCCCAGTAGCCGCCCCAGCCGAGCTCCAGGTAGGCCCAGTAGCCGCCCAGGAGGATGCCTGACCCGAGGAAGAACCAGCCGAACAGGGTCCAGCGCCGGGTGACCTGGATCCATCTGTCATCGAGGTGGCCGCTCATCAGGGCGCTGAGGGCGAAGGCGAACGGCACTGCCATCCCCACGTAGCCCAGGTAGAGGATGGGCGGGTGGATCACCATGTAGGGGTTCTGCAGCAACGGATTCATGCCGTTGCCGTCCGCGGGGATGATGCGCAGGGTCTCGAACGGGTTGCTGCTGAAGTTCAGCAGCACGGTGAAGAAGGCGACAATGGCCATCAGCGTGGCGGTGGCGTACGGCATGAGGACGCGATTGCGGCGCTGGTTCTGCAGGATGACCACCACGACGAACGTGGCAAGCACGGACACCCACAACAGCAGCGATCCCGACTGGCCGGCCCACAGTGCCGTCAGCTTGTAGAACCACGGCATGTCGCGGTTGGAGAAGCCGGCCACGAAGCGCAGCTCGAAGCGATCCTGCAGGAACGCGGTGACCACGGTGGCGGCACAGAGGATCAGCAGGCCCCAGGTGGTGATGGCGGCACGCTCGCCACTCTCCACCAGCCTGGACGAACGGCTGTATCCGCCCAGCAGGGAGGCCGCCACCGCCCAGATGGAGGCGACGAATGCGGCCAGGAGCAGCACACTTCCAAAGAGAGCCATGGAGAGGGACCGTGTTGCCGCGTCAGGCCGGTTCGGCGGCCTGGTCGTAGATTTGGGCCTCGTACTTCGACGGGCACTTCGCCAGCAGCGTATGGGCTTCAAACACCTGGTCCGCGCCCATCTCGCCCTCCACCACCACCTCGGCCTGGTTCACGAAGGTGTCGGGGAGTTCCTTGTGGAAGCGCACGCTCATGGTCTCGGTGCCGTCGGTCATTTCGAAGGCTGCGCCCAGCTCGCCCGGGATCTTGACGATGCTGCCATGCACCACGGTGCCGCGGATGCGCGTGTTCCTGTGCGGGCCGTCCGCCGGGGCGGAGAGGTAATCGCTGACCTCGACGTAGTACGCCATGTTGCCCTGAAAGCTCACCGCGAAGAGCACGGCCATGGCCGACACCACCAGGACACCACCGATGAAGAACTTCAACTGGTTTCTGCTCATGGAACCCCGCGAGGGCCGAAGAACTGTTGTTGCTCTGGATGCTACGGGAGGCCCCGGGGCAAGTCAAGGAAACGCCTGCCACCACCTGTTGCGAGTTGGTACACTTAGCAAAAACAAGAAAATAACTATGTGAATCATAATTAACGAATTGACAAGATAAATTAGATGAATATATTAAACACTGAGAATTGCTACTGGAGCTGCCAAAGAGACGACGACCTTTCCCCTATCCTCCCCAACGCCTCGCCCCATGGGGGAGCCCTAACCGGCTCCCCCCCCTCCTTTTCTGGGCCCTTTCTCGACGGCCGGGTGGGAATCCGCGCACTGTGACGCTGCTATACTGGGGAGAATCACGGCACCGTGGTGGCCACCCGGGCGCCGTGTCCGCAGGAGAGACACGACATGAAGGAGCGCCTTGAGCGCAAGCTCAAGCAGGAGGTCATCGAGTTCGATCGTGAACTGCGCGTCGAGTTGCCGCGGCAGATCAAGCTTGCGGTGGCCCTGGGTGACCTGAGTGAGAACGCCGAGTACCATGCCGCCCTGGAGCGCCAGACCTTCGTGCGCGCCCGTATCGGCCAGATCCGCAAGAGGCTCGCGGAGCTGGCCCTGGTCAACTGGGGCGATATTCCCAAGGATCGGATCGGCCTCGGCAGTCGCGTCGTTCTCTACGAGGACAAGACCGAATCAGAGATCACCTACGACCTGGTCCTGCCCGACGACGGTGACGTTGCCCAGGGCCGCATTTCCATTGCCTCACCCATCGGCAAGGGCCTCATGGGCCACCGCGACGGCGACGAGGTCACCATCCGGATCCCGTCGGGAACCAAGGAATACGAGATTGTCAAGTTCCAGACCGTCCACGATCTCGACGGCGACCAGAAACCGACGGACTGAGATCCTCCCCGAGACCGCCCGCAGCACATCGCTCTTTTTGACATCCTGCACCCCGGATGCTACCGTTTGCACCGCTTCGGGGGTCACCCCCTTCTCCTGCCCCCGACCGTGGGGCTGGGGTTTCATGGCATGAGCACCCGGGCCGAGAACATCCCTTCCTCTCATTCGCTGCGCAGTCTGGTCAGCGCTCTGCGCCCGCACCATTGGCTCAAGAACTGCGTCGTGTTCGCGGCGCTGATCTTTGCCAAGCGATTCACCGACGCGGATTCCGTGCTCGATACCGCCTTGACGTTCGGGCTGTTCTGCGCCATCTCCAGTGCGGTCTACCTGATCAACGATCTGCTCGACGTTCAGGCCGACCGGCGTCACCCGGTGAAGTCCCTACGCCCCATCGCTTCGGGGGAGGTGTCGCGGGCAGCGGCCGTGAGCACTGCCGTGGTCCTGGCAGCCGGTGCGCTGAGCGGTGCGTGGCTGCTGTCGCAGCCGGTGGCCGGGGTGCTGCTGGCCTATCTGTTGATGAACCTGGCCTACTCGCTGTGGCTCAAGCGGGCGGTGATCCTCGATGTGATGGTGCTGGCGGCGGGCTTCCTGCTGCGCGCGGTGGCGGGCGGGCTGGTGCTGCAGGTGGAGATCTCCAGCTGGCTGATCCTGTGCGCCACTCTGCTGTCGCTCTTTCTGGGATTCTGCAAGCGCCGCAACGAGTTGGTGGTCCTGGAGGAGGGAGCCGGCGACCATCGCTTCATCCTGCGCGAGTACTCGTTGCCGTTCCTGGATCAGTTGATCTCGGTGGTAACGGCGTCCACGCTGGTGGCATACTGCTTCTATACATTGAGCCCGGAGGTGCAAGCCAAGCTCGGCACGCGCGGCCTGCCCTTGACCATTCCCTTCGTGCTCTACGGAATCTTCCGTTACCTCTATCTGGTGTACCAGCGCTCGGAGGGCGGCAGCCCGACGCGCGTCTTCTACACCGACCGGCCGCTGCTCATCGACGTGGCCCTGTGGGCGCTCACTGCCATCCTGGTGTTGGGGGACAAGCTGGGCGCCGGAGCGTGACCCCCATGGAGAACCCATGAGCAGCAAGAACGGACGCTCTGTAGTGGCGGTGGTCAAGACCGATGTGGATCGGGTGCTGGAGGACTACCCGCGTCTGATGCGCATGGCGCGTTACACCGAGACGCTGGATCCGGGTGCCGACACCCTCGTCAAGCTGAACCTCTCGTGGACCAAGTACTTCCCGGCGTGCTCCACCCAGCCCTGGCAGTTGGAGGGCGTGTTGGGCGCGCTGTTCCAGGACGGGTTCCAGCGCGAACGGGTGTTCCCGGTGGAGAACAAGACCGTGGTGACGGATCCGCACCAGGGTGCTGTGAACAACCGCTGGCTACCGGTGCTGGAGAAGTTCTCGCTGCCGTTCATCGCCCTGTCCGAGGTGCCGTGGACGGTTCACAAGTTCCGCTCGCCGTTGTTGCGCCTCAACCAGATCTTCCCCGACGGAATCGAGATTCCCGAGATGTATGTGGGCAGGCAGATCCTGCACCTGCCCACCCTCAAGACCCACGGTCATTCCACCACCACCGGGTCGATCAAGAACTCCTTCGGCGGCCTGCTCAAGGAGGTCCGTCACTATGCGCACAAGTACATTCACGAGGTCATGGTGGATCTCGTGATGATGCAGAAGGAGCTGCACCCCGGTGTGTTCACCGTGATGGACGGCACGGTGGCTGGCAACGGTGCGGGGCCGCGCACCATGAAGCCGGAGGTGAAGGACTACCTCCTTGCTGCGGAGGACTCCGTGGCCATCGACGCCATCGCGGCGCGCATGATGGGCTTTGACCCGCTGCAGATCCCGTACCTGCGCATGTGCCATGAGCGCGGCCTGGGCAGTGCCGATCCCCGGGATATCGAGATCGTGGGCGAGGACGTGGAGGGCGTGGACTTCGGTTTCGAGGTGTCGCGATCGTTCGTGATCTGGGGAGATCAGATGCTGCGCAGGGGACCACTGCGCTTCCTGGAGAAGTTGGCCTTGCATTCCCCGCTGGTGGCCTGGGCCCCCATGGCCTCGAACTTCTACCACGACGGGCTGTGGTACCCCACCGTGGGCCGCTCCATCATCCGGCGCTACCAGAAGACCAAGTGGGGCCGTTACTTCATGGACCGCTACGGCGACCCGGGCTCGGGAGAGGCCCCGGAAGCGATGCGGGCACGCCGGCGGGAGGCGCTGTGAGCCGGCTGTCCAGGGCACTGTTGCTGGGTTTGTGCACGTTGGCTCTGGGTGCCGGCGGGGATCCAGCCGGCGATGCGCGGCGGCGCGTGCAGGCGGACGCCGCGGAGTCGGGAATGCTGGAGGCCCGCTGAGCCATGGCCGGCGGGGACGGGGGCCGGCGCCTGCTGGTGGTGGAGGACAATCAACTGGTGCAGCGCATGATGCGCGAGTTCTTCGAGGGGGAGGGCTACCAGGTGGTGGTGGCGCGAAACGGCCGCGAGGCTCTGCAGGAGTTCGAGCCCCACGCGCCCGAGGTGATCATCTCGGACATCATCATGCCGGTGATGGACGGCTGGGAGTTCTGTGAGAAGGTGCGCTCGAATCCCAGCACGGCCGAGATTCCCTTTTTGTTCGTGACCACCGCGCGGGAAGTGCCCGATCAGATCCGGGGCCTGCGCATGGGTGCTGACGACTACATCACCAAACCGTTCTCCGAGGAAGAGTTGCTGGCGCGGGTGGAGCGGATTCTGGCCAAGGTGGAACGGCTGCGCATGCTGGAGGCCCAGGGCGGCAGCGCGCTCACCGGGCACACCAGTCACCTCTCGCTCACCGACCTGTTCCAGTTGATGAGCATGAACGGCAAGAGCGGCGTGGTGCGCCTCACCGACGCATCCGGTGCCTGCGGAGAGGTGCACCTCCAGGAGGGCCGCATCGTGCATGCGGTGCTCGGCGAGATGCAAGGCCGCAAGGCCCTGTTCCGCTTGGTGGAGTGGGAGGAGTCCCGGTTCGAGATGGATCCGCTGGCCGAGCCCGGCGGCCACACCCTCTCCGGCGATACCACCGAGGCGCTGATGGAGGCTTTGACGCAGAACGACGCGCTGCGCGAGATCCTCACGCAGCTGCCCGGCCTGGAGCGCCGCTACCGGCTGTCCGAAACGGCGCAGGAGGAGATCCAGCGGCTGGACCTGGAGGCGCAGGAGCTGTCCGTCCTCTCCGAGTTCGCCGCGCAGGCCTCGCTGGGCGAGGTGCTGGACCGCTGCCCGCTCCGCGACCTGCAGATCGGGGAGATCCTGCGCAAGCTCCTCGAGCACGACCTGTTGCTGCCGGTGGAGTCCTAGACATCCCCTCCCGCAGGGGAGTTCCGGAGGGCTGATGGAGAACCTGGTGCAGTGGACTTCCATCGCAGGGGCGGGGATGCTCCTGCTGGCCTACGCCCTGCTGCAGGGGGGCAGGCTGCGACGCGAGGATGCCGGTTTCAACTGGCTGAACCTGCTGGGCTCGCTGCTGCTCGCCGTGGTGGCGGTGGTCGATATGCGCTGGGGCTTCATCCTGCTGGAGTCCATATGGGCCCTGCTGTCCCTGGGGGCCCTGCTGCGCCCCCGCGCTGCAGCATGAGAGCCTCTTCGCTGAAGCTGGCAACCGAGCTCACCTGGCTGCGCGGCGTGGGCGAGCGCCGGGCCCGGGATCTCGGCCGACAGGGGTTGCGTACGCTGGAGGACCTGCTCTATTACCTGCCGTTTCGGTTCGAGGATCGCTCACGCTTTATCCCCATGGCCATGGTGAGTGCCGGCGAGGCGGTGAGCGTACAGGGCAAGGTGCTGTCCGCCCGCCTGGTGCGCACGCGCCGGCGCGGGTTCACCCTGGTGGAAGCGGTGGTGGATGACGGCTCGGCGTCCCTGAAGGCCATCTGGTTCAACCAGCCTTATCTCACCAACGTCCTCACCTCCGGCACGTCGGTGATCCTGTACGGGGAGCCCGCCCGGGCGCGCCGCGGGCCGCGGGTGTTGCAGATGGAGAACCCGGACTACGAGGTGCTCACCAGCGAGCCCGGTGAGCAACCCACGCTGCACACCGGCCGGGTGGTCCCCATCTATCGCCGCATCGGCGGTGTGTCGTCGCGCAAGCTGCGCAGGCTGGTGCACAACACCCTCAGCGACCTCTCCAGCGCGGTGCCGGACCCGCTGCCTGTGGAGCTGCGCCGGCGCCACGAGCTCATGGGCCGCATGGAGGCGTTCGAGAAGGTGCACTTTCCACCGGCGGACGAGGAGCTGGCGGCATATCAGGACGGCACTTCCCAGGCGCATCGCCGCCTGGCGTTCGAGGAGCTGTTCTTCCTTCAACTGGGGCTGGCGCTGCGCCGCGAGGGCATGCATCAGCGCGTACGCGGTCACGCCTACACCTACGCCGACGACCTGCGCGAGAAGCTGAAGCAGGTGCTGCCGTTCCGGCTCACCGAGGATCAACGCTCGGTGCTGAAGGAGATCGTTGCCGATCTGCGCTCGCCCCATCCCATGTACCGTCTGCTGCAGGGTGACGTGGGTTGCGGCAAGACGATCGTGGCGCTGCTGGCGTCGTTGGTGGTCATCGAGAACGGCTGGCAGGTAGCCCTCATGGCGCCGACGGAGGTCCTGGCGGAACAGCATGCTCTCACGCTGCGCCGCCTGCTGGACGACACGCGCTACCGCGTGGAGCTGTTCACCGGCGGTGGCCGGGCGAAGGAGCGCGCCCGGCGCGAGCAGGCACTGCTCTCCGGCGAGGTGGACCTGGCCGTGGGGACGCACGCGCTGATCCAGACGGACGTTCGCTTCCGGCGGCTGGGCCTGGCCATCATCGATGAACAGCATCGCTTCGGCGTGATCCAGCGCATGGCCCTGCAGGAGAAGGGCGAGGCCCCCGATGTCCTGGTGATGACCGCCACGCCCATTCCCCGCTCGCTGGCCCTGACGGTGTACGGAGATCTGGATGTCTCCTGCATCCGGCAGGCCCCGGCCGGGCGCAAGCCGGTGGCCACACACCTGCGCTTCCCGCCGAGCCGGCCGCGCATCCTCGATTTCATCCGCGGGGAGGTGGCTGCCGGGCGCCAGACCTACGTGGTCTACCCGTTGGTGGAGGCGAGCGAGCGCTCGGATCTGAACGCCGCCAAGGAGGGCGCCGAGCGCCTACGCCGGGAGTTGCCCGACGCCAACGTGGGTCTGGTTCACGGGCGCCTGAAGAGCGCCGAGAAGGAGGCCGTCATGGCCGCGTTCGCGGCCGGGGAGGTGCAGGTCCTGGTGGCCACCACGGTCATCGAAGTGGGCATCGATGTCCCCAACGCGGCGGTGATGCTCATCGAGAACGCCGAGCGCTTCGGCCTTTCGCAATTGCACCAGCTGCGCGGCCGGGTTGGGCGCGGACCACATGCATCGCACTGCATCCTGCTGGCATCCAGCGCTGAGTTGAGCCCCGAGGCTCGAGAGCGGCTGCAGGTGATGGGGCGCACCCGGGACGGCTTCGTCATCGCCGAGGAGGATCTGCGTCTGCGCGGGCCGGGAGATCTGTTCGGAACGCGGCAGTGGGGGCTACCGCCCTTGAGGGTGGCCAGCCTGTTCCGGCACCGCGAACTTCTCGATGCCGCCCACAAGGATGCGCGGCACTACGCCGCGCAGATCGCCCAGGGCCGGGCCGGACCTCATCAGGCCCTGCTGTCGCATCTCAAATCGGCCTGGGGAGGCCGCCTGGGTGTGGCGGGGGTGGGATAGACCCTGGCAGCATGCGGGACACGAACGGCGTAATATGGTCACGGTTCTGTTTCATCCCGGCACGCGCGGGGTGGGTTCGAGGAGAAGAACATGCCCGAGGCGCCAGCCAGGCTGGGCGATGTCATCGATGACTACTGCTCTCGCTGTAGCCTGATCATGAATCACGCGGTGGTGGGCCTGGTGGAGGACGAGGTAAAGCGGGTGCGCTGCAACACCTGCATGAATGAGCATGCGTATCGCCGTGCCAGGATGCCGCGCAAGAAGAAGGACTCGGTGCAGGATCTGTTCGGCCAGGTGCTGGCGCGCATCCCGGACCCCTCGTCCGACCCGTCTCCCCCTGCCAGGCCCGCGCGCCGCCGCACCCCCCACCTGAGCGCCGGCCCCCGGCAGCCACCCGAGCCCGAGGACAAACCTCAGGCGCGTGGCAAGCGGGGAGGCAAGAAGCGTGGGCGGGGTCGGAGCTAAACCTTATACCTCGCGCCCGCGAGCCATCGGGCTGTAGTCGACGGCCGAGGTA
>CBDVAL010000009.1:0-30690 GCA_965371955.1 uncultured bacterium | reverse complement strand
CAGACCACAGGGTTTGGAGCCGCATCAAGTTTCAACTAAGAATGGCACACCCTCATGCACCGTGAAGTTCCAATTGCAGCGTAGTTGCTTGATGAAGAACTCAGAGGTTAGCTGCTGTACTGGTTCAAGGATTCTGGACACGCAAGAGCGGCGGTGTCCAGAATCGCTGGCCCCCTTCACCCGATGCCGGGAGAGGCAAATTACGAACACTCGCTTCAGTGGGTTCGAAAGCACCTTCGCCACGATTCAAGCTAACGGTCATCCCCCAATCGCTCGCGCAACTTGGTCCAGCGATATTGGACACCTTGATGCGGTCCGATTGTCCTCTCCCGAGGACGCCACAAAACGCGTTTAGCGTCCCACTTGGGGAGCCAATCCTTTTTCTGGGCTGCCCTCTCTTAACCCCAACAAGCAGAGTCATTTCACGCACGGCACAGAGTGGCGTGTTGTCGCGGCTTGTCCGGCGCAGCAGCGTCGGTGGTTAACAGCCATCCGATCACTCGTCACACGTCAACGAGATAGCTGTCGTAGATTGAAGGGTTTGCGCCGAGAGAAAGGCATATGGATACGTTCCCCTGCTCTTGCGCACGCCGCAACCTATATTCCGGTAAGCGGTGTGGAGGAAACAAAGTGACCAAAATCGGGCAATACGAAATTATGCAGGAACTCGGCCGAGGGGACGTGAGTATCGTCTACCTCGCCTACGATGCAGAGGCTTGCCTTGAAGTAGCTGTCAAGATGATCTGTTTGCCGGAGAGTTTTTCCGAAGAACAAAAGAAGGAGTACCGCGCCGGTTTTCTGCGCGAGGCGAAGGCGTCTCTCAGCCTTAACCATGCGGGAATCGTCACGACCTACGACTGCCACGATCAGGGCGACGAGGGGGAGCCGTATACCTCGATGGAGTACGTCGCCGGGCGAAGCCTGAAAGCGTTGTTCGAGGGCGCGGAATGTCGCGAGCCTGGAGAGGTGTTCGCCATTGTCGAGGCCACCACCGATGCGCTGCACGCAGCACACCGGGTCGGGGTATTCCACGGCGACGTGCGGCCCGCCAACATCCTGGTCCGCCGGCGCGACGATGCAGTCAAGATCGGTGACTTCGGCATCGGCCGGTTTCCGCCTGCGGCCGATTCCGCGGCCTACATGGCGCCGGAGTGCCAGGACGGGAGTCCCGCCGACGCGCGCAGTGATCTGTTCTCGCTGGCCGTCATCCTCTACGAGGGCCTTTGCGGCAAGCTTCCCTTCCAGGGCGACGACGCGAAGTCCACCATGACCGCAGTCATGCACAGCAAGCCGGACCCCGTCACCGAATGCGCGCCGGGGATGCCGACGAGTGTCGACGGGTTCTTCCTGCGAGCGCTGGCCAAGGATCCCGAGCACCGATTCCCTGACGGCATGAGCTTCCTGGAAGAGTTGCTCTTCGTGCGCAAGGACTACGAAGCCTCGCGGCAAGGCGTCCCGCTGGTCAGCATGGAATCCGATGTCGCACGTGTCGCGGATGCGCCGGAGCCGGAAGCGGCTCCGGAGTTGTCTCCGGAACAATCGCTCGACGACCCCCCGGTAGCCATCGAGGAACCGACGGCGAAGGCCGATCGGCGGTGGTCCATCCCCGCGGGAATCGCCGCTGCCGTTGCGCTGAGCTTCTTCTCGGGTTGGCTGATCCGAGGCGGCGGTGATACCGAGGCCGAAGCAGAACCTGCTCCGCAGCGCTTGCTCTCGATCCTCGAGCAGAGTGCGCCGAAGCGGTCCACCGAGGACGGGGCAAACCTGACAACGACATACGGCGGCGACCCGCGGCGATGGGAACTGGTCGGCGAGCCCAGATCTCTCGACGCCGCATCGGTGGTGGAGCTAGCCGGCGACGATGGCGGCGAAGGCAACGCGCAGCCGGAGCCCCTGGCGCTCGATGCGCCGGCCGATGAGCTGGCAGGTTCGATATCCATCCAGGTGGTGGAGCCGCTCCTGAAACCCACAGAGAAGACGCCGCAGCCGAGCAAGGTGGCGGAGGTCCCGGAATCCACCAGGCCCGCGCCAGCGAAACCTGTTGTTGCACCCAAGCCTGCCGTGCAGGAAGAAGCGCCGAGCTTCCTGAGTCAAGCGGTCGCTGAGCCGGTACCTTCCCGCGCTGCCCCGGTGCAGAGCGGCTTGACGCAGAGCGCCCAGATCGCTCCTGGCCATCTCGTGGTCGAGATACGAAGCTCGATCAAGAAGGGCACGCTGTTTCTCTTCGTCGATGAGGAGCTAATCCTCAAACAGTTGCTCGCCGCTGAAGGAGGATTGATGAAGCGGATGGTCAAGAAAGGTGAAGGGAGCCTCGAGCATTTCGACGTGCAACTCGAGATCCCTGCCGGCGAGCACAAACTGCACGCGCTGGTACACCGGTCAGGCAAAGAGAAAGAATGGAGAAAGACCCTCGTTCTTCAGGTCGAGTCGGCGCAGACCTATTCGGTTCTGGCCAAGCTCGGCCGGATGATGGGATTCGGCGGCGGAGTCTCTCTGAATCTCGAGAGCGGAGTCGAAGCCGGGGTGACGGCAACTCCAGAGGGTCTCTGAGCCCTGCCCCAAGCTGGCTCCGTGACGGTCTCGTTCGGCGGAGGAAGTCAAGGGAAGGCGGCTAACCAAAGTGGTAGGAACGGACGCCCGGCTCAGGGAGCCTGGCACTGCAGGATAGCTTGCGGGAAACAGCCGTTCGGCGCCGCGCGCTCCACGCCCGGGCTCTGCAGGCCGTACGAGCCCTCGACCTCGCCCGTCAGGTTCAGGGGCACCACCAGGTAGAACGTGCTGCCTCCCAGGGGGGTGATGGTATGGTTGGTCTGGCCCCCGGTGGTGCAGAACCGCCCTGAGATGACGCCGAAATTCCCGATGACACCCTCGTAGACCGCATAATCGGTGTCCGCCGGGCTGCACGAGGGCCCCCACGACAACAGCAACTGGCTGAAGCCGATCTCCTGCACGGTCAGCGGCGTGCCCGGGACCGCCGCACCATCCGGGACTGCGCCGGACGTCAGGATGACATCGCACTCATCCGGCAGGCCGTTGCCGTCGTCGTCCGGACTCGACCCCGAGCTCAGGTCCACATCATCGGGGATGCCGTTGCCGTTGCAGTCCGGGAACAGGCGCACGTGGTAGACGTCCTGCTCGCCGTTGAACGTGGCAGTGTAGGCCACGTCGGCTCCCGTGGCATCGGCGACCAGGTCGATGTAGTCGCCCATCTTCGTCTGCCCACCGGCATAGCCAAGGGTGCTGTCGAATGTCGGGCTCACCGCCGCGTTCCTCGCCCAGGTCTGGCCGGTATCCATGGAGTAGGAGTAGAACAGCTGCGAGATGATGCCCGAGCCGTCGGCACGGGTGTCGTTCCAGATCACATCGATACGCCCGTTGGGGGCCACATCGATGGCTCCGAGCCACTGCCAGTTGGCCGTGGACGCGTCGTCGTTCACGCGCACCGGTGAGCTCCAGGTGGCGCCACCGTCCACGCTGCGGACGAAGTGGACATCCAGTGGGTCGGTGAGAAAGATGCTCACCGAGGCCAGCAGATACACGTTTCCGCGGCTGGGACCGCTGGAGAGGTCCACGGCGACATCCGCCTGGCCCAGCAACCCACCGGGATTCGGGGTGCCGAAGATGCCCATGGATCCACCCAGGTCCACCACCACACCGGTGGACGTGGGCGTCACCGCGGGGTTCGCCGCGTCGCTGGAGCGCGACACCACGAACGTGTCGAAGTCCTGGCCGAGCGTCCCGTCGATACCCCCCATGTAGAGCACCCCGTCCGGACCCACGGCCAGGGTGCCGAACGTGGGCCACAGGTCCACCGCCACCGGGGTCTCGAAGCTGGCCCCGGCGTCCGTGGAGCGGGTCAGCACGTCGGGGTCGCAGCAGGAGAAGAAGCGTTGCCAGATGCCGTAGATGTGGCCGTCGCTGGCCGCGCCGCTCTTGTCGATGGCCATCCAGTTCTTGTCACCACCGAACGACGCCGTCTTCACCGGCCAGGTAACGCCTCCATTGGTGGACTTGAACACGTCCACGAAGAAATTGGTGAGGCCGGCGTCAGCGCCGAGGCTCTGGTAGTAGAAGTTGCCGCTGGAGTCGGAGCCCAGTACCGGGTCGCTGCGGAAGATACCCGGCTCCAGCGAGCCGGGGAACGTCCAGGTGGCCCCACCGTCGGTGGTGTAGGACCAGCCGGCCTGGCGGAAGTCGGAGGCGATGGTGTCGAACTGCCGCCAGCCGATGACGATGCTGTCGGGGTCGGTGGGGCTGACCGCGATGGACGGCTCGTTGGCCGCGTCACCGACGATGTTCTGGCCCAGCGCGTCCACGTTGACCTGGACGCTGGTATAGGACCCGAAGACGACGGACAGGCCGGCCGAACGGGCCGTGGCGTCCAGGCGCGGGTTCACCGCGCTGCGCGGGTCGGACGGCCGCTCCACCAGGTCGCTGATGCTCACCGGCCGCGGCTCTTGCGGTCTCTCCGGCGCCGGTATCGAGAACCCGTGCGTCACAGCAAGCAGGATCATGCCGGCGAAGGGACGGCTCCTCATCAAGTATTCCCCGTGGATACGGCTGGTTCTCTGAGTATACGGTGATCCCGCTGGCGGAGCCACTGACCCAGGGGCGTCCCGGAGCCGTTCTCCCGCCCGAGGGCCGGCCGCTATTGGTTGATCTTGCACCTGCTTGGCGCAATCCTTAAGATCGCGTCTCCGGGCCCACAGGTTGGTCCTCTCCAGGTCGACTCGAACGGACAGATGTCTGAATATGCACATTCTGGGAATTTCTGCCTTCTATCACGATAGCGCCGCCTGCCTGGTGAAGGACGGCGATCTGGTGGCCGCCGCGCAAGAGGAACGGTTCACGCGCAAGAAGCACGATTACCGCTTCCCCACAAACGCCATCAACTATTGCCTGAAGGAGGGCGGGATCTCCCCGGAGGACCTGCAGTTCGTCGCGTTCTACGACAAGCCGCTGCTCAAGTTCGAGCGCCTCCTGGAGACCTACCTGGCCTATGCGCCGGTGGGCTTCCGCTCCTTCCTCAAGGGGGTGCCGCTGTGGCTGCGGCAAAAGCTGCACTTGCCCCGGGAGATGGACCGCGGCCTGCGTTATCGCTACAAGAAGCGATACGTCTTCACCGACCACCACGAGTCACATGCCGCCAGCGCGTTCTTCCCGTCGCCCTTCGAGGAGGCGGCCATCATGACGCTGGACGGCGTGGGCGAATGGTCCACGGCCAGCTGGGGGGTGGGGCGCGGTAACCGCATCGAGCTCACCCACGAGCTGCGCTTCCCCCATTCCGTGGGCCTTCTCTATTCGGCGTTCACCTACTTCACCGGCTTCAAGGTGAACTCCGGAGAGTACAAGCTCATGGGTCTGGCGCCGTACGGAGAGCCGCGCTTCAAGGACGTCATCCTGGAGCACCTCCTCGACCTCCGGGAGGACGGCTCGTTCCGCATGGACATGTCGTACTTCAACTACTGCCAGGGCCTGACCATGACCAGCGCCAAGATGGATACGCTGTTCGAGGGGCCGGCGCGCCGGCCGGAATCCGAGCTCACGCAGCGAGAGATGGATATCGCAGCCTCCATCCAGCTGGTCACGGAGGAGATCATGCTGCGCTGCGCGCGGCACGTGGCCAGGGAGACCGGCATGCGCAACCTGGTGCTGGCCGGCGGCGTGGCGCTCAACTGTGTGGGCAACGGCCGCATCCTGCGGGAAGGCATCTTCGACCAGGTGTGGATCCAGCCCGCTGCCGGGGACGCCGGTGGCGCCCTGGGAACGGCGCTGTTCGTCTGGCACCAGTTGCTGGACAAGCCGCGCCAGGTGGACAACCACAACGACCTGCAGAGCGGCTCCCTGCTGGGACCGCAGTTCAGCAACGATGAGATCCGCACGTTCCTGGACGGCGTGGGCGCCAGGTACCAGTTCCACGAGACCGAGGAGAAACTCCTCGACGTGGTCGCGGACCACATCGCATCGGAGAAAGTGGTGGGCCACTTCCACGGGCGCATGGAGTTTGGACCACGGGCGCTGGGCTCACGCTCCATCCTGGGCGATGCACGCTCCCGTGAAATGCAATCGGTGATGAACCTCAAGATCAAGTTCCGTGAATCGTTCCGCCCGTTCGCACCCTGCGTCCTGCGCGAGGATGTGGACCAGTGGTTCCAGATGCGCCCCGAGGAGGACAGCCCCTACATGCTGCTGGTGGCTCCCGTCCAGGAGGACAAGCGCCTTGCGGTGAGCAACGGGGCCACCGGCCTCGACCGGTTGAAGGCCATTCGCTCACAGGTCCCGGCCATCACACACGTGGATTACTCGGCCCGGGTGCAGACCGTGGACGAGAAGAGGCATGGGCGCTACTACCGGCTCATCAAGCGCTTCAAGGAGAAGACCGGCTGCCCGGTGATCATCAACACCAGCTTCAACGTGCGCAGCGAGCCCATCGTGTGCTCACCTGACCACGCGTACCGCTGCTTCATGGCCTGCGACATGGACGTGCTGGTGTTGGAGAACTTCGTCCTCCTCAAGGAGGAACAGCCGAAGGTGGGCAAGAAGGAGATTGACGCCTACCTGTCCCAGTTCGAGCTGGACTGAGGCAAGGAGCACACGAGCAACATGGCCATGATGGAAGTCAACTGGAACCCGCCGGCGAAGCAGTTGCGCAGCTTCGGATGGATCTGCCTGGTGGCCTTCGGCGCCCTGGGCGCCTGGCTGCGCTACCGGCAGACCCTGTTCGGCTTCGAGTTCCGCCCGGAGACGGCCGCCACCGCGGCCTGGGCCCTATGGGGTCTCGCCGCCCTGAGCGCGCTGCTGGCGCTGCTGACGCCGAGAGCGCTGCGCCCGCTGCACGTGCTCCTCACCGCCATCAGCCTGCCCATCGGGCTGGTGATCTCGCATGTTCTCATGGCGTTGCTGTACTATGGATTGTTCACACCGGTGGCACTGATCTTCCGCATCATGGGGCGCGATGCGCTCCATCGGCGCTTCGAGCCGGATGCCGCCACCTACTGGACGAAGCGCAAGCCGGTGACGGATCGCAAGCAGTACTTTCGCCAGTTCTGACCCCTCCGCCCGGCGGCGGAGAGAGACACGGACCTACAAGATGGCTGACCACAACAGCACCAACGATTTCGAGCGCGACGCGGCGGCGCCGCGTGCCGGGCTGATCTCCGAGTTCTGGAGCTTCCTGAAGCACAACAAGAAGTGGTGGCTGCTGCCCATCGTCATCGTCATGTTCCTGCTGGGACTGCTGGTGGTGCTCGGCGGCACCGCCGGCGCGCCGTTCATCTACACGCTGTTTTAATCTACTCCTCGTCGAACCCGCGACGCTCGAGCAGCGGGCCGATCTCCGGATCGCGGCCGCGGAACTCCCGGTAGAGTTCCATGCCGGGGCGGGTGCCACCCCTTGCCAGCATGCGCCGGTAGCGCGCCGCCATCTCCTGATCGAACAGGCTGGTCTCCTTGAATGCCTGGAATACATCGGCGTCCAGGATCTCGGACCACAGGTAGCTGTAGTAGCCCGACGAGTAGCCGCCGGCGAAGATGTGCGCGAAGTAGGTGCTGCGGTAGCGCGGGATGATGGTGTCGATCAGACCGAGCTCTTCCATGGAGTCGCTCTCGAAGCCCTCCACATCCTTGATCCTGGCCTTGCCGTCCGGCAGCGTGTGCCAGTTCATGTCCAGGTACGCCGCCGCCATGTATTCCACCGTGATGAATCCCTGGTTGAACTTCGCGGAGGCCTGGAGCTTGTCGACGAGACCATCCGGAATGGGCTCGCCGGTCCGGTAGTGACGCGCGAACATGCGCAGCACCTCGGGTTCGGCCATCCAGTTTTCCATCACCTGGGACGGGAACTCGACGTAATCCCGCGGCACATTGGTGCCGGAGAGGGACTCGTAGGTCACATCGGAAAACAGGTCGTGCAGCGCGTGGCCGAACTCGTGGAACAATGTGCTGGCCTCGGTGAAGTTCAGCAACGACGGCGTGCCGGCGGTGGGCGGTGGAAAGTTGAAGTTGTTGGTGACCACCGGGGTCACGAAGCCGTCCAGGCTGGACTGGGAGCGCAGCGAGGTTTCCCAGGCTCCACCGCCCTTGCTGGGACGGGTGAAGAAGTCCATGTACAGGACGCCGATATGGCTGCCGTCCACGTCCTTCACCTCGAACGCCTCCTGATCCGGATGCCAGGTGGGCAGATCGTCACGGCGGACAATGGTGATCCCGAACAGTTTATTGGCCACGGCAAAGGCGCCGTCGCGCACCCGGGTCACCTCGAAGTACGGCCGTAGCGCCTCATCATCCAGGTCGTAACGTTCCTGACGGATCTTCTCGGTGTAGTGGCGCCAGTCGGCGCCGTGCAGGGCCCCTTCGATTCCATCCTGGTTCATCATGGCCTGCAGGTCCGCTGATTCCTTCGCCGCCACACGGACAGCCGGCTTCCACACCTTCTCCATGAGATCGTAGACGCGCTCCGGTGTCTCCGCCATGGCGTCCGCCAGGACGAAGTGGGCGTGGGACTCGTAGCCCATGAGCTTGGCCCGCTCCGCCCGCAGCTCCACCATCCGCGCCAGCGTGTCCTTGTTGTCTTGGTCGTTGTCGTTGTTGCCGCGCATGGCGTAGCCGTCGAACAGATCCCGGCGACTCTCGCGGTCGGTGGAGTACTGCAGGAACGGGTTGATGCTCGGCCGGTGCAATGTGAACACGAACTTCCCATCGTATCCGCGGCGCCCGGCCTCGCCGGCTGCGGCGGCCACCAATGCCTCCGGCAGCGACTGCAGCTTGTCATCACTGTCAAACACCAGCTCGTAGTCGTTGGTCTCCGCCAACAGGTTCTCTCCGAACCTGGTGGACAGCTCCGATAGCTCGCTGTTGATCTCCCGGATGCGCTCCTGCGCGTCCTCCGGCAGATTGATGCCGCTGCGCACGAATCCCTTGTGGCTCTCGTTGAGCAGGCGCCTCTGTTCCGGGTCGAGGCCCAGGCTGTCGCGCTGCTCGTAGAGCGTGTTCACACGCTGGAACAGCTCCTTGTTGAACGCGATGTCGTCGTTGTGCTTCGACAGCAGCGGCGTCACCTCCCGGGCGATGGCCTGCATCTCATCACTCGTGTCGGCAGCTTCCACCGCGAAGAACACCGACGTGGCACGGTTCAGCAGCGCGCCGCTGCGGTCGAGCTCCGCCAGGGTGTTGTCGAGGGTGGGCGGGTCCGGATTGGAGGTGATGGCGGCGATCTCCTCCTTCTGCCGCCGCATCCCCTCCAGCATCGCCGGCATGTAATGCGCGGCGCGAATGCGGTCCAGTGGCGGCACGTTGAACGGCGTGCCCCATGTGCCGGGGTCGGCCAGGAGCGGGTTGTTGGCGGCCATGTACTCGGCCCCCTTCGGCCACGCGGCCTCGAAGGGGAAGGCTCCGCGCGCCTGGGCTGAAGGCCAGATCCGATCCATGCTGGCGGCGTCGTACAGGGCACCGTTGATCATGGTGTAGGCCACGCTGTCGGAGTGTTCGATCTTCTCCAGCGGATTCAGGTCCAGCACCGCCAGATCAGCCAGCTTGCCCGGCTCGATGGACCCCAGGTCCTTCTCCATGCCGATGTAGCGCGCGCCGTTGATGGTGGCCACCTGCAGCGCCTCATGCGGTGTCATACCTCCGTGGGTCATGGCCCACATCTCCCAGTGCGCGCCCTGGCCCTGGAGCTGGCCATGGGCTCCCAGGTTCACCAGCCCGCCGGCGCGCAGGATCTGCGCGCACCCCGCGGCCACCGTCTTGTGGTTGTAGTCGTCCTCGGCCGCCATGCTGCGCCGCCGTGCGCGTGCGTCCAGTTGCCGGGGCGGGAAGAAGCTCTGTAGCTTCTCGTTCTTCCAGACGTCGTAGTGCTGGTAGAACCAGCGCTCCCCTGCCAGACCACCGTAGGAGACCAGCAGCGTGGGCGTGTAGCCGACACCCGACTGCGCGAACAATTGCACGACATCCTTGTAGATGGGTCCGACGGACAGGGCGTGCTCGATCCCCGTGTGGCCGTCGAGGATCATGCCCATGTTGACCTCAAAGTCGCCGCCGCCCTCGGGCACCACCAGCATGCCCTCCTTGCGCGCCGCCTGGATCACCCACTGGCGCTGCTCGCGCCGCGGCTGCATGTAGCTCTTGACGCTGAACGCGCCCAGGGTCTTCAGCCGGCGCACGTGGGACAGGGCGTCCTCGTACGAGTCGATGGGCGCCATGTCGGTGCTGGTGGCGCCGTAGAGGATGAAGCCGGTGGAGTAGATGCGCGGGCCCACCATGATACCCGAAGCTACCATCTCGCCCTGGGCAAAGACGGTGTGCGTGCTGGCCGACGGGTCATGGGTGGTGGTCACGCCGTAGGCGAGGTTGGCGTAGTAGCGCCACTCGCGCTGTGGGCTCACATCCAGGACGCCATAGCCCATGTGCGCGTGCACGTCCACCAGGCCGGGGATGATGGTCTTGCCCGCCACGTCGATGACCTCGGCGTCGGCCGGCACCTTCACCCGTTCGCGGCGACCTACCGCCGTGATGCGGTCGCCGTCCACCACCACGGTGCCGTCCTCGATGACTTCGTCACCCTTCATGGTGATGATGCGTGCGCCCACCAGCGCGATCTTGCCCTCCGGACGGGCGCGCGGGACGGTGAGGTGGATGGTGAACACTTCGGGTTCGGCCTTGTCTTCCTCTTCGTCCTCATCTTCGGCGTCCTCGTCCTCTTCCTCCTTGGCGAACTCGAAGGCCAGCTGGTTCTCCTCCAGCCAATCCTTGAGCTCCTTCCAGGCGCTGAACGGCGCGTCGTCGTCGATGACCATCTCGACCTTCGGCTTGGGGTCGGCCTCGACAAGCTTCTCCAGTGCCTTGCCCAGAGCCTTGAGCTTGTAGGACTTCGAGTCGTAGTGGTACGAGCCGTTGGCGGCCACCGCCAGCTCGATGGTCTCCGCCTCCTCGTCGTCGGGGCGTTCGGCCGGTTTCTCCTTGAACTCCAGGTCCTCCAGGGCCATGCGCCGGAACTCGGGGCCGAAGCTCCAGGTCACGGTCCGACCCTCGTCGGCCCAGTTGACCCACTCGCCGCCGTCCCAGCTCAACTGCGCCACCGGAACGACAGAGCCGGGCTCCACCTCCAGCGTCTTCCCCACCGCGGGCATGGGGATGACATAGGCGTTGTGCAGCTCGGTGAACGCCACGTGGGTGAACTGCGGGTTGGGGATGGCCTCCTGGGCGTAGCGGAACGACAGGTGCACGCGGTGGTCCAGACCGTCACGAGTCACAGACACCAATCCGGTCTTTTGCGGTGTGCGGCTGCCGCGCTCACCGCCGCCGGTGCCGGGCAGGTCCTCGAAGTAGTAGATGCGCCGGCCCTCGGGGCCGAATACCGGGCGGGGAATGCGCCGGTTGGGGCCGCGGTTCTCGGTGGAGAGGACGAACTCCGCCTGGCCTCCCGCCGCCGGGATGACGAACAGGTCATGGCGCAACTCACTGCCCAGGTCCTGGCCGCGCAGGTTGGCTCCGCTCCCCTGCACGAAGACGATGGACTCGCTGTCCGGGGAGAACGCCGGGTTGGCCAGCTGTGTGGCGGCGGCATAGATGGCCTGCGGTTGCCCATCGGGCTGGCTCACCCGGTAGAGGGTGCCGCCGGTCTCGTCGTTCCACGCGGCGAAGACCATCCAGCGTCCGTCCGTCGAGAACGCCGGCGAGAGCTCGAAGTCATCGCCGGCGGTGAGGCGCTGCGGCTCGCCGTCCGGCAGCTCCATGCGGTACAGGCGCCCCAGCGCCTGGAACACCACAGCCTCGCCGTCGGGGCTCTGCACCGGCCAGCGATCGATGCGGGCGCGCACCTCGTCGTGCACCGCCGGGATCTCGGGACGCAGGACCTCGTGGACCTGCTGCTCCACCTCCGCCTCGAACGGGATGGCCGCCACCGCCACCGGGCCGGCGAACGGCTCGATGCGGAAGAAGCCGCCCTGCGCCCAGATCACCAGGGCCACCCCGTCCGGCGTCCAGTCGTAGCCCGGGTACGCGCCGTGGGTCCCGAAGGCCTCGATCTGATCGCGATCCAGACCGTCCCAGATCTGCCGCTCGGCCCCGCTGGCCAGGTCGTGCAGCCACAGCGTGCTGTTGCCGTCGGCGCGGCGGATGAACGCGATGGTCTTCTCGTCCGGGCTGAGCACCGGCACCGCCGAGCTGCCCAGCGACACGCTCACCGGATCGAGGCTGCCGCGCCGGCGGTCGAAGCGCTGGATGCGCCAGATGGAGCCGTAGGGATTGCTGCCGTACGAGAACGGCCGGCGGGTTCCCAGGTAGAGCCAGCGCCCGTCCGCCGAGGCGGAGAAGCTGTCCACCTCACCCACCTCATCGGCGCCCACCAGCGATGTGCCCGACCCTCCATCCACGTGATACATCCACACGCCGGAGACGCCCAGGGAGCTGGTGTCCGTGCTCCGCTTGCGCGCGTAGATCCACTCACCTGAGGGATCCCACTGCGCGCCGTCGACCGTCTTCTTGTCCTCGGTCAGGGCCTTGGGCTCGCCCAGCTCGCCATCGGTGAAGTCCGCGACCCAGATGTGGAAGCTGCCGCCACGATCCGAGGTGAAGAGCAATCTGTCCCCCTTGGGGCTGAAGCGCGGCTGGAAATCATACGCCGCGCCGTGGGTGATGCGGGTGGCCTCACCTCCGGACAGGGGGAGGGTGTAGAGATCGCCCAGGAGGTCGAAGACGAGGAGCTCGCCGGAGGGATGCACGTCCAGATTCATCCAGGTGCCCTGGTCGGTGGAGAACTCGATGGTGTGCACGGGGCCGAACGTACCGCCCACGTCCCAGCTGCCGTCATCCTGTCTGGCCTTCTGCGGTCCTTCGTCCTCGTCCGCCGACGACCCCCCGGCCGGAGACGGCGCATGGCCGTGCCGAAGGCCCAGCTGCGCCAGGGCCGGCGCCAGGCAGAGGGTGGAAAGCAAGAGGAAGATCGGCAGACGGGCGCGCGCCCAGCTCAAGCTCATGGCTCACTCCTTGAAGTATCCGGCATCCGGATGGATTTCCCGATTGTACGACATCCCGGTGCGGTGATACCATGGCCTCCATGAGACATCTCACCATGCAAGAGCTGGAGGCGGGCATCGAGGAGATCCGCCGGTCGCCCAGGGATGAGGGCGTCCTGCAGCTCATCGTGCGCAGGCCGGCCACCCTGGAGCGGGAGACGATCCAGGAGGGTCAGCTGGACCCGGCAGAAGGCCTGGTGGGAGACAACTGGCGCGCCCGGGGCAGCAAACAGACCCCCGACGGCTCGGCCCACCCCGAGATGCAGCTCACCCTCATGAACGCCCGCGCCATTGCGCTGCTGGCGCAGGACCGGGATCGCTGGCAACTGGCGGGAGACCAGCTCTTCGTGGACCTGAATCTGAGCGCGGACAACCTGCCGCCGGGGACCCGCCTGTCACTGGGCTCGAGCGTCGTGGAGATCACCAGCCTACCGCATACCGGCTGCAAGAAGTTCACCACACGCTTCGGTTCGGATGCGGTGAAGTTCGTCCACTCGCCCTTGGGCCGCGAGCTCCGTCTGCGCGGCGTCAATGCAAGGGTCCTTCAGGCGGGCTCCGTCCGTGTTGGTGACGTGGTTCGCAAGATCTAGCAGGATGGTCGTCTCGGGGATCCGGCGCCGATTGATCCTCGTAGGACTGGTCTTGACCGTGCTGCTGTCCGGCACGGCCACTGCCGGCGATGCAGAGGATGCCGTCCGGCTGCAGACGATCCTGCAGCGCATGGCGCGCACAGCATCCCTGTTCCGGGACACGGCGCTGGAGTTCGCTTGCCGGGAGAAGATCAGCTGGCGCGGGTTCGGGAAACCGGGGCAGGCCGCGTTCGAATACGTCTTCGTCTACGATGATGAGAAAGGGTTCCAGGACTATCGTACGGTTCCTTTTCTCGGCAAGCGACGCAAGGCCCCCGAGGAGATCTCACCGGACGATCTCGGCGTGCCCTGGTATCTGCGCAGCGCCTACCTCTGGGTCTTCGTCTTCCGCGATTCCCGCCAGCTCCTGCACCACTACCGCCTTGCCGGCGAGGAGGAGGTTCTGGGCATACAGGCAGTGAAGATCGAGTTCGAACCCATCCTGCCCATAAGAACGAAGCTCAACGACTGGTACGGCACCGCGTGGGTGGACCCGGAACTGGGCCAGCTTCTCAAGGTGGTGGCCTTCTCGCCGGAGGACCACAAGACGAAGACCCTGTGGGAGGACTTCCGAGCTGCCAACATCACGGACGAGACCCAGGCCGAGTTCAGCACCATCACGACGCTGTTCACCGAGGAGCGCAACGGCCTGCGGTTCCCCGGCAAGGTGACTCTCGAGCAGGTGCGCTACCGCCGCAAGAAAGATCCCAGCGCCGATGGTAACCTGGGCAAGACGTTGACCCGACTGGATGGCCACCTGGTCGAGAAGGAGAAGCGTGGCGGAGCACGACAATTCGTACTCCTTCACGTGGAACAGACCTACCGCAAGTACCAGTTCTTCTCCGTGCGCACGGCGGACGAGATCAAGAGCTACATCCTGCGCACTGCTCCCGGCAACTAGAGGCCGGTGCCGTCCACTGGGAGCGCTACGGGCCCGGTTTCGATCCGGCGTGACGCCCATAAGACTTGTTGTCTAAGTGATTTACGTTTCACGACATGTTCCGTCCCTCGCCACTCTGCTAGAATTATCGGTTCCCTTGCGCCCGGCGGCATCTGGGCGCATCGCGAGGGGCTCGATCAGACCCGGCGGGAGCCGGGAAAACCAGAGGAAAGGCCGTGAACACGGATCTGAGACGCTTCAGGAATATCGGCATCAGTGCGCACATCGACTCCGGCAAGACCACGCTGACGGAGCGGATTCTGTTCTATACGCAGAGAATCCGCAAGATCCACGACGTCAAGGGCAAGGATGGCGTGGGCGCCAAGATGGACTCCATGGAGCTGGAGCGCGAGCGGGGGATCACCATCGCCTCCGCCGCCACCCATTGCACCTGGGATGGCCATCACGTCAACATCATTGATACACCCGGGCACGTGGACTTCACCATCGAGGTGGAGCGCTCGCTACGTGTCCTGGACGGTGCGGTGCTGGTGCTGTGCTCGGTGGCGGGCGTGCAGTCGCAGTCCATCACCGTGGACCGGCAAATGCGGCGCTACAAGGTGCCGCGGGTGGCGTTTGTGAACAAGTGCGACCGTTCCGGAGCCAACCCGTACCGGGTCACCGAGGAGCTCAAGGACAAGCTGCGCCTGAACGCCGTGCTCATGCAGCTGCCCATCGGGCTGGAGGCCGAGCACGAGGGCGTGGTGGATCTCGTGACCATGAAAGCGATCTATTTCGACGGTGAAAACGGCGAGATCCTACGCGAGGAAGAGATCCCGGAGAACATGCTGGATGCGGCGAAGACCAAGCGCGACGAGTTGGTGGACGCAGCATCCATGTTTGACGACGAGCTCATGGAGGCCGCCCTGGAGGAGCGTCCCACGGCGGAGATGATCCATCGTGCGGTGCGCACCGGCGTGCTGGAGAATGAGCTTACGCCGGTGTTCGTGGGCTCGGCCTACAAGAACAAGGGCGTGCAGCCGCTGCTGGACGGCGTGGTGCGCTACCTGCCCGACCCCACCGAGGTGGACAACCACGCGCTGGACCTGGAGGAGGATGAGCGTGAGTTCCCCATCCAGGTGGACCCCGACAAGCCGCTCATCGCGCTGGCGTTCAAGCTGGACGAGGGCCGCTTCGGGCAGCTCACCTACCTGCGCATCTACCAGGGCACGCTCAACAAAGGCGACACCATCTTCAACAGTCGGATGAACCGCGATGTGCGGGTGGGCCGCATCGTGCGCATGCACGCCGCGGAGATGGAGGACATCGAGTCCGCTCCCGCCGGCGACATCGTGGCGCTGTTCGGAATCGACTGCGCCTCGGGAGACACCTTCACATCAGGGCGGCGCAAGATCTCCATGACCTCCATGCACGTGCCGGAGCCGGTGATTCACGTGTCCATCAAGCCGGTGGACCGCAAGGCCGAGTCCAACATGGCCAAGGCGCTGCAGCGCTTCGGCAAGGAGGACCCGACGTTCCGTACGCGCGTCGACGAGGAGTCGGGTGAGACCATCATCTCCGGCATGGGCGAGCTGCACCTGGAGGTCTACGTCGAGCGCATGAAGCGCGAGTACAACGCCGAGGTGGAGACCGGACAGCCGCAGGTGGCCTTCCGCGAGGCCATCAGCCGGCGAGTCGAGTTCAACTACACCCACAAGAAGCAGACCGGCGGTTCGGGGCAGTACGGCCGCATCGCCGGCTACCTGGAGCCATACGAGGCCGGCGAGTTCGAGTTCCTCAACGAGATCCGCGGCGGCTCCATCGCCAGCGAGTACATCCCGGCGGTGGAGAAGGGCTTCCGGGCCAGCATGCAGAAGGGCAAGGTCATCGGCTTCCCGGTCACCGGCCTGCGGGTGGTTCTCAACGACGGCGCCACCCACGCGGTGGACTCGTCGGAGATGGCGTTCCAGGCGGCGGCGCGGGGGGCGTTCAACGAGGTCTACCAGGGCGCCAAGCCGCAGATCCTCGAGCCCATCATGAAGGTGGCAGTGGAGGGCCCGCAGGAGTTCCAGGGCGCGGTCCTCAAGACCGTCATGCAGCGCCGCGGGATCATCATCGGAACCACAGAGACCGAGGGCTTCGTCCGCCTGGAGGCGGACGTCCCGCTGTCGGAGATGTTCGGCTACTCCACCGATCTGCGTTCCGCCACCCAGGGCAAGGCCGAGTACACCATGGAGTTCTCCAAGTACGCGCCGGTTCCGGCGAACGTCTCGGAGGAACTCATCGACAAGTACAATAAGCCGGCGGCGTAAGGAGGCAGCAATGCACCAGAAGGAGATCAACGAGCGCAGTCCGGTTCGCGTCCTGGAGGCATCCATCCATGGCGGCCTGGGGCGAGGCAACATCGGCGTGGTGATGGCTCGCCACGGTGTGGGCAAGACCGCCTTCCTGGTGGGCGTCGCCATGGACGACCTGATGCGCGGGCGCAAGGTGCTGCACATCTCCCTGGACCACCCCGTCAACAAGGTGCGCAGCTACTACGATGAGATCTTCATGGACCTGACTCATGCCCGGGAGATGGAGGGCGTGTGGAAGGTGCAGCTGGACATGGAGCGTAACCGCCACATACACTGTTACCTCAGCAGCACGTTCACCGTGGACAAGCTGCGCGACGCCGTGGCCTTCCTGCGCGACCACGTCGACTTCCAGCCGGCGACGGTGATCATCGACGACTACGACTTCGAGGGGGCCCGTTCCGCCGACCTGGGAGCAATGCGGGAGATCATCCGCAAGCTGGACGCCGAGCTGTGGATGTCGGCTGTGGTCCACCGCGACGCCGATCTGAACACCCACGGCGTGCCCGAGCCGGTGGCCCACCTGGAAAAGGATATTGACGTCATCCTGGGCATGGCCCATGACACCAGGGCCGTGCACGTCAGCCTACTCAAGGACCATGACAACCCCGACGTCTCGGACCTGAAGCTTGCGCTCGACCCCACCACCATGCTGCTTATCAAGGAGCGGTAGCTACGATAAGCTACTTCCATGTCGTTACGGACCAGAAGCGCCGGGGACGTCCAGATTGTTCAGATGGACGGTGATTTCACCGTGGGCCCCGGGCCCATGGCCCGCCCGCTGGATCTCCAGGGCCGCCGGCTCGAGGATCTGGGAATCTACCTGGTGGAGTTGCTCGACCGCGGCCATCGTAAGATCATCCTGGACATGTCACGGGTCAGCTTCATGGACAGCGCCGGACTCGGCGAGCTGGTGGCGTGCAAGAAGCGTACTGTCGAGCGCGGTGGTGACATCAAGCTCCTCCGCCCGGTGGGACAGGTGCACAAACTGCTGGTGATGACCCTTCTCACGCGCCTGTTCGAGGTCTACCAGGACGAGGAGACGGCCGTCAACTCATTCTAGGCCGGCGGTCAGTCCCCGGCCGAGGCTGCGTCCAGCGCCTGCTCCAGACGAGCATATAGGGAGTTCTCGATGATGCCGTTGGAGAAGCGCTCGATCTCTTGTTGCTCGAACTTCTCGCCGTCGGGATGATCGGGAGCGCGATAGCAGCCGTCTCGTTCCCAGGCTGAGGACCCTCTGGATTCGATGCCACGTGCATCGTAAGAGGTCACGGCTCACCAGCCTCCAACAGAAGTGGTACGCCCGACGGGAATCGAACCCGCGTCCCCAGCTTAACAAGCTGTTGCTCTCCGGGAAGTCGGTCGGACCGTCTCGTTGTGCCCTGAGCACGTTGGCGCGCCGATCTCACCGCAGCTCTGGGCGGGCCCGGCCAGGGATACCCTCCTTTATCGACGGTGCTCTTGCGCGTCAAACGATCCTGCCCGCGCGACTCCCCTGTTGACCATTGAGCTACGGGCGCACAAGGTCTTCTCATTTGCCGGGCGGCACCAAGCCTCCGCGGCCTGTCTACTCTTACTCTTGTGTGTCGGGGCGAGTCGGTTCCCGGAAAGAGGGCGCGGTTTCCCGGGCCGCGGCAAATGACCGCTGGGCAAAGTCACGAAAAGTCTTACCAACAAAGGGAAATCGCCGACACGGGGCAAGGCCCGGAGGAGCGGTCGCCTCCTGCGACAGAATTCCCTTGACTCCTTTGATTTTTAGTGGATATTTTCATACACTATCAACAGCTTGCTCACCTCGACTATTGTCACCAATTGCTATCCAGCGTTGGCAGGAGTTGCAGCAGGCTGCTGCAGCAGGGTCCTCCATGCCCGCAGTGGGAGGAGGAGGTCTCGGGCAATCATGCCCAGGTTTGAAGAAGGGGCAGGACGCACATGGCACAAGGTACTGTGAAGTGGTTCAACGACTCCAAGGGTTTCGGTTTCATCAGCCTGGATGACGGTTCGAAGGATGTCTTCGTCCATCACTCCTCCATCGACATGGAAGGATTCAAGACCCTGAGCGAGGGCCAGCGCGTGGAGTTCGACGTCGTGCAGGGCCCCAAGGGCCCGGCCGCAGAGAAGGTCCGCGCGGTCTAAGACACCGCGGGAAGTAGGACGGCCTCGGAGACGCCCTCTCCGAGGCCGTTTTTTTTGCCCAAGTGCGGCAATCCCACCCCATTTCAGGTAGTCGATCTCCCCTATCAACTCCTGCGGTGTTGCCAAGACTCCTTCTTTTGTTCGAGTTGCATGCCATGGCACCCGGGTTGCAATCACGACATCGGTCGCGGGCGCACGGAGTGCTCGCCCAAGGAGGGGCAAACCATGAACCGTCGAATCACCTTGCTGACTCTGGTGGTGCTTGTGGGGATTCTCGCCGCATCCCACGCCAGCGGTCAGATGATCATGCGCCATGGCGGCGGCGCCGAGGGCGAGAACGAGATCATCGTCCTGCGTGAGCTGGGTGTGGTGGCCGGACCCGGCGAGGAGGACGATGAGGTCCGCCTGATGATGCTCCTCCCGGGCACCGAGCGTGAGGTCGCCCTGCAGAAGGGCGACCTGATCCTGATGGTCAACGGCAAGCGCGTGCGCGACGTGGCGACCCTGCGTGAAGCCTATGACGCTGCGGACATCGGTGAGGTGGTCAAGCTGGGCATTCGCCGCGGCAACGAGCGCTTCCTCACCTCGTTCGAGAAGAAGGACCCCGGGGAGATGGAAGAAGGTGGCGCGATACGCCTGGTGGTAGGTGGCCCGGACAGCGACTTCGATGACATCCACCCGCTGCCGGAGTTCGGTGTGTTGCTCGCCGAGAAGGACGGCAAGGTCGTGGTGGCCATGGAGCTTCCCATGGGAACGCCGGCATTCAAGAAGGACGACGTGGTGCAGAGCATCAACGGCCGGGCCGTCGCATCGCTGGAGGAACTCCGCGCCGCCTACGAGCTGCTGGCGGTGGGCGACGACGTGGCGCTGGTGGTGACGCGCGACAGCGATGAGATCCGTGCCACCCGGGCCAAGGTCGAGCAGGATGGCATGATCCGCATGCGGAGCTCCCATTGAGACATCTCCTACGCGCCGCAGGCCTCACGGCTGCACTGCTGCTGGCCTTCGGCGGCACCGCGTTGCCGCAGGCGGGCTCGCCGTTCAACGAGCGCGACGACCAGTACAGGTTGCTGGGCTTGAAACGGGCGCAGCAGAACTACCAGCTGGCCCAGGAGGCCTACGAGCGCAGCCAGAACCTGTTCGATCAGGGAGTGCTGTCGGAGAGCGAGCTGGACGCCACGCGCCAGAACCTCAGCGAGGCGGAGGTGAACTACCAGCAATCGCTCCTTGCGGTGCTGTTCGAGCAGCAGTACGTGGCCGTGCTGGAGGCCGTGAAGTACCAGTCGGAGAGCGGGCGCAAGAAGGTGCGCATCCGGCTGGAGAACACCTCCAGCGGCGGCGCCGAGTTCCGCCACCTGCTGCCGGTGGAGGACGAGCTGTTCCAGGCGCTGCGCCCGGAGGTGGTGCACGACGTCTACGTTTCCCTGGGCAATGAGGACAACATCGTCATCGGCCAGCCCTACGAGGCCAAGATCGAGGAGCTGCGTTACGGCGAGCCGGCAGACTTGACGTTCGAGCTGCTGCAGGACGTGGACCAGGTGACGGTGAACCTCGCCTACGGGCAGAACGCGCAGCGCACCATCAAGATCTTCCTGCAGAAGGATGAGACCGAGGACCGCGCCGCGGTGCAGTCGGAGCAATTCGCACAGGAGGTGGAGCTGGGTTCCTCGGCGACGTTCGACCTCACGCTGGAGCTGTTCAGCGGCGTGTCGGACACGTTCAAGCTGGTGGTGGCCAACCTGCCGTCGCAGATCAACCGCTACTTCCTCGACCCTTCGAGCCAGGCCAGGCTGAGCCAGTTCAAGTTCACCGAATCCAACCGCACGCGTCGGGCGGCGCTGCGGGTCTCGTTGCCGGACCGACCCAGCGACGAGGTGTCCATGGACCGGCCCATCCCATTTTTTGTCATGGCCATCCCGCGCCAGCGCCTGGACTCCATCGACCTGGGGTCGCTGACCTCGCAGGAGGACATCGAGGCACTGGGTGTGGGCTTCGTCAGGTTGGAGCTGGTGCCGCGCGGAGTGGGCCGCCTGCTGGTCAAGGTGCCGCAGCTGTTCTACTCCATCGAGGTCGGCGAGAGCGCCGAGGTCACCGTGGAGCTGGTCAACGACGGCAGCCGCCGTCTGGACAACGTGGAGGTCACCGCCGAGCCGCCGTACCAATGGGACAAGCTCATCGAACCGCCGTTAGTCCAGGCCATCGGCGTGGGCAAGGAGAACAGGGTCACGCTGCTGCTCACCCCACCCGATGACGTGGTCCCCGGCAGGTACGAGGTGCGCGTCCGATCGAGCTCGTTTTCCGAGGACCAACCCATCGAGGGCGACGACAAGACCATCTCCGTGGAGATCCGTCCGCAGGTGAAGGTCCTGGCCCCTGCACTGCTGGCCGTGGCGCTCCTGGGAGTGATCACGGGAGTCGTCTACACCGGAGTCCGGCTGTCGCGCCGTTGACGCGAACTGGGAGACAAGAACATGACATCCACTGACAACGCCATGATCCAGGCGGTCCAGCTCAGCAAGCGATACGAGGATGGCGTGCTGGCCCTGGACGGTCTGAACTTGCAGGTTCAGGCCGGTGAGATCTACGGCATGCTGGGCGGCAACGGTGCCGGCAAGACCACCACCATCCATCTGTTCCTGAACTTCATCGAGCCGACCTCGGGTGAGGCTCATATCGCCGGCATCTCGGCACATCGCGAGCCGCTGGAGGCGAAGAAGCATGTGGCGTTCGTCTCCGAGAACGTGTCGCTCTACCCCAACTTCACCGCCATCCAGAACATCGAATACTTCACCAAGCTGGGCGGCCGCACGGATCTCAACCGCGGGGACTACGAGGCCGTCCTCAGGCGCGTGGGCCTCGAGCCCGCCGCGCATGACAAGCGACTGCGAGGTTTCTCCAAGGGCATGCGGCAGAAGTGCGGCCTGGCCATCGCCATCCTCAAGGACGCGCCGGTCATCCTGCTGGACGAGCCCACCGCAGGGCTGGACCCCAAGGCGGGGCTGGAGTTCATCCGACTGCTGGAGGAGCTGCGCGAGGAGGGCAAGGCCATCCTCATGTCCACCCATGACCTGTTCCGCGCCAAGCAGGTGGTGGATCGACTGGGCATCATGAACCGCGGCGTGCTCATGGCGGAGCTGCGGCGTGAGGATCTGGAGCACGAGGATCTGGAGTCGGTGTACGTGAGCTACATGGCCGGCTACATGGACGAGGACGAACAGGTCGGCCTGGTGGCCGACCGGCGCGCCGGTTAACGGGGGAGGGAGACGTGTTCAAGCTCATCGTCACCAAGGAGCTCAAGGAGATCATCTCCTCTACCAAGTTCGCCACCACCTTCGGCGTGTGCTCGCTGCTCATCGTGCTGGCGTTCTTCATGGCGGCGCGCGGTTACCACGTCGGACGCGCGCAGTACGACGCCGCAGTGGCGGAGGACCGGCGCCAGCTGGAGGGCCAGACCGAATGGCTGGACGTCTCACCGTCGGTGTTCCTGCCGCCCCAGCCGCTGGCGTACCTGGTGCCCGGCATCTCCAACGACATCGGCCGGAATACGGAAGTGACGGGGCGTGGAGGACTGCGACCCGAGGGGAGCCGCTTCGGCGACGAGCCGTTGCTGGCCGTGTTCCGTTTCGTGGATCTGGAGTTCACCTTCCAGATAGTCCTGTCCCTCCTGGCCATCCTGTTCGCCTACGACGCCGTGTGTGGTGAGCGCGAGCGCGGCACGCTCCGGCTCACGTTCTCCCAGGCCGTACCGCGCGCCACCTACATCCTGGGCAAGCTGGTGGGGTCACTGCTCGCCCTCACCGTGCCGCTGCTGATCCCTCTGGCCGCGGGCGCCCTGTTGCTGCCCCTGATGGGCGTTCCCATGTCCTCCAGGGACTGGTTGCTCCTGAGCCTGGTGGTGGGATCGGGGATGCTCTACATCGGCGCCATCCTCGGCCTATCGGTGATGGTATCGGCGCTGACGCGGCGCTCCGCCACGTCGTTTGTCCTGCTGCTGTCGTTGTGGGTGGTGGGCGTCCTCATCGTGCCCCGCGCTTCGGTGCTGCTGGCCGCACGCTCGGTGGAGGTTCCCTCCATGGATCAATTGCTGTCGCAGCGCAGCCGGTTGTGGGCTCAGTTGTGGCGCGATGATCAGTCAGTCATCAATGCCTTCATGCAGGAGCAGATGAGTGGCGCGCGGGGCAACGAGGAGGATCCGGCGGCCATGCAAGCATCCATGCAGGGCGCCATCGCTGCGTTCAACACCAAGTTCGACGAACTTGCCGAGGAGCGCCAGCGCAAGCTGGCCGAACTCGATGCGCGGCTCACCGAGGAACGGCGCAACCGGCAGCGGTGGCAGCAGGGACTGGCGCTGGGCATCGCACGTCTCTCGCCGGCGTCGGCGTTCTCCCTGGCCACGGCGCATCTTGCCGGCACCTCCCTGGATCTACCGGAGCATTACCTCTCCCAGGTGAACGCATATCAGGAGAGTTTTGCGGCGTTCCAGCAGGAGAAGACCGGCCGCAGCGGTGGCGGCATCCGCATGGTCATCAAGATGAGGGACGAGGAGGAGGACGAGCCCGGCCCCATTGACCCCACGGAGCTGCCCGCCTTCGTGTTCAACCCGCAACCCCTGGGCACCGTTCTGCGGGCCGGGGTGTTCGACCTGTCCCTGCTGGCATTCTTCAACCTGCTGTTCTTCTCCGGCGCGTTCGTGGCGTTCTTGCGCTACGACGTCCGCTAGGGGTCTGTCATGCTTCGTGTGCTGATCGAGAAGGAGTGCAAGGCCGTTCTGCTGAGCCCGCGTTTTCTCGGGACCTTCGCGGTGGCGTCGACCCTGATCCTGTTGAGCATCGTGGTGGGTGTGCGTGAGTATCGCGCCTTCGAGCGCGCGCAGGTGGCGGGCGCCCAGCTGCTGGCCGAGGAGCAGGCCCAGGCCACCTCGTGGCTCGGCTTCCCCAACCGGGTGTTCCGCGAACCCGACCCGCTGCAGATCTTCGCCGGCGGCGTGCACAACGATGTCGGCCGCCTGTCGGCAGTAGGCTCCATGAGCGAGGTGAAGCTGCGCCAGAGCATCTACTCCGATGATCCTATCCTGGCGGTGTTCCGGTTTCTCGATCTCACGTTCATCATCCAGGTGGTGCTGTCACTGTTCGCCATCCTGCTCACCTACGATGCCATCAGCGGTGAGCGCGAGGACGGCACGCTGCAGCTGGCGTTCGCCAACTCCGTGCCCAGGGCACGCTACCTCATCGCCAAGTTCGTGGGCACCTGGCTTGGCCTGACCGTGCCGCTGCTGGTCCCACTTCTCATCGGCCTGCTGCTGGTGTTGCTGCTGGGTGTTCCGTTCGAGGGCGGGCACTGGACCCGGCTCGGGATGCTGATGCTGGCCGGCGGCCTGTACTTCACGTTCTTCATCGCCCTGGGTCTGGCCGTGTCGGCTCTCACCCGGCGCTCGTCCACGTCGTTCCTGGTGCTCCTGGTGAGCTGGATCCTGCTGGTCCTGGTGATCCCCCGAGCCGGCGTCATGGCCGCGGTGGAGATGGTGCCGGTTCCCTCGGTATCGCAGATCGAGAGTCAGAAGGAGGGCTTTGAGCGGCGCGAATGGGAGGACCATCGCCGCGGCATCTTCTCCAAGTGGCGCGAACGGCAGGCAGAGATCGAGGCGGTGCCCGAGGAGGAACGCAGAGACTTCGAGGACGAACGAACCTGGGCGTGGATGGAGGAGGACGATGAGGAGCGCCAGGCCGTGCAGACGCGCATCTCCGAGAACTCCCGCCGCCTCAACGAGGAGCTGCGGGCCATGAAGGGCAAGCAGCACCGGCTCGGCCTGTCCCTGAGCCGCATCTCCCCCGCCTCGTCGTTCCAGCTGGTGGCCCTGGACGTGGCGGGCACCGGGCTGGGCCTCGATCAGCGCTACTTCGACTCCATCGAGGAGTATCGCGACAGCTTCTCGCGTTTCGTGGAGGAGCAGGGCGGCAACACGTTCACCATGCGGATGGGACACGCCGATGACGAGGAGGAGGACGAAGCCGCCGGCAACCTGCTGGACCAGGGCAAGCCTCTGGACCTGCGCGAGATGCCGCGCTACCAGGCACCCCGCCTGACGGCGCGCGAGGTCATCGCCCCCACCATCCCGGATCTGGGACTGCTGGGCGTGCTGGTGGCCGCATGCTTCGCCGTCGCCTTCACCGCGTTCCAGCGCTACGACGTGCGGTCCACGTAGGGGACCGGCTACTTTTCTGCAAGAAAAGTTGCCTGTCCCCTTCTTGCCCGAAACGGCGCAATGAGCGCCAGCGCGGCCAGGAATAGCAGGACGCCGAAGCCCCCCAGCCCGAACCACAGCACTTCCGGGCCAAGGCGCTCGTACACCCAGGTCCCGCCCAGAGGGGCGATGACGAACGCCATCGAGAACGCCACGGTATACAGGCCCATGTAGCTGCCCCGCTTGCCCGCCGCGGCGCGCTCCGCCACCACGGTGTTGGTCAGCGGGAGCACCAGCATCTCCCCCAGCGTCCACACCGCAGTGGAGAGTGCGGCCCACGCGAGGCTCGATCCCAGCGGCAGCAGCGCCAACCCGGCGCCGATGAGGAACGAGCCCACGCCGATGAGCAGTAGCCGGTTGCGCTTCTCCGCCCAGTGGGTCAGCACCATCTCGAACAGCACGATGAGTGTCGCGTTGAAGGCCAGGACCATGCCGATGCCGTCCTCGCGCAACCCGTACGACTGGCGCAGATGGATGGGCATCGTGCTGAACACCTGAAACAGGCTGGCCGCCATGGCGGTCACCAGCAGCGCGAGCAACAGGAACGGACCATCGCGCCAGGGAGATCGCGCCGAGGCGGGCGGCCGGGGCTCCTGCTCCGCCCCCGATGGACCTCGGCGCCGTACCATCCAGGCGAGCAGCAGCGCCGCCAGCCACGAGGTGGATGCGTCCACGATGAACAGCAACGAGTACGAGTGCAGCGCCAGCACGCCGCCCAGCGCCGGGCCGATGGCCATACCCAGGTTGATGGCCAGGCGCAGCAGGGCAAACGAGCGCGCCTGCAGTCCAGGAGGCGCGCGGTGGGCGATGGAGGTCATCACCGCCGGGCGGAACCCCTCGGCGGCCACGCTGCTCAGCAAGATCACCAGGCTCAGAGCGCCGAGGCTCTCCACCTGCAGGATCACCAGATATCCCACACCGGCGGACACCAGGCTGAACTGCTGCGCGCGGATGGAGCCGACGCGATCGCTGAGCCACCCGCCCAGAAAGGACCCGGCGATGGAACCCACGCCGTAGAGCGCCACCAGTTGTCCTGCAGCGGCCACGCCCATGCCGCGATCGCGGATGAGGAACAGCGCGAAGAACGGCAGCACCATGGTGCCCGCGCGGTTCACCAGGGTGATCAGGCTCAGCAGCCAGATCTCCCGGGGCAGGCCGGAGAAGGCCTCGCGGTACAGACGCGCAGTGGACCCGAACATGATGATGGCGCTCCTGTGGGGGAGGGGACAGCCCCGTTCTGGTCCTGGCCGCACGAGGCAGTAGTATGCCTCAGCGAGCGCCCTCCGAGCCACGCTGCTCCCGCAGGTTTCTGACCTGACCACCGGCGGAGCGCGGTATGTTCACCTGAGGAGGAATACGGTGAGTAGGCACGATGGGACCCGGAAGGAAAAACGTTCGGGCTGATATCGGGTGGACCTGGCCGGGAGGAGACGTTCTGGTTAATCGAACGAAGCGCCGAAGGTGGCTAGGCGTCGCATCGCTCATTCCGCCTTTGCCCAGGGAATGGTCCCGCCGAGGAGTTTCTTGAAGTTGAGGCTGGCTTTCTTCATCGCTGGATTCTCCTGCGTAAGGATCGAGAATGGGCTTGTCTGCCCGGGAAGTATCGGATTGTAGTCAATCAACGCGCTATCACTAGTGATAAAGGTTCCGTCACTCGTGTAGTAGGTAGCAACAGCCGCGACGTTTCGCAAGGAAGCTGATGTGCGATTGCGAACTTGCCCTTCCAACTTCGCGTACCCGTGCTCGGTGGACCATGTCCAGTCGAGTACCTCGAGCTTTGCAGCTGCGCGGCGCTGCTCCTCAACTCTCTTGCGAACGCGTTGCTTGTCAAGCTCCGCCGCAGCTGTCTTATTCCTCTCCAATTGCAATGCGTATTCGCGGCTCTCCGGTCTTAGCTTGTTCAATTGCTCGTATAAGCGGACCTTTGCATGGGGATCGGACACCTGCTTGAGTTCTGCGAGAAGGGACTGCTCTTTCTTGTCGTTGGCTAGTTTCCTCGCTCGCTCGATCTGCTGTGTGAGATCAGCGTAATTGGGATCGACTTGCTCAACCTTCACAAAGAACTCCAAGGCTTCCGCTATCTGGCCAGCCGCCATGAACTCAAGCCCGGCGCTGTAGTTCGACTCCTTGTTCACCACAAGCTCGGCCACTCGTTTGCGTTCAGCTTCCTCCTCTGCGTTGGCCTGTGCACTCGCAGCACGCTCCTTTGTCGCCGTCGAGTAGTACCCGGCAGCGGCGACTAGAGTGAGCGCGAGGCTTGCTGCCATTATCACAGTTGCTTGCTTCCGTCCCCGACGGAACAGCCAGAGTCCAGCAATGAAGCCGGCTCCGCATCCGAGTCCCAGAAGAAGCAGGCTATTGGACGATTCCCACGACAGAGCGATTGCCAGCACACCAACGGAGAACAAGAGTAGGCCCAACCCTGCGCCGGAGCTAGTCTGGGTCTCTTGCTGTGCTGTGGGAGGATCGTGTCGAGAAGGAACTGGTACCTCCGGCGTTTCTAGCCCCAAGTCAAGCAGTTGCAACAGCCGGGCGACGTATTGACGTTGAGAAGAATCAAGGGCTCGGAGAGACTCTTTGCGGCCTGTTGCGGTCAGTCCGGTATACCGGTCAACCCACGTCCGCCATTCCGGAGAGATGAGCGTCTCGCCGCAGTGCTTACACTTGACCGCGTCGTCCTGAATCTCTTCAGCACAATAGGGACATTTCTTCATGCTCTCTTCCGTCTTTGCAGAAGTAGGGTATTATATCGAACGAACCAGCTGCCGTGGCCGGGACGGGCTCAGAAGTTCCCTTGGCGGCCGCCTCAGGATACCCAGACGAACCTGCGGGTCGTTCCCGACCCTGAGTCGCCCGGCGACTACCGCGTTACCTGGGACAACCCGGATATCAAGAGCTGGGATGAAGTCCCTAACTGGTAGCCGACGTGCCCGCATCAGACCTGGGTGTTCGCGGTACGGACGTTGGTTACCCGGCGCCCCCCGCCTAGCTCAGGAGTCCGACTCGGGCAGCTCCAGCAGCTCGCGGACCAACGGCTCCAGGCGCGTCATGCCGGCGTCCAGGCCGAACTGCAGCGCGTCCTCGGCGCTCTGACCGTCCACGAAGTGCGCCTTGAGGGCCAGCAGCGCTCCCACGCGGTTGCCGCTCTTGCAGTACACGACGGCTCCGGATTCGCCGCTGCTCAACGCCTCGGCGAGCCGTTCCGCGCTCTCCCGGGTGACGCCGGCGACACCGGCCACGGGGATCCGCGTGAAGGAGATACCCTTCGCCGCGCTGAACTCCTCCTCCCAGCCGGTACCTTCCTCCTCCACCGGTCGCAGGTTGATGAAGGTCTCGTACCCCTCTTCCCGCAGGGCGACCATCTGCTCCTGCGTCAACTGTCCGCCGGTCACCAGGTGGTCCGAGGGCGTACGGACGTTGATGATCTCCAGCGAGGCAATGTCCGGCCTGGCGCCGTGGTCACCCTCATGAGTCGCCATCTCATGGGTCGCGGCTCCGGTGGAATGATCGCCGGAATGACAGGAAACGCCGAACAGCGCCAGCAGAACCATGATCATGCTTCGTGACATTTCACATCCTCCTCCGACTGTCCATTCTACTGCTGTGTACGCGCTCGGCGGACGATACTGGAATACACTGTCGGGTGGCGAGTTGTCTTCAAGAGATCCGGGCCTCTAGCCCCGGCTGTAGAGACGCCCAGTGAGACACGGGAAGTTATCCGGCTACTCCACCATCGCGCCGGAGCCGCTGAGCATCAACATCGGGCGCCGCAAGGCGCACCGATGGGGTTCCGACAAACCCGCAGAACCCACCGACTCGGTGCGGCCGGCTGTGCGCAAGGGCCCGAACAGCTATGACCTGTTCTTCCAGAAGGAGAACCACAGGCCGAGGAAGATCGCGCTGATCGCCACCCTCCTCCTCTACCCACTGCTTCTGCTGATCCATCCTCCCTCCAGGAAACTCCCCGCCATCCAGGAAAAGCCGGGGAAACTGGTCTACATCAGCCGCTGGATGCCGCCCCCGCCGCCTACCGTGGAGCGCCCGAAACAGGTCGTGCAGCAGGAGCTGGCGGCGCGGAGAATCCCGGTGCCGGACCCTTCGCCGGACGATCCGGAGCCCCTGCGCGAGCCCGAGCGGAAGATCGTGCTGGCAGAGATCGATCCCGACGTGGAGGTGGTCATCGGCACTCCGGAGCCCCCGCCGCTGGCCGGCGGACCGGTTCGTGCCGGCCTGGGAGGGGTCACGATGCCGGTGCTCATCGAGAGTACCAAGCTGACGCCCCTCTACCCGGAGCTCGGGCGCAAGGCCAAGCTGACGGGGAGCGTGATCCTGGAAGCCGTGGTGCGCAAGGACGGCACGGTGAGCAACATCAAGGTGCTGCGCACACCCCGCCAAGGCATGGGCTTCGAGGAGGCCGCCATCGATGCGGTGAGGCAGTGGCGCTTCCGTCCGGCCCTGCGCGATGGCGAGCCGGTGGACGTGTATTTCACGGTGGTGGTGGAGTTCGAGCTGACCTGACTCCTGCGCTACCTTGCCACACTGGAATCCATTCAAAGAACTGTGAACAAATGACTTGCAAGAAAAGTGGATTTCTTCCCGACGCTTTGCTAGACTGCTGGCACTTGCTCACCTCCCGAAAAAGCCTCGCGTTGATTTCCCAACATCGGCAATTGAGTTGTGCAGGTACGGCTTCAAGGGGTTTGTGCCGCTCCCGAACAGGGGACGGGGCCCCGGGCGAAGACGCCCAGCAAGCATAAGGAAGGGTAGTACGCATGACACAAGGTATTGTGAAGTGGTTCAGTGATGAGAAGGGCTTTGGGTTCATCAGCCTCGACGACGGTTCCAAGGACGTGTTCGTCCACCACTCGGCGATTGCCATGGAAGGCTTCAAGACGCTTTCCGAGGGGCAGCGGGTCGAGTTCGAGGTGGTAGCGGGACCCAAGGGTCCGGCGGCGGAGAACGTCAACCCCGTCTAGCACTTGCCATCAACCAACGGCCTCCGGGGGTCCCCTCCGGAGGCCGTTTTCTTTGTACCGAGCTTCTAGGAAGCTGCGGCCGGCTCGAGTTTCTCCCTGTCGTCCTGCTCCATGGGCTGTTCGTGGGAACGATCCAGTTTTAAGGCCACGCGCATGCCACGCTTCGCGTCGGTGAGGATCAGGTAGGCACACGGCACGATCATCAGGGAGATCGCCGTGGAGAACACGACGCCGAACGCCAGCGCCACGGCCATGGGGATGAGGAAGCGCGCCTGCATGCTCTTCTCCAGCATCAGCGGCGTCAGGCCCAGGAACGTGGTGAGTGACGTGAGCATGATGGGTCGGAAGCGCTGTACTCCAGCGTCCCGGATGGCCTCGAACAGACTGCCCGCCCGCGTGCGGTAGCGGTTGATGAAATCCACCATGACCAGGCTGTCGTTGACCACCACGCCCGAAAGCGC
>CBDVAL010000008.1:0-31905 GCA_965371955.1 uncultured bacterium | reverse complement strand
ACTGTCTTCTGACCGATCGCTTCGGTTATGGCCAATTGGCCGTCCGCATCGGTCAACACCCGCGCTCCCCTGTCTTCGGTGGCTATGGTCCCGGGAGGACGGTCTGAGCGACTACAGATGCAATGAAGTGTCCCCAAGGGTGGTCACTCTGAGGCCTACCGGGTGGGGAAGAAGGCGGCATAGGTGCTCTCCCCCTATTGCGCTGGCTGCTCGCAGGGTCCTGGAAACACAAGCCAAGCAAGGCGGATGAGGTTTTCGGTAGCCACAACCCACTGGCATCTCAAAGCCCCACTCACCGAAGGGTGAGGAGGGCTACACCGTACAGCACTACTGGCGCGATGGCTGGGTCTGCAACTGCTGCAGCACTTTCTCGACGCTGAGCGAGCTCACAGCCTGGCTGGGCGGATACTCCTTGAAGGTCGCCAGGAACTTGCCGACAAAGGCCTGCGCAGGCACGAACAGCCACATCTGGTCGCCGAGCCAACGGGTGTACATTGCTGCCTCGGGAGTGACCTCGAACGGATCCTGGCGCAGGTTGACGACCAACGGCCAGCTCGGACTCTTGCGGTACGCCTCGTTGATCGCACCTTCCATGATGGTGAAGTGGATCTTCCACGAGTCGTAGCGCAGTGCGTTCAGATTGCCGCCGGCGTCGAAGTAGAAGATCTCCTTGCGTGCGCCGGGGCCCTTGCCGGAAAGGAGAGTGGTCTGGTCGTATCCGTCGAGGTGGGTGCGGAAAGTCTTTCCAGCAGCCTTGTGGTCACCTTTCAGGAGCTTGTCCTTGATGTTCGGGTCACCAGCAGCGGCCATCAGAGTCGGCACCCAGTCCTCGTGCGAGAAAATATCGTTGATGACCGTACCCGCCTTGACGGTTCCCGGCCAGCGCACCGCCGCCGGCACCCGGAAGCCGCCTTCCCAGGTCGTGCCCTTCTCACCCCGAAATGGAATGGTGCCGCCGTCGGGCCAGGTGAACTTCTGGGCGCCATTGTCCGTGGAGTAGACGACGATAGTGTTGTCGGCGATGCCCAGCTCATCGAGCTTGTCCAGCACGATTCCGATGTCGCGGTCGTGCTGGGCCATGCCGTCAGCGTACAGGCCGTGGCCGGTCTTGCCGTCCCACTCGGGGCTGAGCCGCGTCCAGACGTGCATACGGGTGGCGTTGAGCCACACAAAGAATGGCTTGTCGTCGTTGACAGCGCGCTCCATGAAGTCGATCGCCGCATCCCGGAATTCGTCGTCCGCTGTCTCCATGCGCTTGCGGGTCAGTGGGCCAGTATCTTCGATCCGGCCGTCGGCGTACGAGTGGATGACACCTCGGGGTCCGAATTTCTTGTGGAACTCGGCATCCTTGGGGTAGTGGTAGGTCTCCGGCTCCTCCTCTGCGTTCAGGTGATAGAGGTTGCCGTAGAACTCGTCGAAGCCGTGGTTGGTGGGCAGGAACTCGTCGCGGTCGCCCAGGTGGTTCTTACCGAACTGGCCGGACACATAGCCGTGCGGCTTGAGTAGCTCGGCCAGCGTCGGATCCTGGGGCTGAAGGCCCTGCTTGGCCCCAGGCATGCCGATCGTCAGCAGGCCGGTGCGAAACGGGTGCTGACCGGTGATGAACGCGGCCCGGCCGGCGGTACAGCTCTGCTGGGCGTAGTAGTCGGTAAACAGCGCGCCTTCATTTGCGATTCGATCAATATTGGGGGTACTGCCGCCCATCATGCCTCGATGGTACGCGCTGATGTTCCACATGCCGATGTCGTCGCCGAAGATCACCAGAATGTTCGGCTTGTCCTGGGCTACCGCCGGGACGACCGCAGCGATGGCGGCGATCGAGCAGATTGCCAGAAGCACCGCTCTCCGGACGGGAGAAACTCCCTTGTCTCGAGACACTTGGTCCTCCTTCTTTCTTTGGCCCACCGTCCTACTGGGACGGCGCGGCGTGTACTTTCTTCCAGTCACTCTTCATGTCGACCACGATCCAGCCACGCTCGGCGGCCTCATCGAGACCTCTATCGAGGCGGCCCACATGCGAGTCGCGGTCGTACGCCCATTCCCGCTCGCCGTCTGTATGGTGGATGAGCACTCCAAGGCGCGGCCCCTCACCTGCCGTGGCCCACTGCAGCATCTGAAAGTCACCATCAGAGTTGCCAAATGCCGCGATGGGGCGCCGACCGATGAACTTGTGAATGCCCACCGGCTTGCCCTCTTTGTCATCGATGAAGTCGATCTCTGGAAGACGCACCAGCACCGGCTCTCCGTCGCGCTCCCGGAATTCGACCTTGATACTGGAACCGACCACCTGCTCCGGCGGAATGCCGTAGACCTCCTCCACCCAGGGGCGCATGAATTCGATGCCACCGCCGGAGGTGATAAAGGTCTTGAATCCATGGGCCCGGAGGTAGTCGAGCACTTCCAGCATTGGTTGGTAGACCAAGTCGGTGTAGGGGCGGTCGCGCTCGGGGTGCCGAGCGGTAGCGAGCCAACTCTTGACGATCTCCTCGAACTCCGCCGTGGTCATCCCGGCATGTGTAGCCATCACCAACTCGAGCAGGCCGCGCTTGCCGGTGGCGGCGACGGCCTCGAGATCCCCCTCGAGCACCCCTTTGAACGGTTGCTTGTCGTTCCATCCAGGATGTTCGGGGGCGAGCTCCTTGACCCGATCCATTGCAAAGAGCAACTGGAAATAGACCGGCTTCTCCGACCAGAGGCAGCCGTCGTTGTCGAAGGTGGCAATGCGCTCGGGCTCGGGCACGAAGTGCGGACTGGTCGGATCGGTGACCTGGGCGACGAATTCAATAATGGCTTTCTTGGCAACGCCATCGTTCCACGACGGGAGCCTGGCTCCGGTGATCACCTCCGCGGTGGGATCGGAGTCGCTCGATGCCGGTTGCTGGCTGGGCTGAGCACACCCAAGGCTCAGGAGCACGACCATGACTGCTAGATGCGACTTCTTGCCTCTCTTCAACATGCGGAACCCCCTGGCGAAGTCGGAGTGGTTCCGGTGTAGTCTGACGAGATGCCCTTCAGTTCCACTCGAATCCTGGTTTCGCTATCGCTAGCATTGGGTTCGCTAGTCTATCCCAGGTCCAGTCGCCGTGGCTGCGACCCGGGGGTGAGCCGTAGATACGGGAACTATCCCGCAATCCAACGGAAAACAGTTTGAGATGAATGACATGGAGTGGCGTCCCCAACGGGATTCGAACCCAATTGGGGGCAAAAAGCTAACCTGTTGATGGCGCGCGACTTTCGTCTTTAACTGCTTGATAACTCGTTGCCTTGTGTACAACTTGTTGTCCTCTGGAGTCGTCTGGAGTCGTCCCGAGTCGTCTCCAGTCTTGGAGACATTGTGGAGACGGCCCGCGCCTCCACTGCTTTCTCACCGATCGCCTCGGTCATGGCCAATCGGCCATCCGCACCGGTCAACACCATCTCGCATGTCTTCTGCGGCAACGTCCCGGGAGAACGATCCGAACGATTGCGGATGCGGGAAGTGTCCCCAAGAGTGGTCACCTTGAGGCCCTACCGAGTCGGGAGGAAGGCGGCGTATGCGTCCTCCCCCTATTGCGGTGGGTGCTCGCAGCGTCCTCGAAACACAAGCCAAGCAAGGAGGATGAGGTTTTCGGTAACCACAGGCGTTGAGAACGGATTTACGGCACCGGCACCCGCTCCTTCGGTTCTTCAATGTTGAATCACTGGAATCCTGCCGCGACTTCTGAGTCCAGCTCAGCGCGTCAATGAGCTCAGGTTCAGGGCCGTCATGGCAACGACGTAGATCGCGACAATGTAGTACCAGCCACCCACCAGCTTCGGCATCCGAAAGGGGGCAACGTTTAGGATGGCGAGTGTGACGACCGCAACGTAAAGAACCCACGAGAAGGTGACGTGCCCCAGCAGCTCACGGAACGGAAACAGAGCCGTCACAACGATGATATTGCTGTCGATCGGCAGGCCGCTGTAGGCGCCACCTTCGTTGCCAAGAATGTTGAAGTGAGCCAGCCGAATCGCTCCCGCAACCACCAGCAGAAAAGCGCCTGGTAGAAACCAGGGCTCGAAGTCGCCAATGCTGATCAGGAGCATTGCGGGAGCGACGCCGCTGGATACCATATCGGTAAGGGAGTCGAGTTGCGCGCCGAACGCCCGGTCCTCGTCGGTCCGGTCGGTAATTCGCCGAGCCAGCGGACCATCGAACCAATCGCAGAACAACGCCCACAGCAGAGCTGTGCTGGCGGCGACATAGGCGCCGCGCGCGCTGAACCAAATAGCCAGGATTCCGCACACTAGCCCCGCCAACGTCAGCAGGTTGGCTCTGTCGTAGACAAAAGACAGGGCGCTTCGTCGGTCGCGTGAACTCGTCATTGGGTCAGGCATCGCCGCATCGCTTCGACGAGCGTTTGGTTCTCCGCTGCCGTCCTGCTGGCGATGCGCAGATACCGATCCGCCTCCGACATGTGCTTACCAGCGCAGTGCTTGACAAAGATATTGTGCTCCACGAAGAGCCGTTTGGCGATGACCGGACCGGATGGGCCTGGAGCTGGGAGACGACACATCACGAAGTTAGCCTGGGGTCGATATGCTGTCATTCTGGGGATCTCGTTCAGCCCTTCGTAGAGTTCATCGCAGTGGTCGCGAACTAGAGCGCAACTCTGCCTGAACGCCTTGCGCCAGCGCGGTGCCTGGCGCAGGAAGGATTCCGCGAAACCGTTGATGTTCCAGATCGGCAACTCGGCGCGCACCGCGTTCGCGAATCCCTCATTGGCCGTCAGGAGATAGCCCAACCGCAGCCCGCCGACCCCGAAGGACTTGCTTAAGCTCTTGAGGACCGCGAGGTTGCGAACGCGGTCAACCCAACCCTCCACGCTCAACTCCTGATAGTCGTCTGCGAAGTCGATGAAGGATTCATCGACAACAAGAATGCACTCGGCCGATTCGAGTTGCGCGGCAAGGCGCAAGATGTCTGCTCTGGGCACCGCCAACGAAGTGGGATTGTTAGGTGTCACTACGATGGCCAGTCTTGCCCCGCTCGCGAGAGCCCGTTGGGCAAAGGCATCTACGTCGAGTTCGAAACTGGGAGAGGGCAGTTCGAACGGGATGAAGGCCCCAGCTCGCGCAGCGTCCTCGTACTCGTTGAACGAGGGTACAGGACAGACGATCGGTCCGGGAAGGCGGCCCGCGATGATCTTAATCAGTTCCGAAGCCCCGTTTCCAACCAGAATGCGAGAGGCAGGCTGCTCGATCAAAGTACCAACGAGCCGCGAGACAACCTCCTGCCCGGGAGGATAGTTGAACACCAACTCGCGCAGGTTGTGCTCAAAATGCGCGAACATCGTTGTGGGCGGGTAATAGGGATTGTAGAGGTAAGCGTGATCGACAAGTCCAAAGCGCCAATATCCCCCGTGCTGGCTCTTGACGTGGTCGTAACGATCCTCGCCTGAGCTGAATAGATACTCAGCCGCCAATCGGTCGCTTTCATCGTCGATCTCGTACCACTTGAGGTCGTCACAATCCACAGCGACGAGGTTGTTCTTGCCTCGGTGCCCCAGCGTGATGAGAATCGATTCGTAGTATTCGTCGTAGTCTCTGGACGTGATGTAGGCTTCCAGCTGCGGCAAGAAATACCGGTTGAGGAAGTCCTGACGAAAGAGGTAGATGTTGGCCGTCTTGAAGAACTTTTCATAATCGAAGCCATCTTCTTGATTCTGGGAGTCGATCGTTGCCTGGATGCGACCACGAGCATCCACACTGACGACCGTTCCAGACATCCAACTCTCGTGCCGCGACACGATAGCCAGGTTGCCGCCACTCTGCAAAAGTAGTCGCTCCAAAACCGCTCGTTCGAAAAAGATATCTGCCTCCAGCAGCAATACGTCCTGAGTGAGATGATCACGGGCGAGCCATAACGAGTAAATGTTGTTGGTTTTCTCGTAGTCCTCCGACACGACGTAGGTCATCGACATTCCGAGGTAACTCGCGCCGAACCGCTCGATGATTACCTCCTTGTGGTGGCCGACGACGATAACGATTTCCTCGGTGCCGAGCGCGGCCAGATGAGCGAGTGTATTGTCCAGGATGGGAACACCGGCCACCTGAACCAGGCACTTTGGAAGCTTGTTGGTGAATGGACGAAGCCGGGTACCAACACCGGCGGCGAGAATCACCGCTTTGCGGATCCTTTCAGGGCGCTTACCGGGCGTGAGATTCCACCGGTCGGTTTTCACGTAGATCTCTCCGAATCTGCCAGAGTGTTAGCTTGCATTCTCTAGCATAAAAAAATGGTTCTGGAGCTTTGGCCAACGCACACGAAGCCACGCCGCCGCTCGGGGAAAAAGCCCGAAGCATACGGGCGACGTAGCCCGTAGCGACCACCACGTCAAAGCGCCAAGAAAAGGTGACGTGTGCGGCAGCATACGGAGGTAGCGGCGTCGCAGTTCGACGAGTTCGACTGCGATCTCCATATAGGTATAAGCGTAGTTTCGACGTGCGTGGACGCGCGACAAGCCAGCCTCTCGAAAAAGCGTTCGGTAAACATCGACGCTGCGATAGATCGCATGATACTCGCCCTCGCTGTGCTCGTATCCGTTCGCAACAGTACTCTCCCGTAGAACGACCCGACCTCGATCGCCAAGGCGTTCGATAACTGCCTGAACGAGCGCGATCGTGTCAGCATCGCTCAGGTACATGCAGATTCCTCCTAAGAAGACGAGATCAAATGGCCCCGGAGGCAATGGCTCTCGAACGTCCTGGTTCAGAAGCTCCACGTTCGACCGGCCCGTGAGCTTCTTTTTTGCAGCGGCCAGCATCGCAGCGCTCTGTTCAATCCCGATGACGACGCCGAAGCGCTGAGCGAAGAACTCGGTCCAGGTCCCCGACCCACAGCCCAGGTCGAGTACACGCGCTTGCGGCCCGCCGACATCGAGCCAGTCGCGTATCGCTGCGCGTTCCTTCCGGAAGCGATAACTTACAGCGTTTTCGGGCAAGTCTTGAGCATGGGCCATGTAGCTCGCACAAGTCGCCGTGTCAGCGCCAGCTTGAGCAAAGTAGCGCCGCACCTCCCGGTAGTCGATCTGGCGTTTGCCACTCATGATTTGTCGCGTACCTTTTGCGCGATAAGCACCACAAACTATTGTTTCAGCAGTCCGGTCGGTGTCGCAGGGCCGCGCTGTCGGCCCCCGCTGGTCAACTCATGCGGACTTGAACCGTCACATTCGTTGTCAGAGTGGATTTTCGCGGGCTTTCCACACCTCGTCCATGGCTCCCTTATATTGCGGAAAGGATCTCGTAGTAACCGAGTCGGGGGCTAGGTTGCATGATTCAGCGTGGACCGTTCTGAGCGGCGCAAACTGACCAAATGATATGTAAATAAGGGGTTAGAAGCAAATAGAGCCTCAAGGGCACGGCAGGGCATTCGACTCGCCTCTGGTACGGAATCGCCCCCTGATCGGATCGAGCAATGGGAGAATGGCTTGCCATGAGCGAATGCTCGGAGAGCGCGAGTCGAATGGCGTCCCCAACGGGATTCGAACCCGTGTTACCAGCTTGAAAGGCTGGCAGCAGCCAAGGCCGCCCCTTGCCTACACGCTTTACGCGACGAGACACCTGAGCGCACGGGGAATATCGCTCCTGGCGGTCAGTCGTGCCCGACCCTGTGACCAGATACACATCTTCTAGTCGCTGAACTTGTAGCCCGCCCGGTGGACGGTGACGATGTAGTTCGGGTCGCTGGGATTGTCCTCGAGCTTCTTGCGCAGCTTCGCCACGTGTACATCCACCGTGCGGGTGAACGGAATGCGCTCGTAGCCCCACACCGCGTCCAGAAGCTCCTCGCGCCCCACCACCTGCCCACGCCGCTCGATCAGGTACTTGAGCAGCTTGAACTCCCGCTGTGACAGGGGCACGTCCTGATCGCCCTTCTTCGCCTCGAGCTTCTTGAAGTTGACGGTCACGGTTCCGAAGGTGTACGACTCGAGGTGCGAGGAGGTCCCCGAGGAGCGCCGCAGGACGGCCTCCACCCGTGCCATCAACTCCATGAAACTGAACGGCTTGGTGACGTAGTCGTCCGCCCCGAGCTTGAGCCCCAGCACCTTGTCGATCTCCTGGCCGCGGGCCGTGAGGATGATGATCGGAACGCTGTTGCCGTCGCTGCGAATCTTCTTGCACACATCCAGACCGTTCATCTTCGGCAGCATCACATCGAGGATGATGAGATCGGGCCCGCCCTCGGTGGCCAGGCGCAGCCCCTCCTCGCCGTCCCTGGCCACCAGCACCTCGAAACCCTCGTACTGGAAGCCATCGCGCAGCGCGGTCTCCATGGCCTGGTTGTCCTCGACGATCAATACTTTAGACATTTTCGTCCGCCTCTACAGGTAGGTGGATGGAGAACGTGCTTCCCTTGCCGGGAGAGCTCTCCACCGTGACTTTTCCTTGATGGGCCTGTACCACGTGCTCCACGATGGACAGACCCAGGCCGTTTCCCTTGACGTCGTGGACCAACCCCGTGCCGACACGGTGGAAACGCTCGAAGACCTTCTTCTGTTCCTCGGCGGTGATGCCGATGCCATGGTCCTTGACCGAGATCACCACCCAGCCCTTCTTGTCCACCACTTTCACCGCAATCTCCTTCCCTCCGTCGGAGTACTTGACGGCGTTGTCCAGCAGGTTGGAGAGTGCCTGGGATAGCGCGTCGGAGTCCACCACACCGAGGGGAAGCAGCTCCGGACAGTCCAGGCTGATCTCGAATCCGCTGTTGCGTAGCCGCACGCGGAAGGTCTTCAAGGTGTCCTCGACCAGGGCGCACAGATCCGCCGGCTCGAAGTTGTAGGTCTTGCCGCCGGACTCGATCTTGGAGAAATCCAACAGGTTGTTCACCAACCCGGTGAGCCGGCGGCTCTCGGTCTCGATGTACTCACCGTACTCGCGGATCTTGTCCGGATCCTTGACCCGCCCCAGGCGCAGGAACTCGCCGAAGACCCGGATGGAGGCCAGGGGCGTGCGTAGTTCGTGCGAGACGTTCGACACGAAGTCGCCCTTCATCTGCGACAGCTTCATCTCCCGGGAGACCATGCGCAACGCCATGATCACACCGCCCAGCAGGATGATGGACACCAGGGTGGACAGGCTCATGTTGAGCACGAAGTTCGCCTGCGCCCACTCCTGCGGGTTCATGCCGTGGCTGCGCAGCCCCAGGGTGTAGTCGGTGAACACGTAGGACACCGCCTTGGTGACCTCCTCCTCGCCCTCCTCCTCCTCCCACGGCGCCCCCACCGGCTCTCCCCTACCGTTATGGGCATGGATGAACAGGCCCTCGTGGTCGCCATAGGAGAAGAAGTCGGGCATGGCCTCCTCGAAGACTGCCGGAAGCAGCACCTCCTCGAAGAACTCGGCATTCAACACCATCCCGGCCACACCCACCACCCGCCAGGAGTCATCCAGTATGGGGTTGAGGATGATGCGATGCTCCGGGTCGCCCTCGTAGATGGTCAGGCTCACCGACCCCTCCACCGGGGTCTCCGCGCTGGCCAACACCTGCCAGCGTGCCGCAGCCACGTAGGCGGCCCGGGCCTCGGCGACATCCGCCGGAGGCTCCATGGAGGAGAACAGGGGATCGTAGAACAGCAACTTGCCGGAGTCCGCCTTGACGAAGCTGAGGACGAACAGGCGCTCGGCACCCTTGATCTCGGTCTTGTTGAAGAAGTAGCCGATCTTCTGCAGCTTGTTCTCGACGAACAGGTAGGAGGGCAGGTTCAGACCGCGCTCGGCCTGATGGCTGTAGAAGAACCGGATCTCCTTGGTCACCGTCTCCAGGTAGTTGTCCAGGGTGGCCTGGTGTGCGATGGCTGTCTTGCTCTCGAGATCCACCAGCCAGCGATATTGCAGCACCAGCATCACCGACAGCGGGATCAGCACTGCCAGGAAACCGCCCCAGAGGATGTGACGCTTCAGAAAGCCTTTCATGCGGAGCAATATACGGGATCCGTCCCTGTTTTTTCCTGCTGATTTACACGTTGTTCACATTATATACATCATTTTACCCGCGTTTGAGCCCATTTACGTCGCCCTCCCGTAAGATTCAAGGCGTAGTGAGAGTTTGCGCAGTCCAACGGGTGCCGAGCACCCACTATCAGGGAGGTGATTTCATGAAGCGGTCCTGGATTGTTCTTGCCATTGCGGCTCTGGCGCTGTCGGTTGGTTCCGTGGTGGCCGGTGGAGACTACAAGTGTGACGCGAGCACGCAGGATTGTCTCGACCAGATGACTGCCCATCTGCAGAAGACCGGCTGGGTCGGCATCAAGCTGGATGAGACCGACGATGGCCGGCACCGGATCACCGAGGTCATCGCGGACAGCCCGGCGGTGAAGGCCGGCTTCAAGGCCGGAGACATCCTGGTGGCCCTGGACGGCATCGAGTTTGCCGAGGAGAACCATGACGCCATGATGAAGGCCAAGAAGGCCCATCATCCGGGCGTCAAGGTGACCTACACCGTGGAGCGCTACGGAAAGAACCGTGACCTCAACGTCAAGCTGGCCAAGGTCCCGCAGGACGTCCTGGCGCAGTGGATTGGCGGGCACATGCTGGACCACGCCAAGGTGGAGATCGCACAGAACTAACCCCTCCTTGTTGGACGGGGCCGGCGAGAGCCGGCCCCGCTGTTCGTCCCATCCGCCACCGGCTTCATCCCCCCCGAGTAGGCCGGTGGCGGTTTTTCTTGTACGTTCTCGCCCTTCGCGCTCCTCGCAATGTCCCCAGCCGCCGGCAAATCCACTGGACTTCGGCCCTCCCGGGAACTACTTCCGGCGGGCCCTGTCCCATGGAGTAGGCCAGGAGAGGCACGCCGCGGAGATGGATTTGCAGACATTCGCGCAGCGGTATGACAAGCTCGCCGACATGGGTGGGCGAGACAGAGCGGCTGAGGAGCGCGAACTGGTGGCCAGGGCGCAGAACGGAGACTCGCGGGCGTTCCAGGCGCTGCTGGAACATCACCTGCCGCAGGTCTGGCAGGTGGTCTGGCGCGTGCTGCGTCACCAGCAGGACACCGAGGACGTGGTGCAGGACGTGTTCCTCGCCGCCCATCGTGGACTGGCGGCGTTTCGTGGCGAGTCGCTGCTGTCCACCTGGCTCCACCGCATCGCGGTGAACCGGGCGCTGAACCACCGCAGCCTGGCGTCGGAACGGATGCGACGGGCATCCACGTCGCTGGACACCCCGGCAGAGGAGGACGACATGGACAGCAATCCCGGCGCGACCCTCCCTTCCGCGGGGCCGTCGCCACTGCAGGAACTGGAGAGCAAGGAGCTGAAGCGCCGGCTGGCATGGTGCATGGAGAAGATCCCGCCTCTGTGGCGGGCCACCCTGGCGCTCCGTGAGGGAGAATCCCTGAGCTACGAGGAGATCGCGCAACGCATGGAGATCGCGCTGGGCACCGTGCGCTCCCGTCTGGCGCGGGCTCGCCTGGCGCTCCGCCGTTGCGTCGAAGGAGAGGTGACATGAACGCGAAGCATCCCCGCGCAGCGCTGTCGGCCTACTTGGACGGCGAGCTGAGCGGAGAGGAACGCTCACGGCTGGAGCGACATCTGGGCGACTGTGCGGCGTGCACGGCGCTGCTGGCGGACCTGGAGCTGCTGGCCCGTGCGGGCGCCGAGGAACAAGTTCCGCCGGCGCCGGCGGACATGAGCGCACGCATCATGGCCCACATCCCACGGGGCGTGGTGGAACGCCGCCGGCACTGGATCCACCGCATGCCCATGGCGGCCGCCGCCAGCCTGGCTGCCGCGGCGCTACTGTGGGTGGTGTTCCGGAGTGCACCTCCCCCCTTGTCGGATCCGGACTTCGGCCGGGACATGATCTTGGGAGAGTCGCAGCCACCGCAAGGTGGGGCCGACGGTGCCGGCAGCGCACCCGAGACGGAAGAGACGTTCCGTCAGGAAGCGAAGAAGAGCGAGTTCAACGAGGCGGCCGAAGCTCCCTCGTCGGAGCAGGAAACGGCGCGGCGCTTCGCCTACGCGCCCTCTGACGCGGACGGAGCGGCCCCCGGCAAGAAAGAGGATGCTCCGATTGCCACAACAGCGCCGGAAGTGCGCAAGCCCGAGCCTGTGGCTCGCGCCGACCGCTCACAGCAGGAGAAGCTGCGGCTGGCAGCCAGGCGCAGGCCCATTCCACCACCGGCGGAGAGCTCCCGGGAGCGCGCCCTTGCACTGGAGGCCGTGCCCGAGAGCCCACGAGAAGCCGACAAGCCGGCCGTGCCCCGCCCGGCAGCGACAGTGCTGGACTCGGTGGCGAAACAGAACGCGCCCATGGCGGACAGCCTCGTCGTCGCGGACAGGGACCTGTTGTCGGCGTCGTCTCCCACCCTGGTGCTGCGCGAGGCAGACCAGGAGATCCGGCTGACGGATACCGGACTGCTCACCGTGCATGCGCCGGAATACGACTGCACCATCTTGCTGTTCCCCGGAGAAGACGAAGCCGGGAGCCCCGCAGGCAAGAGCAGCCTGCAGCGGTGGTTCGCCGACTCGCGCGACCTGCCCGTGGAGGAGGAGATCCGTTCCCTGTTCCAGGGTGGCTTCGCGGGCGGAGAGCCCGACGATCAGAAACGCAAGGTGGAGCATGCCCAGGCGCGCAGCGTGGGAGGACAGCAGGAGCTCCCGTCATGGACGCTGGTCATGGAGAGCGCCGAGGGTGCGCAGCGGATAGAGTCCGGTGGCCAGGCCGCCGGCATCCGCTCACGGCTACAATCTCTGGTGCAGGAGCGTTACCGCCCCCGGCTGGAGGCACAGTGCGGCCCCCTCCCGCAGCCCACCGAGGAGGCGGACCGGAAGCCGTAGAGGCCCGGCCGGTAAGGGATCCCCGTCCCCTTTCTCTCCCCGTCCGGGTCGGCTAGAATAGCCGACCTACCCGGCGGGCTTCCCATCGGCCACGGCCCCCTCTGAGGTGTGTTCATGCGCGTACTCCTGGTCAACCCCGAGTTTCCCGAGTCCTACTGGAGCGGCAGGCATTCCCTGGTCTTCGCACGGCGCCGCAGCCTGATCCCCCCGCTGGGGCTGATCACCGTGGCCGCACTGTTGCCCGATCACTGGGACTGTCGGCTGGTGGATCTGAATATCGAGGCGCTTCAGGACGAGGTCCTCCAGTGGGCCGATGTGGTGATGCTCACCGGCATGCTGGTGCAGAAGGAGTCGCTGCATCACGTCGTGGCGCGCTGCCGCGCGCTGGGCGTCCGCACCGCGGCAGGCGGCCCCTATGCCACCGCGTTGCCGCAGGAGTTCGACGACGTCGATCACCTGGTGGTGGGTGAGGGCGAGGACTTGGTGCCGGTGCTGGCAAGGGATCTGGAGGCAGGGCAGGCCAAGGCGCGCTACACCGAGACCGACAAGCCGGACATGACCGCGGGCCCGCTGCCGCGCTATGACCTGCTCAAGGTGGAGGCATACCACCACATGGCGCTGCAGTACTCCCGCGGATGCCCGTTCTCCTGCGAATTCTGCGACATCATCGTCATGTACGGCCGCAAGCCGCGCACCAAGACCTCGGCGCAGATCATCGCCGAGCTCGATGCTATCTGCAGAACCGGTTTCCGGGGCGATGTGTTCTTCGTGGACGACAACTTCATCGGCAACAAGAAGGCGGTGAAGGCCATGCTCCCGGACGTCGCCGCCTGGAGGCGACACTCCGGCAAGCACCTGGAGTTCTACACCGAGGCCTCCATCAACATCGCCGACGACGAGGCGCTGGTGGACGGCATGACCGCCGCCGGTTTCACCGCGGTGTTCATCGGCATCGAGTCGCCGTCAGCCGAGGCGCTGAAGGAGACGCGCAAGAACCAGAACCTGCGCCGCGATGTGGTGGAACAGGTCCACTGGCTGCAGGCTCGCGGGCTGGATGTCTACGCCGGCTTCATCCTGGGCTTCGACGAGGAAGGCCCGGACATCTTCAACCGCATGATCGATCTCATCGAGAAGGCGGCCATCCCCTACGCCATGGTGGGCATCCTGACGGCCCTGCCCAACACGCCCCTCTACCACCGGCTGGAGCAGGAGGGCAGGCTGCGGCCGGACGTCGCCGGCGACCAGTTCGGCCTCACCAACGTGGTCACCAGGTTGCCTGCCATGGAGATGCTGGCGGGCTACCGCGAGGTGCTGGAGCGCCTCTACCAGCCCGAGCCGTACTTCCGCCGCTGCCGCGAGAACCTCGAGCACTGGCAGCCGGCGCCGGGCTCGAGCCGTCCCACGACCTGGCGTGATCTCATCAACGCGCTGCGCTCCGTTCGCGGCCAGGGGCTCTCCGGGCGCTACGTCCGCGCCTACTGGAAGCACATGCGCTGGGTGATGCGGCACCATCCGCGCAAGCTGGGCCGCGCGTTGCAACAGGCAGCTTCGGGGCATCACTACATCACCTACACGCGCAACGTGGTGGTGCCCGCCCTGGCGGAAGCCGTTCCGTCCCTGGCCGTGGAAAGCCCGGCCATGGCGCAAGGGATCTAGAGGCCCGGGAACCTGCAACGGGCGCGAAACGGACCGCGGGAACTCTTCCGTTCTCCAATCCGTTCAACAGGTTACAAGCGCTGACGAATCCTGTAACATCTGAGCGGGAGCGCTGTACGCTTCCGGCCACACGGCCTCCGGAGGGTGAACATGTGCCCGGTGTGTCAGAAAGCCATGGTGACGTTCGAGATGGACGGCGTGGAGATCGATCGCTGCGTCGCGTGCGGCGGCACATGGCTGGACCTCGGGGAGCTGGCGCTCATTCTGGAGGCAGGCGGGTCGTCGGCGGCGTCGTGGAGGCAGGCTCTGCACGAAGCCCGGGCGGACCGCAAGACCAGGCGGCGTTGCCCCCGTTGCCCACGCAAGCTGCAGGAGATTCAAGTGGGCGACGAGCCGACGGTGGCGCTGGACCGCTGTCCAAGGAATCACGGCCTGTGGTTCGACCAGGGCGAGATGGAGACGGTCATCCGCTCGTTCTCCGGCGGCAACCCGGGCATCGTCGCCCGGTTCTTCGCCGATCTTTATCACAGCGAACAGTAGTCCCCCTGCACACAAGAGGAGATTGACATGCTCGGTCTCATCGTCTTTGGAGTGGTGGTGGCGGCCATCGTGGTCTGGCTGGCCGGGATGTACAACGGCCTGGTGCGGCTGCGCAACCATGTGAAGAACGCCTGGGCTCAGATCGATGTGCAGCTCAAGCGGCGTCACGATCTGATCCCCAACCTGGTGGAGACGGTGAAGGGCTATGCCGGGCATGAGAAGGAGACCCTGGAGAACGTCACCCGCGCACGCGGCGCCGCCGTCGCTGCAGGAGGCGGCGGAGCCGCCGCCCAGGCACAGGCCGAGTCGGCATTGAGCGGCGCCCTGGGGCGCCTGATGCTGGTGGTGGAGAAGTATCCGGACCTCAAGGCCAATCAGAACTTCCTCGCGCTGCAGGAGGAACTGACCTCCACCGAGAACAAGATCGGCTTCTCGCGCCAGCACTACAACGACTCGGTGATGATCTACAACACCCGCACCCAGACCGTCCCCACCAACATCGTCGCGGGCATGTTCGGCTTCAAGGAGGAGGAGTTCTTCGAGCTGGAGGATGAGGCCGCCCGCCAGGCACCCCAGGTGAAGTTCTGAACAGACACCCTCAAGAGGCGCCTCCGGCCGAGCCTCTCGTCCTGCGGCGGGTCTGAGTCATGTGGGAAGCCATACGAGCCAACACCATCCGCTCCCGGATGCTCCTGGGTGTCATGGGCGTCATCCTGGTGGGGCTCGGCGCCCTCATCGGCCTCGCCATCGTGGGCGACGAGGCCGGGGCCGTCCTGGGCGCCGGGGGAGCTCTGGTCCTCTGGCTGATCCTCATGGCGGTGACCTTCCTGGGCGGCGAGCAGATCGTCCTGCTGGGTGCCGGCGCACGCCCGGTGAAGAAAGAGGACGTCCCGCAGCTCTACAACATCGTCGAGGAGATGACCATCGCCTCGGGCCTGGGCAAGATGCCCAAGCTGTACATCGTCGACGATGATCAACCCAACGCCTTCGCCACCGGCCGCAAACCGGAGAACGCCTGCGTCACCGTCACCGCCGGCCTGGTGCGGCGACTGAATCGCGACGAGCTCCAGGGGGTGGTGGCGCACGAGATCGGGCACATCAAGAACCTGGATATCCGCTTCATGACCACCGCGTCGGTGATGCTGGGCAGCATCGTGTTGCTCTCCGATCTGTTCCGGCGCTCGCTGTGGATCGGCGGCGCGCGGCGGCGGCGGGCCAAGGTCGGCGGCCAGGCCCAGATACTCATCCTGGTGGCCACCCTGGTGGCCTCCGTCGTGGCGCCGCTGCTGGCCAATCTGCTCTACCTGGCGTGCTCGCGCAAGCGCGAGTACCTGGCCGATGCCTCGGCGGCGCGCTTCACCCGCTACCCGCCGGGTCTGGCCTCGGCGCTGGAGAAGATGTCCCGCGCCCAGGGTTCCCGCGGGTCCGTGCCTCGCGCTCTGGTCCCGCTGTACATCGTCAATCCCCTGCAGGCGGCATCGGCTGCCGGACTGTTCTCCACCCATCCCCCCACCACCAAGCGCATCCAGATCCTGCGCTCCATGGCCGGCGGCGCCGGGTGGATGGAATACGAGAAGGCCTACCGCAAGGTGATGGGCGGAACGGAGACCTGCCTGGGTGGCCGGACGCTGCGCGCGCAGGAGGACGTAGCCGTGCGCATGCCCACCGCCGAGGAGGTCACGAAGGACCAGGAGACCATCCACGAGGTCACCGATCTGCTGGACACCCTGGCCAGCTTCCTGCTCATCCCGTGCGCCTGTGGCGTGCGCATCAAGATCCCGCCGACGTTCGGCGAGGCCAGCATCGGCTGTCCGCGTTGCGGCCGCGACCATCCCGTCCCCCGCGCCCAGGCGGAGGTCCGGGACGGCACCGTGGCCGCCGAGGGCAAGCTGCACTACAAGCGGCGCAACCCGGGATGGGAGAGCTTCCAGTGCACCTGCGGCAAGGTGCACCAGCTCAGCCCGGGGCTGCAGGTCAGCGTTCTGACCTGCAAGGGGTGCAAGCGGCGCATCGAGATTAGGAAAGCTTGAATCCCCTGCTCACCGCCGATACCATGGCTCCTTCCCCATCGAGGAGGCCCAGCGTGAACATGGAACTGAACCAGGACCGCTTTCTGCAGATTCTCACCGGGCTCATCGGCCAGAGCAGGCACCTTCAGAACAACCCGCCCAGGTACATCCCGGAAGAGGATCGCGCCGGCAAGATCGTCCTGGAGATGCTGCAGCCGCACACCAAGGAGAACGGCGGACCGCTGCAGGTGCGACACATCGCCTACAAGCCCGGGCGAGGCAACATCATCATCGAGTATCCGGGCAACGGTGACCGCACGGTCTCGCTGGTGGGCTCGCACCTGGACGTGGTTCCCGCCGATCCGGCGGGCTGGGAGCGCGACCCGTTCAAGCTGACCATCGAGGGCGACAAGCTGTGGGGCCGCGGCGTGACCGACTGTCTCGGACACGTGGCCCTGATCACAGACCTGTTCCTGCAGCTGGCCGAGAGCAAACCCGACCTCAACGTCGGCGTCATCGCCGTGCTCATCGCCAACGAGGAGAACTCCGAGGAGATGGGCATCGGCATCGACGAGCTGGTCAAGCAGGGCGAGATGGAGCGCTGCAAGAACGGCCCGGTCTACTGGCTGGACAGCGCGGAGATCCACCCCACCATCGGCACCGGCGGCATGGCGCCGTGGAGGCTCACCGTCCAGGGCAAGCTGTTCCACTCCGGCCTGCCCGACAAGGCCGTGAACGCCCTGGAACTGGGTGTGGAGGTGATGCAGCACATCCAGGATCGCTTCTACCAGGACTTCCCGCAGCACCCGGACGAGCAACGCTACCATTTCGTCACCGGCTCCACCCTCAAGCCCACGCAGTGGAACACGCCGGAGGGAAGCATTAACCAGATCCCGGGACAGTGCACCATCGCCGGCGACATCCGCCTGACGCCGTTCTACCGCATCGAGGACGCCCAGAAGGCCATGCAGCGCTACGTGGACGAGCTCGACGTGACCGCCCTGGCCACCCGCGGCCCCAGCCGCTACGTCCTCCCCGAGGAGAATATTCGCGGCACCGTGGAGCTGGAGTGGCTGGGCGACGCCTTCAAGGGCATCGCCTGCGATCTGGAGTCGCCGGGCTACCGCGTGCTGTGCGACGCGGTGAAGCAGGCCCTGGGCGAGGTCAAGCCATTCTCCATGACCGGAAGCCTGCCCATCGTCAAGGACCTGCAGGACTCCGGCTTCGACGTGCAGATCACCGGCTTCGGGCGCGAGGACACCTATCATGCGCCCAACGAGTTCGGCCAGCTCAGCCACTTCCGGACCGGGATGAAGGTCTGCTCTCATATCATTGATGTCTTCCACCGCGCAGGTTGACGCGCGGTGGCCCACCCTGCCTCCCCGGTGGGTCTTTTCGCCACTTTGACATCCCGGAACGCCAGCCCGCATAATCCTGTCTGCAGCGCCGCGGTTCCTCTCGTGGACCTTCCTGGAGAAGCACCCGCATGACGTATGCCGAGTCCGGCCAGATGCTCTCCCACTACCGCCTCGTCGAGAAGGTCGGCGAGGGCGGCATGGGTGTGGTGTGGAAGGCGGAGGACACCATCCTGGGGCGCGACGTGGCCATCAAGGTGCTGCACGCGGACGCCCGGCGCGATGACAAGCATCGCAAGATGTTCTTTCAGGAGGCCCGTGCCGCCTCCGCGGTCAGCGCCGCCCACATCGTCCAGGTGCATGAGTTCGGCCATGAGGGCGATCTGGATTTCATCGTCATGGAGTACGTGGAGGGCCTGCCGCTCAACAAGCTGCTCATGGGCCGGCCGCTCCCGCCGCACAAGATAGCCGAGCTGGCATGGCAGATTGCCCACGCCCTCGCCAAGGCGCACGCCCGCGGGCTGGTGCACCGGGACCTCAAGCCGGGCAATATCCTCGTGACCCCCGATGCCGAGGTGAAGGTGGTGGACTTCGGCCTGGCCATCCTGCTGCAGCCCGAGGGCGAGGAGACCGTGGGACGGGCCACCACGCGGGTCACCGAGGACGAGCCGGAGCGGCGCAAGATCACCGGCACCCTGCCCTACATGTCGCCGGAGCAGGCACGGGCCGAGGAGTTGGACGCACGCAGCGACATCTTCTCCATGGGGACCATCCTCTACGAGATGACCACCGGCATGCTGCCGTTCATCGGGCCCGATAACGTGGACGTCATCGACGCGGTGCGCAGGGCGCGCCCCACCCCGGTGCACGATCTCGTGCCGCAGGTCCCCATCGAGCTGGAACGGATCATCACCAAGGCGATGGCGCCGCGTCGCGCCGATCGCTACCACAACGCCGAGGACATGGCCATCGACCTGCGCCATCTCGGCCGGGAGCTCGAGACCGGGTCGACGCGCTCGTACGAATCGCTGCGCCAGACGTTACCGGCCATCAAGGTCCGACCGCGCTGGCTGTGGCCGGCCGTCGGCGTCGCCGTGACGGTGGCCGTGCTGGCGCTGCTGTGGCAGTTGCTTCCCGGCTCCGGTGCCCCGGTGGATCCTCTTAAGGTGCTGGTCCTACCGCTGGAGGTTCGCGGCCAGGAGGCGGGAGATGACTACGTGGGCAAGGCGTTCGCCGAGGCGCTGGTGGCCAACCTGGCCCCTGCCACCGAGCTCACCGTGCTGCCGGTGCCGGGAAAGGCGCCGGCGGAGGCCCAGCGCGCCGCGCTGGACCAGGGAGCAGGACGCCTCCTCACCGGCGCGCTGACCCGCCAGGGCGATACGGTGACGGTGACGCTCAGTCTGGTGGACGTGCGGGCCAACCGGGTGCTGTGGGGTGACGAGAAGCAGGAGGACAGCGACCGGCTGAGCTCCCTCGCCACGACTCTGGCACGCGTCGTGGTCAACCAGCTCGGCGTCCAGATGCCCACGCTGCACATTCATTTCGAGGAACTCACCACCAACTCGCGCTTGCTGGGGTCGCAGCTCTACCTGGAGGCCCTGGCCGCCGTGCGACGCGAGGAGGTCGAGGCGGCCTTGGCCACCACCGAGCGCCTGGTGGCGGCGATGCCGCGTGAACCCGAGGCGCATGTCCTGCGCACCTGGGCCTTGTTCTCCGATGCCTGGGCTCAGGCTCCCACCTCACCGGCGAGGCATCGCTACGAGCGCCAGCTGGCGAACCTCGTGCGCGTGGACCCCGGTACGCCGTGGGACGATATCTTCCAGGCCAAGTTCCTGAGCACCGACTCGCGCTACAGCGAATCCGTGCAACAGTTCGACGGCATCCTGGAACGCGACGACCTCACGCCGGCGCTGCAGAGCTACATCCTGCGCTCCCGCAGCCAGGCTCATGAATACCTACGCAATCGCGAGGCCGCCTTCCGCGACCTGGACGAGGCACGGCGGCTCGATCCGGCCAACGACGACGTCTATGCGGTCTACAGCACAGTCCTGGAGCATTTTGGTTACGCGGAGGAATCCGTGGCCCGGGCCCGCCAGGCCATAGCCATCAACCCGAGTGAGGACAACCTGTGGCCGCTGGCGTGGGCGCTCCAGGGACTGGCCGCATGGGAGGAAGCGTCGGGCCTGTGGAACCGGGCCTGCCGGGGATCGCAGAACCAGGGCTACTGTGCCTCGTACGCCTACACCCTGGAGCGTGCGGGACAGTCCGACGAGGCCCGGATCCAGGCAAGGCTTGCCGAGGAGTTGCCCGAGATCGCGTGGGGCGTCTACACGCTGGCTCGCTACCAGGGCGTGGCGGGAGATCGCGCCGGCGCTCTCCAGTGGCTGAGTCATTTCCTGGAGATCGAATCGTACCCCGAGCCGGACGCCGCGTACCACAGTGACTTCAAGCTGCTTCGGGATGACGCCGATTTCGAGAGCCTGGTGGCGGCGGAATGGAAGGTGGCGGCGAACTACTTCGGTGAGAGCTGCAAGGATACACCGAGCCAGAGCCACTGCGCGTTCTACGCCGTGTCGCTGGCGCGAACCGGCGACGAGGGTGGCGCCCGGGCCGCGGCGCAGAAGGCCGGGGAGCTTCCCGAGAGCGAGACCGGGGCGCTCTACCTGGCGCGCTACCACTCCCTCACCGGCGCGCCCGAGGAAACGGTGCGCCTCCTGCGTCGCTACCTCGACCTGCGCGGCAAGCCCGACCCCGAGTTCGCCTTCGACCATCCCGACTTCGCGGCGGTGAGCGCCGATCCCGAGTTCCAGGTGGTCATCTCCCAGATCCGCGGCGCCCCCGCCGGGGCCGGCGGCTAGAGTCTAGGGCGCCTGGAAGCGCGCCTTTGGCGCACCACCGATGCGCTGCCGGCCGGCTGGTTTCGGAGCCGGCACATCACATGTGACCAGGAAGAAGCGCACGGCCCCCAGCAAGGGCGAGTTGGCGGAATCCACCACGGCCACCGCCGAGCCCGGTGCGTCCCCGGAGAAAACGCCGCTGGCGAGACTGGTGCTCAAGGTGCACACCGGGGAGCCCAACTCGCCGACCACGCCGGCATGGAAGTCCAGCCCGACTCCCACCGGTGTCGGCTTCAGCACGTTGAGGACCGCAGGATCCGTGCTGTTGCACACGCCACCCCCGAAGCAGTCGACCGACAGGACCATGCGACCGCAGGCCGTGGGATCCTTGGTGAGCACCGTCGCGAAGGCGGTTTCATCACAACCACCTGGCATGCAGACTCCGCCACCCGGGTCCTGGCACGGGTCGGGATTGCCGACATCGCAGAGGTTGCCGTCCTCAATCCCACCAATGCAGGTTCCCACCGAAGAGCACCGCACGCTCACTGCGTAGCGCGTTGCTACCAGCGGGCTGACCGACTGCGTGCTGGCGGATGAGAAGTCCTTCAGGATGGAAGCGTTGGCCGGGGCGTCACACGCTCCACCGAGGCTATCGCACTGGACGAACTGATACTGGATGCTGCCGCCAACGCACGAGTCGAGCGACGATGCTCCAGCGTCGAGAGTGATCGCCTGCCCAGCCAGGGTGGACAACGTGACAGGGCTGAACTGTCCTTGCACCAACGCCGTGGCCGAGGTGCAGAAGCTGCTCGGGTCCGTGTTGCACACATCGGTGGCCACGGAGTCGATGGACGAGCCTGGGTTGTTGATGGTGACGGACACGCTGGTGCCGTTATCGCTGCACGTGGGCAGGGGACAGATTCCGGGAGAGCCGCAAGCCCCACCGCCGCTGTTACAGACAATAGGGTTGGCCACCGGACAAGGATTGCCGGCCTGAGTCCCGCCGGAACACAACCCCTGAGTCACGCAGGGGTCGCTGGCGTTGCCCACGATGCACGCTGCGCCATTGTTGAAACCCCCGAAACAGAGCCCCTCGGTGACGCAAGGCGACGCAGGGTCGTTCACTTCGCAGGGCTCCCCGTCATGGGCACCGCCAGTGCAACCTCCGCAAACAAAGCCCACGGCGGTGCCCTGCGTGTCGTCGCCCTCGGCCAGGGTCTCGGAGATGTTGTTGACCCCGCAAAGCACTTCGTTCCCGGACAACACGTCGTCCCCACCGTCAGGGATCACGTCGAGCTGGTTGTTGATCAGCCCCTTGAAGCAGATGTCGTCCATGAACCAGCCGTCATCGAACTCCTTGAGATCGAAGCCCGGTTGTCCCGGCGACTCGTTGTACGAGAGGAAGCCCGGCTCCTCCAGCAGGGCGATGGAGGAGAACAGCCAGCGCACCTGCAGCCTGCGTCCGAGAAACGGCGACAGATCGAAGCGAGTCTTGATCCACACGCCGAGACCCACGCTGCCGGTCTCGGAGAAGCCCGGGCCCAACGTGTCGGCCGAGCCGCAGTCGTTGTGGCCGTTGGAGTCGGCGTCGACACACGGGAGGAAGCCGCCTGGCGATGCCCCTGATCCGGATCCCTCCCCCTGGTCCGACCAGCCGGACTGCGGCGCGCAGGTGGTCTCGTTCTCCCTGCCGCCTGCCGCCACGTCCAGGAAATCATCCACAGGATCCAGTTTGCAGGCTTCCACCAGCGCTGCGTCGCGCACGTGATCGTACGGGTTGATGATCGGCTCCAGACGTTGCCAGGCACCGAAGTCGTCCACCACCGGGTCGGTGTCCCCGTCCAGGCGAACCTGCAGCGTGGCGATGTCAAGCGTCCGTCCGGGCAGCAGGTTGAGCACGTTGTCATCCGCCAGCCGCACGATGTGCCAGAACTCCAGGGCGCGGTTCCCGGAGAGGGCGATGTTCACCGACGGAGAAAGGAAGGCGGTCAGTTGCCGGAAGCCGTAGCTGCTGTTCAGCGGGTTGGCGGGATCCAGGTGCCGCCCCATGTGCAGGGACCCGGAACCGCCGTGAGCCTTGCCGCCTTCGGGCGCATTGCCGGGCTCGGCCGCGAAGTCATGCAGGTGCCAGTCGTTCACCGCGGTGTTCACGCTGCAATCGGGCGGACCGAGGGAGGTGCGCCCGCACTGGGTCCCCGGGACCACCGGGATGATGTCGGTGAGAGTGGCGCCGGTGCGGCCCAGCGTGTCGGTCAGGTCGGGCGTTCCCGTGAGCGCCTCGAAGTCCTCGCACAGCTGGCCGGTGCCGCCCAGCGGTCCGCCGCCGGTGAGGTCGCCGATGATGTCCAGGTCCAGCGGCAGCGTGAAGGTGGCGATATTGACCTGGTCGGGTATCTCGTCGGCGGAGAGCGTCACGGTGAACACCACGGTCTTGGCCTCGGCCAGCGTCAGCGTCTGCGCGGCATTGCTGGTTCCCACCTGGGAGCTGTTCACCACGAACTGGAAGCGATCCAGTGACGAGTTCTTCAGGTCCCCGCCCGCGAACAAGTCCCCAAAGACGGAACTGGCATCGGTGAGGCAGATCGAGTCGCTCCCGGTGGACAGCTCGATGCGCACGTTGCTCAGGCTCATGGGCTGTCCCTGCACGTCGGTGGAGCTATTGCGGATGGTGAGGTCCAGGGTGACGGTCTCTCCCTCGTCCGCAAAGCCGTCCGCATCACCATTGTCGAGCACATCGACGGCGAGGAGCGTCCCAAACCCCAGGCCTCCAGGGCAGCGCGCCTGGACGAAGAACTGCACGAGGTCGTCGGGCACGCCGTCGTTGTCATCATCGTCGGAATCGGGGTCGCAGCTGTCGCCGATGCCGTCGCCATCGATGTCCGACTGGACGCCAAGGACATCTTGCGGGTTGAAGAAGAGAGGGCAGTTGTCGAGGATATCCAGGACGCCGTCGGAGTCGAAGTCCTCCACGAAACTCTCACAGGCGTCACCGATGCCGTCGGCGTCAGCGTCCTGTTGCTGGAAGTTCGGTAGATTGCGACAGTTGTCAGCCCCGTCCGGGATGGTGTCGCCGTCCGCATCACCGGCACCGTCACAGGCATCCCCGACGCCGTTGCCGTCGGAGTCCACTTGAGCCGGATTGAACACCGAGGGACAGTTGTCGGCATTGTTGCAGATCCCGTCGAAGTCCAGGTCCTGGCAAGTGCCGTCCCAGTCCAGCTCACAGATATCGCCTACGCCGTCGCCATCACGATCCTCCTGTCCGGGATTGTAGTCGTCGGGGCAGACGTCGCAGGCATCACCGGCCCGATCGCCCCGGCACGTGGGAAACGCCAGGCTCACACCGGCACAGAAAGCATCCCCCGCGGGGCCCACGCCCGCCGCACAGAACGTGCCGTCACTGTCGCCCATCTCATTGACGCAGAATGTGTCCGAGTCCAACTGGCCGGGGTTGTACACATCGGTCCCGGTGCCGGCGGCGAAGCAGTTGTCGTCGTCGAACTCGCCCACCTGGCGCGAGTCGAGAAGTCCGTTCGGCCCCAGGTTGGCCACGCCATCCCCGTCCACGTCGGTGAAGTCGTTCTCGCCCAGCTGGCCGACCTCGGTGAGTTCGTCGGCGGGCCCGTCGTAGTCGCAGTCCGGGTCCGCGTACGATGCCACCACGGTCTCGTCGGACGACGCCAGGACGAACACCGTGCCGGGCGAGTCAAATGCGCTGGAGACGGAAATGAACCCCTGAAAGACGCGCGAGCCCGCCGCGGTCTCGGTGAGAAAGAAGTTCTCCCCGGTGGGCTCGCTGTCACTGCGTACGTTGATCACCACCTTGTCCACGATGGAGATGGAGCCTGCGGTGGGGTCCTGCACCGTCACCAGGATAGGGGCGCTGCACTGCTGCAGGGACAACCGGTCCACGGAAATGGTGGCGCACTGCATGGCCTTAGAGATGCAGTCGTTCGGGTTGCCGCCGCAACCGGTGGCATCGCCGGTGACGCAGGTGCCGACGTTGGGGCAGGCTCCGCCTCCGGTGATACAGGGGTCGCCGGCATCGCCGACGACGCATGCATTACCGTCTTGCGTACCACCAACGCAGCGGTCGATGCAGCTACCAGGCTCGTTCTTACGCCCGGCCAGACCGGCACCGAAGCCACACTCACCGCCGGCGCAACCCGTCGAGCACGGCTCGCCGGCGTTGCTGCCGCCGATGCAGATGTCGGCGCAGGAGTTCTCCGCCGACGTCTGATCCGTGGGATGGGTCTCGTCCCACTCCCAGACGATGTCATCCACGGTGAAGCCCATGCTGCCCGCGGCACCCTCGATGATCATCCACTGGAACGCAAACTGGAACTTGTCCGTGGACGCACCGAAAGTGTCCTCGTAACCGGTCTGGTCCTGCTCGTTGTTGCGCACCGGACCGGAGACCCGGCTCTGCTGCGCAGAGGCCAGGGTTAGCGAGGACAGCACGCCGCCGGTCCCGGTGACCACCACGGAACTGGCGTCGGGGCAGCCGGTGCCCTGAGCAATGCTCTGCAGGTCGCCACCAGCCGCTGCCGTATCGGCGCGCTCGTTGGGACCGCAGAGAACCGTGCCGTTGACGATGTCGAGCCAGTCGTCGTTCTCGTTGAAATCACCGCCCGGGATGGAGTCCAGGAGCGGATGCGGCAGGGCTGCGAGAACCTGCGGGTCCAAGTAGTCCCCACACGGAAGGATCGGATCCTGGCACACATTGATCACCTGCTGGGTCCGCGGGCCGCCGAGGGTGCGGGCCACGCCCACCTCGTCACCCGTGAGGACCGGAACACCTCCGGGATCGAGGCTGTCATCCGGGTCCAGGCGACTGAAGACGCTGGGACCGGAGACCTCACGCGAGCCGCCGAAGCGCCGCTGCCCCTCCGACAGGCGTGTGATCGGCCCCTGCAGCAGCGTGTTCACATAGCTGCTCGGCAGGAACAGCAGCACCCCGTCGGCTCTCTGCTGCGGATCGTCGGCAGCGCTGACGTTCGTTGCCACTCGTACATCGTTGTCCAGCTGGCTGACCAGGTAGACGCCGGGATCGAATAGCAGGACGTTCTCGTTCCAGGCGGTGCGCTCCATGCTCACCGTGAACTCGAAACCACGGGCGTCCGTGGCCGTGTTGACCTGCTGGATGAGGGGGGAGATGAGTGACCACCTGAAGTCCTCGACGCCCTGCGGGGTGGCGGGGTTGGACGGCGTCAGGTAGTCCGGGCAATCCGTCAGCGCGGGGCTGGCCGTTGCGTTTCCGGCATGCCAGACGCCCGCACGGCGGAACAGAGCACCGTCCCGGTCCTGGCTCTGGAACCCACAGGCGCCGCCACCTCCGGACGACCAGATCTCCGTGGGAGACGGGAAGCCAGGGTCTGAGAGCGGATCCTCGAACGAAACCCACTGACCGGAGACGCCGGCATCAGCGTGGGTGAAACCGCCGGCGGAGACGGGGATCCCGTCCATGGTCCACGGAATGGGGTCATCCGAGCGGCAGGTCTCCGCGCCGGCGCAGTCCGCGTCGTCCTGGCAGTTCGTGGGCAACGACGTGCTGCCGAGGAAGCACCGCTTGCCGAACCTGTCGTCCGGACCGTCGGCGTCGAGGATCTGCGGGTTGCCCACGACGCCGGCATCCGTCAAGGCATTGCCGCTGGTCACGTTGCGGTTGGCAAGGCCGGTGGTGACATCGTAGGTGATGGGCTCGTAGCTGATGAGCTCGCGTGCTACCAGCCTGGTGTCGATCTTGCCGTCCCGGTTGTGGTCCACAGCGATGAAGTAGCTGCCGCAATCACCCCCGGTGCAGTCCGCATCGACCTGGCAACGGGCGCCCGCGTTGGAGCTGGCCGCGTCACAGGCCTGCGTGCCCTCGGGATAGTCAGTGGAGTAGTGCAGGCGCTCATCATCGGCCTGCAGGGCGTGCGTGTGGGAGAAGCTCACCTGGTCAGCCAGCACGCTGGAGGCGATGGAAGACAGCGTGGTGACCAGCGTCACCACCCGGTCGGAAGAAACAGGTAGCTGGACGGTCAGGTCCGGATGGACCTTCAGGTTGAACGAGACGGCGGTCACCGAGGGCTGTCCCGGCGACGATCCGACCAGGTCCCCTATGCCCACGGTCTGCGGCAAGGGCGACAGGACGTCGCACGGGTCCGGGGCACCGGGAGTCGGATCGATGCAGGTGAGCGTCCCCGTGACGCCCTGGATCGTGTTCAGCGACGAGTTCATGAACGCCACCTGATAGAGGATGTTCTCTCCCTCGTCGAAGTGGAGATCGCCCTGTTGGAACGTGCCGCCGAACCCCAGATCGCATCCCCCGGAGATGATGAACTGATGGTTGAGCCCGGTGGTGCCAAAGATGGCGAGGTCGATGTCCGCCGTGCAGTCCACGACCGCCGTGGCCGTGATGGTGGCTGCGGGAGAGCCATCGATGTAGGTCAACTCGATGCTGTCACCGTCCACTACCTCCAGGACGCCGTCGTTCAGCTCCGCGCCGGCGAGCGTCTGCACCGGGATGGGGTCGACGGTGGAGAAGCTCGCGCCGTCCTTGGTGAGGACGAACAGCGTTGCATCCAACGCCCCGGATTCCTCATCCACCACCACATCGTCACGGAGCACACGCAACGTGATCAGGGACCCGATGTCGATAACCCCCGCCGAGGACTCCAGAATGGTGAAGTGGAGATCATCGGAGCAGTCGTAACGGTTCCGGTTCAGACGCGCCGCGCTGGCGCCGGAGGGCAGGAAGCCGCCGGCGAGGCTCAGGCCGAACGGCAGCGCCTCCGCCCCGAAAGCCACCAGCTGGACATCACCCCCGGCTGCGATGCTCTCGCACACACCGTTGGCTCCCGAGTGGCACACCGGCGTCCCGTCCCCGGCCAGGTTATCGAACCCGTCATCGCCGCCGCATACCGTGTTGCTCCCCACGGTGCAGGCCGCGTTGCTGGCCCCCATCACGGACGGGTCGGCCGTCTTGACCCGGATCTTCCACGTGCCGAGGAGCACCGGACGGTTCAGGATCACGGCCTCCACCGGGTTCCTCGTGTCGACGCTGAGGCCGCCCTGGCCGGTGTGGACGGAGAACTGGCCGGCGAAGTTGTTCCCCAGGTAGGTGTTGCCGTTTGGATCTTCCACCTCGAGGTCGAGGTTGTTGACAAGCAAGCCACCCATGTCCAGCGCGCTGGCCGGATCGTACCAGGAGAGGGCAACGCGCAGTTGCTCGTTCGGTTCCACCACCAACACCGTGGTTTCCAGCGCGTTGACACCCTCCTCCAGCACCGCGACGCCGGTGGCGATGGGCAATCCGTTCTTGCTCCAGGTACCTCCACCCTCAAGGAACTCATCGAACACCTGCAGGCTGGTGGGCACCGTGGGCACCGTGGGCGGCGCGCCGCCATCGCCCGGACGCAGCGCCCGGCGCGGATCCCCCGCTCCGGGCCCGCCGTGGAATCCCTCCAGCGGCAGCGTGCTGCCCAGTTCCACCCGGCCGAAGCCCTGCTCGTTGTTGAACCGGCTGACATTCTGCACGAACGCGGACCCGAAGTTGGCGCTTCCGGCCAGCAGACCGCGCACCAGGGCGCCGGAGATCACCGGCACCTGGTCCGCCAGCGTGGCATGGCCGCTGGGATACAGGCCCTGGGCGAAGTAGTCGCGCACCAGGGCGCCCGCTCCCGCCACCACGCCGGTGGCCAGCGATGTGCCACGGCCACCCTCGTCCACCACTCCCTCCACCACCCCTGCGTTGTCGTTGTCCGAGGAGCGCAGCACCACACCGCTGTTGAACAGCGGATCGAGGCGCAGCCCGCGGCCGCCGAAGTCGGATCCCTGTCCCATGACCAGCGGCGCGATGCGCAGGCTCTCGAACGTCGCCGGGCCCTTGGAGGTGAAGTTGGAGGTGTTCTCCGTCTGATCGAAGTTGCCGAAGAAGTCCAGTGCGTCGGCGCGCACCGCCCCCACCGTTACGGCGTTCTTCGCCGTGGCCAGGTGGTTCACCTGGATCCGGGCGGGAACCAGAGTGAACGGGCATCCCGGGGCCGCCGGGCAAGCAGGATGGCCGGGATCGTCGGGATAGATGTCGTTGCCGTCGAACGGGTTCGCCCCGTCGTTGCCGGTAGGGAGGAACACCGACCGGTCGCGGTTGGCAAACAGGTAGGTGTCAACGTCCACGGCCCCCGCCAGGTAGTGCCCGGTGTCGATGTCGAAGGCTCGCACCTTGTCAAAGTTCGGCACGCCGAAGGGGAACACGATGGTGGCCGCCGTGCCGCAATCCATGAGCCGCTGGGCGATGTTCCCCGGAACCACGTTGTTCAGATCCACGAACTGTGCGACTGGGCCGGAGTCCTTGGCGCACGGACTCGCTGCCCCGGTGGTGGTGATGGAGATATCCTGGAAGATCAGCCGGGCGCCCCGGGCCACTCCGTCCAGGGGCAAGAATGTCTCATCCAACTGGTTGGAGTCGTCGCTGTCCGAATCGTCGCGGGTGATCCCCAGGCCCTCGATGCCGTTGGACGGGTTGCCCAGGATCAGGTTGACCACCCGGTTGCCGTGCGACCCGGAGCCCGAGGCGGCCGAGTCACAGTTGGTCAGGTCACCGGAGGACGTGAGGTCAGTGTGGAGGCCCGTCGTGTAGCTCTGCACCTTGCGGTGCCCGCTACCCACGTTGGCCATGCTCGTTCCGGTCGCCGTGCAATCGCCGCCGATGCAGGGTTCGGTGGTCGAGTGTGACAGCCCCGCGGCATCCAGCGAAATGCCGTTGTCCGCGGCGCAGATGACCTGCGGGGCCACCAGAAAGAGGCCGGTAGCTAGATCGTTGCCGGTTGCGGCTGATTCGCAGCTGAGGTTGCCACCGTCCACGATCCATTTGCCGTTGCCGCTCACTCGGTCGTCGCCGGAAGCACTGCTGTTTAGGATGTCATCAGTGCCGGTGCCCACACAGCGCGTCTCACCGCCGCCGTCTACGCCGGCATCAAAGAACGGCACGGCGTAGCCATTGTAGCGCCCGGTCTGGATGGTGGGCGGAGCCGTGGTGGTCATCACCAGGTACTCGCGGCGCTCCTCGACGGAGGCCACCCGGACCAGACGCGCCAGCGCGAACACCCGATCCCGGTGCAGCGACACCTGCAAGAAGGTGCGTGCGCCGATGGTGGCGGCGCTGCCCACGCTGCCGCCCACGCGCTCCACGTCGCGGATCAGATCCTCCGGGCTCTCGCCACGGTGTCCGATCACCGCCAGCTCGAACACCGGCGAGTCCGCCCGCTGCTTGTTCCACAGCGGCACCTGGCCCACATGGAAGTCGATCTTGAGAGCCGGGTGGTAGGGCTCCACATGGACGAAGATCGGACTGGACAGCACACGCTGGACGGACTGCGGCGACGCGCGCAGCACCACCGCCTCACGCGGCAGGAAGTCCACCAGCTCCGCCCCCAGCGCCTCGATCTGCCGGCGGATGCTGCCGGCCTGGTAGGCCGCGGCGGTGGGCAGGACCATCAGGTAGGCGTGGGGCGGCGCGTCCTTGCCGGCCACGATTCCAATGCCGGCACGCAGCGATTCCGGCAGCCGCCCGCTGAGCTCTCCATCCAGCCGGGCGTCACCTGCCTTGGTATAGATGACCGCACGGTCCTGCCGCGACAGGCCGTCCATCCCCACGATGCCGTAGCGCGGCCCCTTCTCGAACGGCCACCAATCCGGTCGCGAGTGCTTGGGCGGCGCGTTGCGCTCCTGCTCGGGCACCTCCAGCGCGCCGGCGGTCTTCTTACCCTTGCCGGAGAGGCTGTCTCCGGAGTCGCTGTCTCTCTTGTGAATGGGCCCCGTAGGGGCGAACAGGAGCGATATGGACAGTACCAGGGCAATCAGGACCTGTGCGGGGAGCGCCTTGCGAAACAATGCAGCCTCCATGTGCCGGTGCGCAGCGGCGAAGGCACGGAAGCGGCGGCAAATCCGCGGTGGCGCCGTCCGTCAGAAAGACGCCGATCCCCCGGCCAACACACTCGGCGAGCGAGTCGGGTACGCAAATCTCCAAGTACTGTCCGGGTGAGACGGTACATCCGAAGGTAGGTCGGAAACTGGACTTTGTCAAGGGATTGACGGCGTGATGGCTTGTTTTTTGTGCTATTTATGGCAATACACCTGGCCCGACTAGCTGGGGAGTCCAGCTCGGAATCGCAGGAGGGACGGCACCGCGAAGGCGTGGTTCCCCGCGGCCCGGAGGTCACGACGCGGGAGGCTGCTTGCCTGCCGTGCCGTCCTTGCGCTGATGAATGCAGATCCGGTTGCCGTCGGGATCCTCGATGAATGCCACGAAGCACACGCTGGTCTCCTCCGGCTCGGTGAGGACCTTCACGCCCTTCGCCCGCAGCTCGGCGATGGCCTCATGGATATCGCGAACCGCCAGCGCCAGGGCTGCCGGCCCGGTCCAGGGACGCTCCTTGCTGGGCCGGCAGAGCGCAAGCGATACCGGGGTGGTATCGAACTCCGTCCAGAAAGCGCTCTCCTCGTTGAACGGAGCGTCGATCCCCAGGACCTCGCGATAGAAGCGTACCGAGCGCTCCATGTCCTCCACGTTGTAAACGATGAAATCGATGGCCCTGGGTTGCATTGCCGAAAGCGGTGCTACTTCTTGCGCAGGAAGACGGCGAGGATGGCACCCACCAGAAGGCTGGTGAAGAAAGTGCCGAGCAGGCCGGCTCTGGCCTGGGCCATGGCCGAGGTCTCCTGG